>CALGTK010000232.1 GCA_937904325.1 uncultured Planctomyces sp.
ACTACACCCCCGCCGCAGGTGGCACATCTCAGGCCGGAGTCGATGCCAATGGCGGTCTGCGATCTTATGCGAGCATGACTTACGCCGGTCTGAAGAGCATGATTTACGCGGGCGTGAAGAAGGATGATCCACGAGTCAAAGCCGCCCTTACCTGGATCACGAAGCACTACTCGCTGCGAGACAATCCTGGCATGGGCAAGCAGGGCCTTTACTACTACTACCACACGTTCGCCAAAACGTTGTCAGTGCTCGGTCTCGATAAGTTGAAAGACGCCGACGGAAAGTCACACGACTGGCGAGCGGAACTCGTCGCCACACTCGCGAAGCAGCAGAAGGCCAACGGAAGCTGGATTAACGAAGCCGACCGCTGGTACGAAGGCGACCCGAACCTGGTCACAGCGTACGGACTGCTGGCACTTTCTCATTGTAACTAGGTCAGGCTCGACCTGACGAAGTGCACCATCGTCTATCAAACGACACATTCTTGCTGAACACAAACCGGCCTGACTCCGTCAGGCGATGCCTGACCTGCGAAACTGAATCTCACTATGGAAAGACTTGAGCAACTAGGCGAGCTGACCTGTCGCGTCGTCCAGCAACTTGATGACGGTCAGAAACCTGAACTGGTCGTCATCCTGTGCCATGGGTTCGGCGCTCCAGGTACGGACCTTGTTCCACTTACCAGCCAATTAATGAAGTGCCAACCGCGGCTTATCAAGTCGACTCAGTTTATCTTTCCAGAAGCTCCAATCTCGATGGAGGAGTTTGGCTTCTATGGAGAAGGGCGAGCGTGGTGGCCGCTCGACGTCGAAAAAATTAACGCGGCCATCGCGAATGGTGAGTTCCGCGATGAGCGATTGAACAACCCACCGGAGTTAGCAGAAGCTCGCCGAATGATGATTAAGTTGATTGATCGTGTTAAAATCAAAACCGGCCTGCCAACTTCGCGAATCGTCCTTGGTGGATTCTCGCAAGGTTCAATGCTCTCTACGGACGTTTCGTTGCGTCTCGACGAAGCACCCGGAGCGCTCTGCGTCTGGTCAGGGACAATTCTCTGCGAGAAGCAATGGCGAGAGCTTGCCTCGAAGCGTGGTCCCATGAAGGTGCTGCAGAGTCACGGCACAATTGATCAGATCCTGCCCTTCAAAGCGGCAACGCGGTTGCACGATCTCTTTACAGAGGCCGGCTTCGACGTCGACTTTATCGAGTTCGAAGGCGTTCACACGATACCGACCGAAAGCATCACGAATCTTGCGGAACTGCTCGTTTCACTACTCGACGATTGATCGTCGCATCGTCGACCACTGATCAGCCAGCACGATAACGAGTAAGCATCGCAGAGCTGCCGCCTCGAAGGTTCTTCCAGCCGCTACTGAACCGTTCGGCCTGCGATGGTTGGAAGAACGTAAAGGCGACCAGTATGAGTCCGGCAGCGACCAATAGCGACATCATGCGCAGTTGATGGTCCGTCGCGAACGCCGTCAGAAACGGCGAATACCATTGCCCTGTTGAATGCGCTGATGCGGTGTACTGCCTGGTGATTCGGCTTTGGAGCGTCAGGTTATCGTGCAGTGGAATTTGCTCTTCGCCTGGACGAGTGGCGTCCAGATCGATTCTAGCCAGTTCTTCGAGTAACCCCGGATCCTGCTCAAGCGAATCAGTGATTCTACGCAGTTCAAAAACCTGCCGTTCAAGCTGCACGAGTTCGGTTTGCCCCGTCACGTATTCGTCGTCCAATTCGACGTATGTCGACAGTTTAGGGGCCATCGCCACGCTGCCGTACAGGAACCCGGCAAAGAGAAGTTGTCCCCAAAACAAAAATGAAACGAGCCACTGCAAGAGCGAAGTCTCGTGCAAAGCAGCAGCACTGCGACTTTGTGTTTGCGTTTGTCTGTTTACCTTTGGCATAAGTCTGCCGGAGTGTTGAGGGGGAATTTAAACGGAAGTATCGCAGATTTCTTATACGTAAAATAAAACAGCCCGACTGTCCAGGACAGCCGGGCTGAGAGATTTCATCAGATTAAATCCTTAGACAATTAACTGATCGTCCCGCCGTAAGTGCCGGCACCACCCAGAATCTCTTCGATGCGGAGAAGCTGGTTGTACTTGCAGATACGATCCGTACGACTAGCCGAACCGGTCTTTATCTGACCAGTTCCGAGCGCCACTGCCAGGTCAGCGATCGTATTGTCTTCCGTTTCGCCCGAGCGGTGACTCATGACGGAAGTGAAGCCCGCTCGGTGAGCCATCGACACGGCCTGAATGGTTTCAGTGAGTGTACCGATCTGGTTAACCTTGATGAGAATGCTGTTTGCAATGCCCTCTTCGATTCCGCGAGCTAATCGCTTCGGATTCGTCACGAACAGGTCATCACCGACAAGCTGACACTTGCTGCCGACTGCGTCGGTCAGCTTCTTCCAGCCATCCCAGTCGTCTTCGTCCAGAGCGTCTTCGATCGAGCAGATCGGGTACTTATCAACCCAACCGTTGAGCAGTTCGATCATCCCGTCAGAGTCCATCTGCTTGCCGTCCAGCGTGTAGGTGCCAGAGGCCGAATCGTAAAGTTCACTCGACGCACAATCGAGTGCAATCTTGACTTGCTCACCGAACGTGTAGCCAGCTTTCTCGACAGCGTCAGCGATGACCGAAATTGCTTCTTCGTTCGAACCGAGATTTGGAGCAAAGCCGCCTTCGTCACCCACTGCAGTGCTGAGGTTCTTGTCGTGCAGGACCTTCTTCAGGCTGTGGAAAATTTCAGCACCGCATCGCAGAGCGTCGCTGAAGTTATCGAAGCCCAGAGGCATCACCATGAATTCCTGGAAGTCGATTGAGTTATTGGCATGCTCGCCACCGTTGATGATGTTCATCATTGGGGCAGGCAGGCAGTTGGCACCAACTCCGCCAAGATAACGGAACAGCGGAAGAAAGCTGAGTTGAGCGCCAGCGTGCGCAGCGGCCAATGAGCAAGCCAGGATCGCGTTTGCACCCAGACGAGATTTATTTTCGGTTCCGTCGAGATCAAGCATTGTGGCGTCCAGCAATGCCTGGTCGAACACGTCGAGGTCGATCAGTCGCGGAGCGATTTCGTCGTTGACATTCTGGACGGCCTTCAGAACGCCTTTGCCGAGGTAGTAGTCCTTGCGATCGATGTCGCGAAGTTCGCACGCTTCGTGCTTTCCGGTGCTCGCTCCACTGGGAACAGCAGCGCGGCCGATCTGACCGTCTTCAAGAACAACGTCGACTTCAACGGTTGGGTTTCCGCGACTGTCGAGAATCTGTCGAGCATGTACGCCTGCAATTGCACTCATGGCAATTAACCTTTCAATAATCAATAAAACATCTGTTTGTCTATTTTTCGCCTGTGTGCTCCCAAACCGGTTCCTGAGCCTGTTTACGAAAGTAACTCTGGCGGATCTGGAACCACAGGCGGCGACGTGTCCAGAAGCAAACAGCCCGGAATGTCAACACGTCAATTCACGCAACTGCCTGCCGGCGATCCTCGCCTGCTGAGTCAGCAGCGGTCTGAAAATGGCTGTTTCTGCCACTCGAAGCCTTCGTGAGCCGCAAGTTGTAACAAATTTTGCCCGCAATTTCTTCATTCACGATAGCGATGCCTGCGACCGTAATAAATTTCGAGCCCTTTCGGTTCAACCGACCGTCAAACTTCACAGCAGAAATCCACAATGAATCGATGTATCTTCTGCGTCATTAACGGTTTGATGATCCTTATAAAGCCACTTGGTTGTTCGCGACCGATGCTCCAACAGAACAGTTTTCATGACCTCGTCCACGCAAACCGCGAAAACATCCGCAAAGCTGGCGGCACGGGTCTGAATCTGACCGCCGCCGACTACGTCATTCAAATGGATCACTGGTGGAACCCGGCCGCCGAAGATCAAGCCATCGATGTGCTCACCGGATCGGACAACATTGCCCGCTGACCATTTACCGACTGATCACTCGCGGCACGATCGAAGAGCAGATTCTCGAACTGCATCAAAGCAAGTGGAATCTCGCCGACAGTTTGCTCGATGGCAACAGCGGACTTTCTGCCGAAGAACTGCTGGTCATGCTCCGTGGTTGATCAGCTTCTCGCTGACTCTGCTGACCGCCGCAACGTTTACGCGTTGGCAATTCAGCCACCGTTGACCTGAAACTGGCTGGCGACTTTTGAAGCCACTTCAAGATTCGGCAACAGGCATGGGTGTTTGTACTGCTCGATGCTGCCGCCAAGTTTTGCTTGACGATCACGAGCGAACTCGCTCCAGCTTCCTCGCCTGAGCGGGAGAATTTCGAGCGGGGCGAGCCGTGATGTCGTTCGTTTTTCCTGATACTCGCAGTTGATTTCGCACAAACGTTCGTCGAGACGAGATTCGAACGGGCGCAAACTTCCTTTTTGGGGAACTTCCCAGTCTTCCAGCATCAACCGGTAACGAGGCGGATCGCCCCAGGACGGAATGAGCGTGAAGCAGCCGACTCGATGGCTGAATTCCGTGAGCGTTGCCCGCACGGCTTCGACCACTTGGGATTCGGAAAGTTTTTCGCCGGTGATGTTTGAAATGTGGGCTCCCTTGTGCAGGAAGCGAAGGATCGGGGTTGTGTTGTGATGCCCTACACAACGGACGACATCACAAATGTCGTAGCGGTAGAAGCCCGAAGCGGTGGTGAGCAGAATGAAGTAATCCTTCTCGACTTCGAGTTCGTGCGCTTTCAGGATCGTCGGGTTTTTACTCCCGTACTCAGCTTCCGGAATGAATTCGTAGTAATGCGAAGTGATGTCCAGCACGCCGTCGGGCGACGTGTCCTGAAACGGGATCGTCATACGTCCTTCGCTGGCCGACAAC
This sequence comes from uncultured Planctomyces sp., assembly GCA_937904325.1. Taxonomy (GTDB): domain Bacteria; phylum Planctomycetota; class Planctomycetia; order Planctomycetales; family Planctomycetaceae; genus JABMPE01. The sequence goes on from CALGTK010000232.1 coordinate 4,845, forward strand.
CCGTGGTCTCGTACAGGAACGTTTCCGTAGTACTCGTACAATGTCGGCAGGTACGCAGCACAGCTACCGCCGGTCCAGATCGCCGCCAGTTGCAGATCCGACCAGTAGTCCTTTGGCAGCAAACTGCCGACTCGATCGACGCATTTCTCGAGCGTCTTAGCACGCCGCGGGTCTGCTTTCGAAAATCGTCTGGCAAGTGCTTCTCGTACAGTGGCAGGCAGGTCATCGATGACGGAAAGAGTACCATCGTTGATATCTCGAATGAGTTCCTCTTTGCGGGCGTCGGCCATTTGAGCCATGTGAACCAGCGTGCTCGGATTGGCGGTGGTGAGCATCCCGACGTAAGGGTCAGCAATCGCCAGTCGCAGCGCGGTGTAATACTTGCTCGCCGCGTTGTCAATTTTGGCAAGGATTGATGGCAGCGTGTAAAGCAGTTTGACAGACGGCTTCTGCATCGCAGCGGCAAGGCCGGAAATATTTCCGCACGGCGTGCCACCTTCGCTGGTGAATCTTTGATAGTCGCTCGACAACTGAACAATCTTCAGAGAATTCATCTTTGGTCGAGCGTCGAACGCTGAAATACCCCAGAGCTGCCAGCTCCGGCGGTAGTCCCTGTAAAAACGGTTCGTGACCGGAATGAATTTTGAATCGGACGTAGTCCCACTGCTCAACGTAAACATCATGAGCCGATTCTTAGGCCCGAGCAGTGATTTAGTCTCGCCGCGTTTCGCCCGTTCGATCGCTTCTCGATAAAAGCTGTAGTCTGTTACGGAAACGGCTTTGTCCAGGTCGTCGGGCGTTGATGCGTTTCCGAGACCATTCTGAATGGCAAGATCCGACTGACCGTTCAATTCGAGTAGAGACGCAAGCGTTTCAGCCTGAGTCGCTCGGCAATCCTTCGTCGCTGCCATAAACCGGCCTAGCTGCCATCGCAGTCGGAGGCGGGCAACAATTCCGGCGGAAGCTCGTATCTGGCCTGAAATCGGCATGAAGTTGCGAATCTTAAACTACGGATCACTCGTCGCAAAACATTCCCGTTTGATCAACAAGACGGACTGGACTTTGCGTTGAGAAAATTGGACTGACAGGTCCATGAAGGGCAATGGTCACTTCTCCGTTGTCGCGACCTGGTCTTTAAAGAATCTCCGTTGGTTGAACAGCGAGTCCAAATAACTGAACAGAGCATTCTGTCAGCGAAGATTCTGCCAGGCAACCTATTCAGTCGGCAGATTGAGAAGCATCAGGGCTCAGGCGTCGCAAATTGCGAAGCCCACGATTAGAGCATGATTAGAATGTATCGAATACGAGATTGCTCATAAAAAACGGCCATCTGATATTTCAGACGGCCATTTGAATATTCGGTAACCGAATCAGCCTACGCTGAAAGCGACCAGGAAAGACCTATTTCACTTCCTTCTCTTCCTCTCCTTCTTCAGTCTTTTCCTTCTTCTTCTTCTTGCGTCCGCCCGTGTTTTTCGGGACTTTCGTCTTTGGGATGCCCAAGACACTCTTAGACTCGTCCCAACGGTCTTCGTCAGTAAGCTTTGCGATACGTTCAGCTCGCTTCATGACGTTTCGGGCGCGGACCAACCGACTGCCGCGTTTCAGGCTCTGATCAAGACTCACCGTACTTATCTCCAGATTTGCAACCCAGCTCTCAAGAGGAGTATCCTCCGAGTCTGGTTAAATTTCTCTATCAAACCCCGAAACCACCGACTGCGGGAAGCCAATAAGTTTATGCCTGACGGCATTCGGTTGCAACTCGCGGAATCGATTCCGCCAATTGCTTCGATGTCACATCGACAATCGCCGATTCGAACTGTTTGGTTTGCCCAAAACACTGTCAGGATATGAGTTTATGAACCATCGGCGTCCAGCCCTGCATAACCGCCTTTCAATTCTGTCTGGCCTGAAATTCTGTCAGTTTGGGTTAATTCTGATCATCGGGTTCTGCCTGGGCTGTTCGGAACAGCCAGATCCGGAAACAGTCAACCACGACGGAGAGTTGGCCGGCAGCGAAGCCAGTTCCTCCGTGTCGCTCGATGTGACGCTCGCTTTGAACTGGTATCCCGAGGCTGAACACGGCGGATACTACGCGGCCCTCGTACATGGATATTTCAAAGCAGCCGGCCTGAATGTGACAATTCGCCCCGGCGGCCCGGGCGTGCCCGTTATCCAGGACGTGGCAACGGGCAGGGTCGAATTTGGCATTTCGAACGCGGATCAGATACTGGTCGGCCGAGCACGCGAAGCTGACGTCGTGGCAATTTTTGCAGCGATGCAGACCAGCCCGCGGTGCATCATGGTTCACAAAGCGTCCGGGATTGAAAAATTCGAAGACCTGAAGAATCTGACACTGGCCATCAATCAGAACTCGACCTTCGGGAATTATCTGCAGCGGAAAGTGTCGCTCGAAGGCTGCACGATCGTACCGTACCCCGGCAACATCTCGACGTTTCTTCTTAACAAGGATTTTGCTCAGCAGGCCTACGTTTTCAGTGAGCCGTTTACGGCAACGAAGGAAGGCGGCGATCCTCGTAGTCTGATGGCGGCCGAAATCGGCTTTAACCCGTACACGAGCACGCTGATCACCGAAGCGTCGATGATCAAAGATAAGCCTGACCTTGTTCGAGACTTCACGCAGGCCGTCCAGAAGGGCTGGCAGAAGTACCTGACCGATCCGGAGAAAACCAATCGCTTTATCCTGGCCCAGACGGACGAACTGAACGAAGGGGATCTCGACATCCTTGCTTTCGGCGCGAAGGAATTACAGGCTCTTTGCCTGGCCTTCGATTCGACCGGAACGATCCCGCTCGGAAACATGACAGAACAACGCTGGCAGAAGATGGCTGATCAGCTTGTCGAATGCGAAGTCGTGGAGCCTGGAAGTCTCAAAATCGGTGACGCGTTTACGAACGTTTTTCTGAAACTTCCAGATGTCTCATCGAACACGGAAGAGACTGCCGAGCAGTAAAGCGAAGCTGAACAGCTCTCGCCCACCTGCTCGACAACCGCCCGCAATAGCGCCGCACCCTTGGAGAAACCTCGTGAGCGATTCTCAGCTATCCGACACCGATCCAACCGAGAACGATTCTCAAGATGGCCCGTGGTACGCCGGCGTCACCCGCTATCAATGGCTCGTCCTTGTAATCGCGTCCGCTGGTTGGGTGTTTGACGTTTACGAAGGTCAGATTTTCAACATCACTCGCGGAGACATGCTGACTGAGATTCTAGGAAGCGAAGGCGCCGACGTTCAAAAATATGGCGACCTGTTTCTAGGAATCTTTCTGCTGGGTGGCACAGTTGGTGGACTTGGTGCAGGCACACTGGCCGATCGCTACGGTCGGCGGCCGATCATGATGATCACGATTCTGATGTACTCTGTCTTTTCTGGACTAACATTCTTTGCGACCGAGTTGTGGCACGTGGCGGCGCTCAGGTTTCTCGTCGCGATGGGAGTCGGTGGCGAATGGGCGGTCGCCGCGAGTCTGGTCTCTGAAATCTTTCCGGCGAAAGCTCGCCCTCACGCGTCTGGAATCTTTCACGCATCCAGCGTGCTGGGGACGTGGATGGCCGCGTTGGCCGGCATCGCTGTCGGAGCCAACTGGCAGTACGCGTACCTGCTGGGCATCATCCCGGCACTGTTGATTTTGTGGGTTCGCGCCGCCGTCAAGGAACCGGAGCAGTGGAAGGCGAAAGCGGCGGAAGGCCGGAGTGCTCAACTGGGCAGCTTCAAAGATTTGCTGACGAATCCAAAATGGAATCGCAACGCGATCCTTGGCATGCTGCTGGGAGCTGTCGGGCTGGGAACGTTCTGGGCAGTCGTCGTCGCGACTCAGGGATTGGCCAGTGAGATGCTTGAGGCAGCGGGCATCGCTTCAGACGTCGCCAGTCAGAAGGCAAAGTTTGCCTACGGGATCATTCAGACAGCGGGCGGGGGAATCGGACTCCTTGCGTTTGGCCCATTGTGCTCAAAATTCGGCCGCCGCCGAGCGTTCATCGGAATGCAGTTACTCGCCTTTCTGATCGTGCCGATCACCTGTTACGGACCGCAGACGTATCAGCAACTTTTATGCATTCTGCCGCTGTACGGATTCCTGACTTTGGGCATTCACGCTGGCTACGCAATCTACTTCCCCGAGTTATTCCCGACTCACCTGCGGGCAACGGGTACCAGCTTCTGCTTCAATGGGGGAAGGATCCTCGCCGTGCCCGTGCTGTTCTTTTCAGGCTGGCTGAAAGCCGAATCGGGTATGGACTACCGTCTCGCCGTTTCCTCACTGGCCGCGCTCTTCCTTGTCGGTGCGTTCGTGATGCTGTTCCTCCCCGAAACGAACAAACAGGAACTCCCCGAATAGTTTGAGAAGTCCCTGTCCGTTGCGTGAGAAATCAGCCATGTGGCAGGCTGCTAACTCCGCTGCGAAGAACTGGTGTCGGTTCGAAGCTGAGGTTCGCGCTTGTGCTACGACCGTGGGCTACTGCCGCTGAAAAATCAGCCACATTTCGTCAGCAAGAAGCATCCAGAGCTGTTATCCCCGCAGCGCGACGCTTGCGTCCACACGAGATGACCTTGCGAAAGGCTCATGAAGTTCTAACCGCTCGACTTAACGAGCGCGCATGCACCACTAACCGAGCAGCCGCAAAATGTCAGAGCCACCAGCAGAGCCGCTGGCTTAACGTTGAATTAGTTCTACTTCGCGCTGTCCAGCCACGGTAGTGGTTCACCAGCCTGGGGAAGAGCGACGAGGTCGATTCCGGTGACGGCGGCGTGCGCGAGGATTTCGGCGGAGACGGCTTCGGAAGGGACGCTGTCGAGATTCAGGACGGCGAGGGCGTCTCCACCGTTGTCTGCTCGGCCGAGCGACATGTGTGAAATATTCACTCCGTGATTGCCGCAGACAGTTCCGATGAAACCGATCAGGCCGGGTTTGTCTTCGTGGCGGAAGATCAGAAGCTGGCCGTCCAGGTAGGCATCCAGGTGGAAGCCGTCCAGCCGGACCAGTCGCAGGAATCGGTCGCCAAAAATTGTTCCCGAAACGCTGAACTCGCCGTTGTCGGTGACCAGTGTTGTGTTCACGAGGGACGTGAAGTCGCCGCCGTCTCGTGATGAGGACTCCGTGATCTTGATGCCGCGTTCACGAGCGATTGATTCGGCGTTGATGATGTTGGCAGGTTCGTCAGCTCCGGAGCTGAGCAGTCCGGCGACGAAGGCCGCAGTGACCAGTCGCGTTTTCTTTTCCGAGACTTCGCCGCGGTAAGTAATCCTTGCTTCCTGAATTCCGGCAGATTTGAAGCGTTGTTTCAGAAGCTGAGTCTGCAGCAGGCCGAGGCGGTATCCCAGGTCGAGGTACGCCTTTGATTCCTGAAGTTCCGTGCCGGAGATCGGAGCCATGTTGATGGCGTGTCGAACTTCGTTGTTGACCAGGAAGGCGGTGATGATGTCAGCCGCTTCGACTGCGACGGCTTCCTGAGCTTCTTCGGTGGACGCTCCCAGGTGAGGCGTCGTGATAATGTTGTCGACGCCTCGGATGGGATCGTCGGCCGGCGGTGGCTCCTGCGGGTAAACGTCCAGACCGGCTCCGGCGATCGTTCCGTTCTGCACCGCTTCGACGAGGTCCGCTTCGTCGATAATCCCACCGCGAGCACAGTTGATGATGCGGGTTCCCGGTCGCATTTTCTTCATACGTTCGGCGTTGATCAGACCTTTTGTTTCGGGCGTCAGCGGTGTGTGGACGGAGATATAGTCGCACTTGTCGATGACGTCGTCGACTTCGCGGAAAAGCTCGATGCCGAATTCACGCGCGCGTTCTTCGGAGAGAAACGGGTCGTAGCCGATGACTTTCATTTCGAAGGCCAGCGCCCGCTTGGCCAGTGTCAGGCCGATTCTTCCCAATCCGATGACAGCCAGAGTCTTACCGGCAAGCTGCGAACCGGTAAACTTTTTACGATCCCAGCCGCCTGCTTTCATCGTAGCCGCAGCCTGAGGAATGTTCCTCGACAAGGAAGCCATCAGAGCAAATGCGAGTTCCGCCGTGCTGGTTGTGTTTCCAGCCGGCGTGTTCATCACGATGATCCCTTCGCGAGTCGCCGCGTCGAGATCGACGTTGTCCACTCCGACACCCGCTCGGACGATGACTTTCAGGCGAGACTGGCCAGCCAGCACTTCAGCCGTCAGCTTGGTCGCGCTGCGGATAATGACGCCTTCGACATCCTGCAGTTGCTCGCGAACGTTTTCCGGAGAGCCCATTACGATTTCCAGTTCCGATGATTCCCGCAGGATCGCCAGGCCGGCTTCGGACAGATTATCGGTGATGAGAACGCGGATTTTTGAATCGCTCATGATGCTGAAAACTGCTGGGCTAACGGATTGAAAGAGTGAACATCGGGACAAGCAAAACTCGCAATTTGCCCCTCAATCGTCCTTCGCGAGTCATAGTCGCAGCGTCCGACGAACAAAAGGGACAGGCAGACGTTTCGGCCGAAAATGGGCGAGCAGACAGTCTGCGTGACGAAATTCCTGACGCGCGCGGTCCGAATGTCGATCGGATGGCTGAGGACAACGAAAACGGGCACCGCCACCTTATTGGGTAACGATGCCCGATTGATTCCGCGTCGATCAGTAATTGAGTCTGCTTGAGTTTTGGGCCGGCTAAGCCGCTTTCGAATCAGGCAATCCGAATGGGTAAGCGACGGTGCTCGGATTTCCGGCGTTAAGAGCCGTCGCGAAGCCGTCGACGACCCGGTCCTGCTGGCCGTTGGTCAGTTCGGAGAAAATTGGTAGAGACAGAACTTCGGCGGACGCTCTTTCGGCTTCAGGCAACTGACCCTGTTTATAGCCGAGACCCGCAAAGCATTCCTGAAGGTGCAGGGGCGTGGGGTAGTAAATTGCCGCTCCGATTTGTTGCTCACGCAGTGATTTCTGGACTTCGTCCCGGCGGCCTTCACCGACTCGCACAGTGAACTGGTTGTAGACATGCCGTCGGTCAGGTCTGGCCGAAGGCAGATCGATGCGGTCCGTCAGTTTTTGACCTTCGCACAGCTCGGTGTACCGAGCTGCGTTGGCGATGCGGCCTTCGGTCCACTTTTCGAGATGTTGCAGCTTAACCCGAAGGACTGCGGCCTGGAGCGCGTCCAGCCGGCTGTTGAATCCGACTTCTTTGTGGGTGTAGCCACCGAGATCGCCGTGAACTCGCAGCCTACGCAGTTTCGCGGCAAGTGCTGGGTCATCTGTGGTAATGATCCCACCGTCGCCTGCCGCTCCCAGATTCTTGGTCGGGAAGAAGCTGAAACAGCCCGTTCTTCCTAAAACACCGGCTCGACGTCCGTTGTAGGTCGCTCCAATGGCCTGGCAAGCGTCTTCAAACACGAACAGATTGTGGTTGAAGGCGATTCTCCATATAGGGTCCATGTCGGCACACTGGCCAAAAATGTGGACCGGCATAATCGCTCGCGTTTTTGGAGTAATCGCGGCTTCGATCGCTTTCGGGTCGATGTTGTATGTGTCTGGTAAAATATCGACAAAAACGGGTGTCGCCCCGGTTCGACAGATTGCTCCGGCCGTCGCAAAGAACGTAAACGGCGAAGTGATGACTTCGTCGCCCGGGCCGATTTCCATCCCAATCAGCGACAACAGCAGAGCATCTGATCCGGACGCGCAGCCGATAGCGTCGCGCGAATCGCAATACTCGGCGATTTCGAATTCAAGTTCGGCAACTTCGTCACCAAGTACGAAAGCCTGATTTTCAAAAACCTGAGCGACCGCTGCGTTAATTTCGAGGCGGATCGTCTGAAATTGGGCTTTCAGATCGATAAACGGTACGGATTCAGGTGTGTTTGAGGATGACGGATTGCCCCCGGCCATCTGCGACTCCATTCGCGACAGGAAAAGGTTGGTGCGGGAATTTACGAGCAGCCCCGAAAATGTGTCAATATGGCGATTTCTCGACCGTTAATTTGGCTGTTTTCTGCAGGAAATGTCGGCCGTTGTCGACGGCGTCACCTAAGTCGATCGACCGATTACCGAAAAACGTGCAGGATAATCGAGACCGCGTTGTCGGAAATCATCGAACATTTTCAGAAGTCTTGTTGTTGGGTTCTACGGGAACCCCGATTTTAGCGACAGATTGCGATGCCGTCGTGAAGCTACGCGTCGTTTGCTAGCATCCGTGCTGCACTATTTCGATTTCGAGGAACAGTTTCATGCGTCGTTTACCTGGAATCCAACTCTCACGGAATTCGTTGACCATGAGTCTGCGGATTCTGATGCCAGCCGTCATTGCAACGGTAGTCTGTGGAGCTGCGTTGAACGCTCGTGCGGACGTTTTCGATGACCATACCGCGTACTGGATGAAGCGAGCGACGAGTGACGCAAAGCCTTTGGAATCTCTGACGATGCGGGATTCTCTTTCGTTGAAGAAGATCGGCCGCGGCATCAATTCACCGTGTATCGTCGTTCACACCGACAATGACAACTGGACTAAGGCACTCGTTACCTGGGGATTTCGAAAGGGTGTCAACGGCAGCCGCGTTCCTGTCGTACTGATCGAACGGTTTGTCAATTATCGAGGCGACAGACAGACCCTCACAACGTCAGCCGGTAAAGACATCATGCTGTTTCCTGGTTTCGGCTTTAATTTCGACATCGGACAGGTCGTCCCCGTGGGACAGGGTGAAGACATCCTCTGTGTGGCCGAAGGTGTTCTGAAGCCGACAGCTAAATCAAAACTCTTCGCTTTGGATGGACCGGCCACTCCGGCACCAGACCCTGCGCAACGTCCTGATCCGACATCTCACACAGGCGTCATTCCGACAGACTTTGCGGGTTCGTGGAAAGTGCGGATCGACGGTCGATGGGAAGGCATCTGGGAACTGGACGTGGAAGAACGCCGAGTGTTTGGTCGATTCATCTCCGACGAGACGAAAAGCGTTTACGAAATCGCCGGCAAGATCGCCGCGCTTCCTCACAACGCCAAGTTGAACATCGAGCTGGCGAACGCATCGCAGACAATCGACGCCTTTCTGTGGACGAAAGACAAATCGGCGATGGCTGGTTTCATGCTCATGGCTAATCGCAAGCTTGGTTTTTACGCAACTCGGATCAAACCTGAAGCTGCTACAGAAGACGACGCCAAGGAATAAGACAGCACGATCATGAAAATTCTAATGGCCAACCCACGCGGATTCTGTGCCGGCGTCAACATGGCGATTGAGTGCCTGGATGAAGCGATCCGTCGATTTGGCACCAACATCTACGTGTATCACGAGATTGTCCATAACCGGTATGTCGTCGATCGATTCACTCGGCAAGGGGTTAAGTTTGTCGACACTATTGCAGAGGTGCCGGAAGGTTCGATCCTGCTTTACAGCGCTCACGGAGTCTCGCCGGAAATCCGACAGCAGTCGATAGAGCGAAAACTGCACACGATTGATGCGACCTGCCCGCTCGTCACGAAGGTGCATCTCGAAGCGATCAAGTATGCCAAAGAGGGCTACAACATCGTGTTGATCGGCCACGAAGGTCACGACGAAGTGATTGGCACGATGGGTGAGGCTCCCGAAAGCATTACATTAGTGGAGACTCCGAGGGCAGTCGACGACTTGCCATTCGCCGATGACGCAAAGATCGCTTATCTGACTCAGACAACGCTGAGCGTTTCCGAAGCCGAAGCAATCATCAGCCGGCTGCGGCAAAGATTTCCGAACATCCACTGCCCACCCAAGGACGACATCTGCTACGCCACGACCAACCGTCAGGAAGCAATCGACACTTTGGCGACTAAAGCCGACGCCGTGATCGTGCTCGGTAGCCAAAACAGTTCAAACAGTCGTCGTCTCATGGAACTGGGAGCGTCGCACGGTGCAAGGGCGTTTCTGATCGATGGCATTCACGAACTGCCCGACGACGCCTTGTCCGCCAGCGACACCGTTCTGATTTCAGCCGGAGCCAGCGCTCCCGAAGTTGTCGTGCAGGAGTGCGTTGATGCTCTTATCGAAAAGTACCAGGCAGAAGTTGAAAGTATCGTCGTCCGAGAAGAGCACGTCAGCTTCCCATTACCCAAAGAACTGCGGCTGATCACTGTTGATTGAAGAGCTAACCGTTGACTGAAAACTGTTTGAGAGCAAAGGCTCACTATGCGACTGCTGGATCGTCTGGAACGGAAATTCAGACCTTACGCCGTGCCGAATGTGACCATAGTTATCATCATGGGGCAGGTGCTGGCGTTCATCCTGAGTCGGTCGAATGCAGAAATCGTCGAAAAGATGGAACTGGTCCCTCGTCTGGTAATGGATGGCGAAATCTGGCGGCTTGGCAGTTTCTGTTTCGTGCCACCGGACATACAACCGCTGTTCCTCTTTTTCGCGATGATGATCTTTTACAGGATGGGTTCCGCCCTTGAACAAATATGGGGCGCTGCTCGTTACAACCTCTTCCTGATTTGTGGCTACCTGACAACGGTCGCCGCTGCTTTTTTTGCCGCGTCGGCGGCGACGAACATGTTCATCGGGACGTCGGTGTTTCTGGCATTTGCGTGGCTGTACCCGAATCACGTCTTCTACATTATGTTTATTCTACCAGTAAAAGTCCGTTGGCTCGCTCTGCTGGCCTGGATTGGTTTGATTTATGGTCTGCTCATCGGCGACATGCAGACGAAGCTGTTTATTCTGGCCGGGATCACCAATTTCCTGCTCTTCTTCGGTCAGGAAGTCATCCTGCGCATCAGATCAAAAGGCCGTCAGATGCAGCGGACCGCAGAAATTGCTGCCGAAGCTGGCAAGCCAAAACATGAATGTGTCGTCTGCGGCGCGACCGACAAGTCAGACTCGACGCTCGAATTCCGATACTGCAGCAAGTGCGAAGGCGCTTTGTGCTATTGCGAAAACCATCTCCGCAACCATGATCATGTTGGCAACGTTGAGGCCTGAGTGGTTCGCGAGTTCACGGCATGTCAGTCGACACTGTTCGCTTTGTCGCTGCGGCGAAATCATTCGAGAATTCATCACCAGGAACGGTCATCTTCATGCCTTATGCCGCGAGCCTTTCTCAACTCGGCCCTACCGCAGACGCTGTCGAATCCGTCTGCGCAGAAGTTCTCAAACAACTGAATGGCGTAACGCCTGACCTCTCGTTCGTTTTCGTTTCTCACCACCACCGAGCAGCGTTTCACGAACTTGCCGAACTGATTCAGCAGCGGCTCAAGTCGAAAGTATTGCTTGGGTGCGCAGCCGAAACTGTCGCCGGCGGCGAACTGGAAATCGAAAACGAACCGGCTATGAGTTTGTGGTCAGCAGTGCTTCCGGAAACCAACCTGCTTCCGTTTCATCTGGAATTCGAACGAACTCCAGATGGCATCGTCTCATCCGGATGGCCGACCGAATTTAAAGATCTGCAGGACGATATTCGAGCGGTATTCCTGCTGGGTGATCCCTTCTCAACAGCGATCGATCCAATCATCGAACGACTTAATACGGATCTTCCCGGAATACCATTAATCGGCGGTATGGCCAGTGGCGGACGCGGTCCCGGTGAGAACGCGTTGTTCCTCAATGGCAATCACGTCGGGTTTGGTGGCGTTGGCGTGATGGTTCAAGGCGGGCCGCAGATCGAGTCGGTTGTTTCGCAGGGTTGCCGCACAATCGGGCACAACTTCATCGTTACGAAGGCTGAAGATAACCTTGTTCAGGATCTCGGTGGTAAGCCAGCAATGGAGCGTCTGCAGGAAATTTTTGTTGATCTTCCCGAGCGCGATCAGGAACTCGTTCAACAGGGCCCGCACCTGGGCATCGTCATGAACGAGTACCAGGAAACGTTCGAAATGGGCGATTTCCTCATCTCAAACGTCGTCGGAGTCGACAAAGAATCCGGAGCCGTCGCAATTGGAAATCGGGTCCGAGTTGGTCAGACCGTCCGGTTTCACGTGCGGGATGCTCAGACCGCACACGAAGAGTTACACGCTCTTTTGACTCGATCCGTCGAGAATTCAGACGCTGCCCCCCGAGCAGCCCTACTGTTCAGCTGCAACGGCCGAGGCACGCGGTTATTCCCGGGAGCGAACCACGACGCCGGCTCGATTCAAAAGCGACTGAATACGGTACCGCTGACCGGTTTTTTCGCCCAGGGGGAACTCGGCCCGGTCGGCAAAACAAACTACATTCACGGATACACCGCGAGCATCGCAGTCTTCCGCGATTAGCGATCCAATTTGAATCGACCTTTAAAAAAACGTAGAGGGTGTCTTGACTCGCCTGCCGATTGAGTAGCGTTGTGGTGCGTCGAGGCGCACCCTGCAAAGATGCTCTGAATTACGAATCTGCAATCCATCAACGGATTATGAATTACGAGAGAAGGATGCTCATTCATGACGGATCAGCCTGAAGCAACCGCGGACCTCACCGATAACCCTCTGCTCTGCGCCGAGGGGTTGCCGAAGTTTGACAAGATCAAACCAGAACACGTAGTGCCGGCTGTTAAAAAGTTGCTGGCTGATGCTGAGCAGTCGTTGTCGGCTCTCGAGGAATCAATCGAGCCAACCTGGGACGGCTGTTTCGCAAAACTGGAAGAAATCGATCGTCCGTTTGAGTACGCATGGGGGCCGGTGTCGCATCTGTTCGGTGTGAAGAACTCGCCCGAACTTCGCGAAGCCTACGAATCCGTCCTTGATGACGTAGTGCAACTTGGACTGCGAGCGTCGCAAAGTCGTCCGATCTACGAAGCGTGCGTCGCGATTCGAAACGGAAGCGACTGGGATAACCTCTCCCCAACTCGGCAGCGTATTGTCGAAAAAAAGATTCAATCGGCCGAACTTTCAGGCATCGGTCTGGAAGGTGTGCCGCAGGAACGCTTCAACGAAATCGCTCAAGAGCTTTCTCAACTAAGCACCACGTTTTCGAACAACGTTCTGGACGCGACGAAACTGTTCGAGTTGGTTCTCACTGAGCAAAGCGACGTGGACGGCCTACCGGAAAGCGCTCTCGCGATGGCTGCTCAGTCATTTAATCAGAAACAGTCTGAGCGTGTCGCAGAATCTGGTGACGACCCCCAATCTGTGGACGAGGCGATACCGGATTCAGGCCCGTGGAGATTCACACTTGACGGCCCCAGCTTCCTGCCGTTCATGCAGCATTGCCGCCGTAGCGAACTTCGCGAGCAACTTTACCGGGCATTTATCACTCGAGCCTCGGATGGTGATTTCGACAACGAACAGAACATCAATCGAATCCTTTCACTGCGACAGGAAAAGTCTGAGTTGCTCGGGTTTAATAACTTTGCCGAGATAAGCCTTGCCCGAAAAATGGCTCCGAGTGTCGCCGCCGTCGAAGAAATGTTCGAAACGCTGCGGTCAGCATCGTGGGATGCCGCTGCAGTAGACATCGAAGAAATTCAAGCGCGTGCCAGGTCCGAAGGCGAAGCTGAAGAGCTGAAACACTGGGACGTCGCATTCTGGGCAGAACGCCTTCGCGAAAAGAAGTTTGACTATACCGACGAAGAATTGCGGCCGTACTTTCCGCTCGAGAAGGTATTGGCAGGAATGTTCGATCTGGTCAAACGGATCTTTGGCATCAAGGTTCGACAATCTGAAACCGCCCCCGTCTGGCACGAAGACGTTCGTTACTTCGAAGTGCTCGACAGCGACGGTTCAAACATCGCAGCGTTCTATCTTGATCCCTACTCACGACCGGAAAACAAACGCGGCGGAGCGTGGATGGATGATTGCCTTGGTCGAAAGTTGATCGGCAGCGACGTTCAACTTCCGGTTGCTCACCTCGTTTGTAACAGCACGCCGCCGGTTGGTGACAAACCGTCGCTCATGACATTTCGAGAAGTCGAAACCTTGTTTCACGAATTCGGTCACGGTCTGCAGCACATGTTGACCACGATCGACGAAGCCGATGCGGCAGGCATCAGCGGTGTGGAGTGGGACGCGGTCGAGCTGCCAAGTCAGTTCATGGAAAACTGGTGCTACCACAAGCCAACCGTCGCCAGCATTTCAGGCCACTATGAAACTGGTGAGCCGCTGCCGGATGAATTGTTCGAAAAACTCAAAGCGTCGCGGACGTTCCGATCCGGCTCGATGATGCTGCGTCAGTTGACGTTTGGTATGACCGACATGCTACTTCACGGCGGCTTCAAACCACCGCAAGAAGGCGACAATTCGGGCGAGACAGTCTTCGATGTTCAACGAAAAGTCATCGAGAAAACATCCGTCCTGCCGATGCTGCAGGAAGACAGAATGCTTTGCGCGTTCTCACATATCTTCTCAGGCGGATACGCAGCCGGATACTACAGTTACAAGTGGGCGGAAGTTTTGAGCGCAGACGCCTTCAGCGCGTTTGAAGAAGCGGGACTCGATGACGAAGAGGCTGTCGCGAAAGTTGGCCGTCGATTCCGCGATACGGTACTGGCCCTTGGCGGCAGTCGGCACCCAATGGACATTTTCAGCGAATTCCGTGGTCGGGAACCGGATCCAGCTCCACTGCTTCGCCACAGCGGACTTGCATGACCCCTTCGGTCATTTATTGCCACAACGTTTTGAAACCTCGGTCTCCCGTATCGGGTACACTGTTTCGCTTAAGTGACTCGCCATCGAATCGTGACGTCAAAATCAGTAGCCCGTGGACAACAAAGTTGTGGTGCAATCTGATATGTTGCAGACAGTCCCAACTGCCAATCCATCAGATGGTGATGGACCGGAAGTCTCCTTCGAAGAGGCTCCCCCAGAGCTGATTGCCGAGCGCGACGGCGTCGATGTGACTTCGTACCGTCTGCCGCCGCACCCGCCGATTTTGAAGCATCCGATCAAAGCGTTCTTCTGGTTCGTGAGAGCGTGCTTCGGAATCGTCAGCCTGGTACTTATCCTGGCCGTCATTGCCGCGATTCCGGTCGTGAATTTTCTGGCACTGGGGTACCTGCTCGAAGTCGAAGGCCGAGTCGCTCGAACTGGCAAACTGCGAAATGCTTTTTTGCTGCTCGACGTTGCGCCGCGGTTCGGGGCGATCGCTCTGGGAATCTGGCTATGGATCATCCCGCTTCGCTTGATCGCGACGATGAGAGGCGACGTTGCGTTTCTTGACCCGGGAGGTAATGCAGAGCAGTTTCTGAACGCGTTTGCCCCGTTCTTGGCCACGCTGGTTGCAGGACATCTCAGTCTGGCACTCGCGCGAGGCGGCAGTCTGAGTTGCTTCTTCCGGCCCATCAAGAATATCCGCTGGCTGATGAAACGCTGGCATTCGGGTGACTACATGGCTTATGCGACGGCCGGTGTGCAGGACATTCTTTTACGACTGCGACTGCGGCACCATTTCTGGCTGGGCGTTCGCGGCTTTACAGGAGCCATGATCTGGCTGGTAATTCCGACTGCCCTGTTCGCCAGCGCGAGGCCCGACAACGGCGGGACAATCCTGTTGTCCATAATCGGAGGGCTTGGTCTGGTTGTTGTTTTCAGTTGGCTGCCTTTCATGCAGGCTCGATTTGCCATGACGGGCGAATGGCGAGACATGTTTGACCGCCACGCAATCAAGCAATTGTATCGCCAAACGCCGCTCGCCTGGTTCATGGCAATCGCCACCGTTTATGTCATGGCATTGCCGCTGTACCTGCCCAAGGTTTATCTGCTCCCCAGCGATGCCATGTGGCTGGTGACGATCGTCTTTATCGTGACAATCTATCCCGCTCGTGTTCTGACGGGCTGGGTGGTTTATCGAGCAACGCATTCAGAGGCTCAGTCGTGGTTCGGCTGGCGCTGGCTGAGCCGGACCCTCACAGTGCCTCTGCTGGCACTGTACGTCTTCCTGCTCTTCTTCACACCGCTGATCGGTGAGCATGGCAAAGGCGTCCTCTTCGAGCATCACGCCTTGCTGCTTCCCGTGCCGTTCTGATCCAACGCGTCCCACCGGCTTCGCGCCGGCGTGCAAGCGTGACAGAATGCCGCGTCGACGAACTCGTTCGTCAAACATTTGCCACAGCCGAAGCAGGACGCCGCCGAACCATGAAGATTACACGCATCGCTGCCTACCGGGTCGAACTTCCTCTGCACGAAGGCAGCTATAAATGGTCTGGGGGAAAGTCGGTCGACGTTTTTGACAGCACGATTGTTCGAGTCGAGACGGACGAAGGTGTAGTCGGCCACGGCGAAGTATGTCCGCTCGGACCGTTCTACCTGCCAGCATACGCAGCCGGAGTTCGAGCCGGAATCGCGGAACTGGCTCCGCACCTGATCGGACAGGACGCGACGGAACTCGGCAAGCTGAACCAACTCATGGACGCAGCCATGAAGGGACATCCGTACGTGAAATCGGGAATCGATATCGCGTGCTGGGATATCCTCGGGCAGGTTTCCGGAGTCCCCGTTTGCACATTGCTCGGCGGCCGCTGGGGCGACGACTTCGTTCTTTACCGAGCGATTTCGCAGCAGTCTCCGGAAGAGATGGCGAAAAACGTCACTGCCTATCGCGACGAAGGTTACCGCCGATTCCAACTGAAAGTTGGCGGCGACCCGAACGAGGACATCGCGAGAATTCATGCGGTTGCAGAAACGCTGAAACCCGGTGACAAGCTGGTCGCTGATGCGAATACCGGATGGTTAATGCACGAAGCCGCTCGCGTTGTGCGGGGCGTCAAAGACGTCGACGTCTACATTGAGCAACCGTGCGTCAGCTACGAAGAATGCCTTTCCATCCGAGAACGAACCGACCACCCGTTCGTGATGGACGAGGTCATCGACGGAATGGATACTCTGCTGAAGCTGCACTCCGACCGTGCGGCTGACGTCGTCAACATAAAGATCAGCAAGTTCGGCGGCCTGACCAAGGCACGACAGGCTCGCGATCTGTGCGTTTCGCTGGGTATTGCGATGACCATCGAAGATAGCTGGGGAGGCGACATCACGACCGCCGCAATTGCCCACCTGGCTCACAGCACGCCGACTGAATTTCTGTTCACATCAACCGACTTCAACAGCTACGTCACGGTTAGCAACGCCGAAGGCGCACCGCAGCGAATCAACGGTCGCATGTCTGCCTCGAAAGCACCGGGACTGGGCGTGCAACCCCGCTTTGACATCCTGGGCGAACCGCTCGTCGATGTTTCTTAACCCGCCGACTGGTGGACATGGACGTCCTGCGTTGGATACGGGATATTGAAACCTCGCTCGTCGAAGCCAAGTTTCACTCGCTCGTTTAAGTCCCACAGCACGGCCCAGTAGTCAGCCGCGTTAACCCACGGGCGAACGACAAAATTGACACTGCTGTCTCCGAGTTCGGACACAGCAACGACTGGAGCTGGATCGTTAAGGATCCGTTCGTCCGTCTCGACGAGAATTGTGAGAAAGGCTTTGACGGCTCGCAGGTCATCTCCGTATCCACAACCAACGACCATGTCGATTCGCCGAGTGGGCTTGGCGGAATAGTTGATGATGTTGCCACCGTAGATCGATCCATTTGGCACGATAATCTGCTTATTGTCGCCAGTCTTCATCAGCGTGCTGAAGATGCTGATTTCTTCGACCGTCCCTGCGACGCCGCCTGCTTCAACGAAATCGTCGACTCGAAACGGCTTGAACAGAATAATCATCACACCTGACGCAAAGTTTGACAGTGAACTCTGAAGTGCAAGACCGACAGCCAGTCCGGCAGCACCCATGATTGCTGCCAGCGAGGTTGTGTCGACGCCCAGACTTTCCAGTGCCATCAGGATTACAAATGTGATCAGCACATAGTGAGCAATGTTCGATAGAAAGCTCGATAGCGTCGTGTCGACCTTTGCTCGGACCATCACTTTCTCGAGCAGGCTCGTCAGAATTCGGACGACGACCTTCCCGACAAGATAAATCGCAATCGCCGCGAGTACGTTTCCAGCGAAAGCTGCCAGCTTCTCTGGGTCCGTGAATTCCTGAGAAAATTCCTGGATGGACTGCAGTAGAGTTTTGGGTTTTTCGGCTGCTGAGTCCGTTGCGCCAGTCGCCTGAGCAAGTATAAAGAGACCGTTCATTGTTCACTCCTGATGGCAAAAGAGCATCTACTTCAAAACCCGATAAATGTGAATAATCCAGGGGAGCAGAACGCGTGTCATCTGAAAGTGTCAATACGAATTCCAATTCGTGGCGGATCGCCGACTGATGGATGGTTTGTGACTCGGCTGCTATAACGACGAGGCTCGCAGAATCAGCGGCTCATCAGACAGCCACGCCAAAGGACATTCAATGACCATCATCAGATCAGCCGCGCTCTTAACATTCACAATTTCACTGATTGCAGGATGCAAGCCATCGCCAACGGTAACTACTCCGACAGATGCCGAGTCATCTGAGACAGTCGCCCTGCCAACGGCAGCACCAGAACCTGACGCCGCTGAATGTATCGCCGGTTTGGAAGAGGCTGGGGCGAAACTAAAAAAAGACGGCGACGGACTGGTCATCGAAGCCGACTTCCGAGGCCTGACAATCGGCGACTCAGCTCTTGAATATCTCATCGGTTTGCGTCGTGTGAGATCTATCCTGCTGAACGAAACTGGCGTCACCGACGCCGGTATGGTAACTGTTGGAAAGGTTGCGACGCTGCAGAATGTTGACCTTCGTGACTGCACAATTTCGAACGCGGGGCTTGAACCGCTGGCTGAACTGTCACAACTAAAGGCTCTGCGGTTATCCGGCAAAAGTGGAGCGACGTCCGTTGACGACGACGGATTGGTCCACGTTGCGAAGATGAAGAACCTCAAAGCTCTAATGCTTGACTTCCTCTGGATCAGCGAAGTTGGCCTCGAACAGTTAACTGGCCTGGACAAACTTGAAGAGCTGTACCTGGCGAAAACGCTGGTAGGTGACGACGCTCTGGCGACAATGAGCCAGTTTCCGCGGCTCAAGAAACTCCGCATCTCACAATGCCAGTTTGAAAACGACGGTCTGGCACACCTTGCCAAGGTAACAACGCTGGAATATCTCGACCTTAGCGAGAACAACTCGGTTAACGATACTGGGATGCCGCACCTGTCGGGGTTGACGAAACTCAAAAGCCTTAACCTGTGGAGGACCTATGTCGGAGATCCCGGAGTTGAAAGTCTGGCAGGCCTGACGGCGATGGAGTGGCTGAACCTGGACAACTCGCAGATTTCGGATGCGTGTCTGAAACATCTGAGTCGTATGAACAAGCTATCGTTCCTGCACCTCGGTTCGACGCTTGTCTCAGACGCTGGCCTGCCAGCTCTGGAAGGCCTGGCGTCTCTTAAAGATCTCAAGGTGACCCGAACGGCGGTTACCGAGGAAGGTGTCGCGGCTTTGAACAAGAAGCTGCCCGATACCGATATTCAATTACGGTATCTCGAGGGACAGTGATTTCAGGTGCATTGATTCTCCAGAAATATCTGTGGCGACATAAATATCAAGGTCTTTGGGACATCTACTCTTCGCTCATTTGTCTTTACGATTCTGCCCGGAGGGCTTTCTATTTGGCTTCACACATGCCGAAGGAGCCAACAGAAATATCATCCGGTATGTTTTCATACGAAATCGTGTCGATCGTAGTAACACCGCTAAGCCTGAATTTTCGTCCGAGAAACGAAAGCGGCGTTGGAGAATCAAACAATGCCTGGCCGTGCATTTTCGCTGCCTTCATTCTCCAGTTTACACCGAGCTTGATACGCAATCATCGCCGTCCATCATCCAGGCCGCGAGGTGTATCGTTGCACCAAACATCTACAACAGTCGCTGGCGGACCTCTTCTTTGGCCTGCTTTAACTCGGCAGCCTCGGGTGACTTTTTATAGGTTTCGTCGAGCGGGAAGCAGCCCGAGATGATGCCTTTTCGTGGGGCGGTCGTGCAGTCGCTGAAGGTTCGACAGATGGCTTTCGTACGAATCGGATTTCCTTCGAGCACGTCCGCCGGCATGTCCCAATAGCTGAGGGTCAATCGACCAATGCCGACAAAGTCTGCGTAGCCATCGCGAATGGCAGCTTGCGCAACGTGCGGCAGATACTCCTGGAAGTACGACCACGCGGAGCCGACGACAGGGATGTCCGGAAGCAATTCTTTGAGCCTCCGGACTGATTCAATTTGTCGGACGCAGCCGATCAGTGGATCTTCCGGCGGCTGATATCCGTCGGAAGGTGGATAGAAGGCTGGTCGTTGAATGTGCGGGTTGTAGTAAGGTGAACCCGCCGTCAGATTGAACATCGCAACCCCATACTCGTCGTGAAGCATTCGAATGAGACGAAGAGGATCCGTCAGATCCATTTCCAGCGGGTTATCTTTACTGCAACCGAAGCCAGGATAGTCCGTCACCGAATGCTCATCGGGAATACCTGGCCCGAGCTTGCCCGGTATTGCCAGCTCCGGGTCGGGGTGATACGGCGGCCGGTCAAAAACGGACAGGCGTACGCCGATCATCAGCCCAGGACACTCAGCGTGAATGCCGTCCAGGATTTCTCGCATGAATCGCGTTCGTCCGGCAAAGTCTCCACCGTAAGGTCCGGGACGAGTGAATGCCGACAGGAATTCATGACCGAGGTAGCCATGACAATGCTTCACATCGACAAACTGGAATCCCGCATTCTGCGCGAGCTTTGCAGCGGATATGTAAGAATCAATCAGTCGCTTGATTTCGTCGTCCGTCAGGACAACTGAATCGTCATCGACTGCAATTCCAAACTTTGGATCGAGGGTGGGATGGTGATAAACAATCCTTGGTTCCAGTGTGTCTTGACGGTTTGGTCTGCAGAAACGTCCCGAGTGGGTCAGCTGTAAACCGACCAGCAGGTCATTCAACGCTGATTCGCCGAAACGTTTAACGTGTGCACTGGTCAGAGTGCCAAGCAGGTCACGCATCGCGTTGGTGTTCTCTGGCCGATTCAGAAGTTGATTCGGATTCGCGCGACCGTCTGCCTGAACTGCAAATGCTTCTCCGCCCCAGATCAGCTTGCAACCTGAGAGACCAAAATTTCTCCAACGCCGGGTTGTCAGCTCACTCGGTCGACCTTCCGCTGTTCCATCCCAGCCTTCCATCGGGTGGATGCACCACCGATTGCCGACTGTGAAGTCTCCAACCTTAATCGACTCGGCGAGCGGCGAATTCTGAGCGGCCGAAAGTAGCTCGTCGTCCAGAGGCAGTTCGATTTGCTGCCTCGACAGATATTGCCGAAATTCGTCCACGGACTTCAACGCCCCGATTCGCTGCCATTTCATCTCAGCGGTTCTCCTGTGGTGTTATGCCTCATTCGCCCCATTCCAGTACGAAAGCTGCGTCCACACCGTAAGCATACTGAATCGCAGGCAGGTTGTTGCAGCGATGCCACAGCGGATTACCGAAGGGTAACAATGTTACCAGAAATCAACTCAGCACATCATTCGGGTGCGCCAAAGGCGGGAGCTTGGGATAGCTAAACTATGGCTGAGTGTTCGACAGTTTCTTGCCAGAGAATCCGGGCACGCGATGGTCGAATACCTTTTCATGCTCAGCCTGATCCCCGTCGCTGCATTTCACGGGATCAAACTGGTCGGCAGATCCGCAGGACCTGTTCGAAACGAGTCGAGAGTCGCTCCCATACCTCATCTATACGAACGGTCGTAACGCGTCGCTCATGCACCGAGGCTTCGCGAATTGCATCTGAACGGTTCCAACCAATCGCTCTTCAAAGGCAGCTTCGCAGTAGGACAGGTAGAAGTCCCACAGCCGGATGAAGGTTTCCGGAAATCCCTGCAAGCGTACCTGTTCGATCTGCTCGAAGAAACGCTCACGCCATACCCGCACTGTCTTGCCATAGTGAGGAGCAAGATCTTCCACGTGTAAGAGCCGCATGTCGGTTGTGCGAGCCACTGAGTCCAAAACTGACATCGGAGTGATCAGACAGCCGCCCGGAAAAATGTACCGTTGAATGAAGTCGACTGATTTCAAGTACGCTGGATATCGCTTCTCAGACATTGTGATTCCCTGAATAGCCATCTGGCCATCAGGTTTCAGCAGGCTGCCGCACTTTGCAAAGAAAGTGTCAAAGTATTCGTACCCAACGGCTTCAATCATCTCGACCGAGACCAGCTTGTCGAACGAACCCTTAAGATCACGATAGTCTTCCAGTAACAATGTAATTCGATCAGAAAGACCTTCTTCGGCGACACGGCGACATGCGAAATCGTGCTGCTCTTTGGAAATCGTTGTCGTCGTGACTTTGCAGTCGTAGTTCTTCGCAGCGTGAATCGCCATGCCGCCCCAGCCCGTTCCGATCTCAAGGAGATGGTCGCTCTGTTTCAGGTCGAGCTTACGACACAGGCGGTCAATCTTGGCAACCTGAGCTTCATGCAGTGTGCTTTCGTCAGTCTCAAACACACCGCTGGAATAGGTCATCGTTTCGTCAAGGAACAGCGAATAGAAATCGTTGCCCAGGTCGTAATGCGCGTGGATGTTGCGAGCGCTACCGTCTTTCGAATTTTTCTGTCGCTCGTGCCACTTTCGAGCGAGTCGTGTTACCAGTCGAACTATTCCGCGATTGCCAGAATCGGTGATGTCGATATTGCGGCAGAATATTTTGACGACGTCCGTCGGGCTGTCTGATGTCCATTCTCCGAAAATGAACGACTCAGCGAATCCCAGGCTGCCGCCAATCGCGACTCGTCGGAAGAACTCCGGAGAATGAATCTCCATTTTCGCGATCAACGAATTCCCATCGACAGCTCTGCCAAATTGATGTTCGGTGGCGCCCTCTTTAAGCAGGAGCAGTCCGTCGGAGAGTTTGCCGAATCGATTGAGCACTCCACGCCGCAGCATTCGGGTCGTCATCTTTGGCTTGCCGGCCTGCGGAAACTCCAGCGCAAACGAGACGTCAATCGATTTCAGATTGGCAATCGTGTCGACTCGGTCAGCCGAAATTTCGGGCGATGTCGATGCGACTGGCTGATCGTCGACGATCTGATTCGATGATTTCATGAGCGAACGGTTTCCGTGACTCCTGACAGGCGGCCGGCCTGAGAGGCTTTGTCTTCGCTGGATGAAGGAGCATTTCCGGGGTGAGGGACGTACGGACATTTTTTCCACCAGAGGCGAAGAGCCTGCCAGTAGATTCCCGCCGCAATCTTTCCCGTCATGAAGGGATAACGAATGAGCGAACCGGCAAGCTGCCCACCGGAAATCGGCCGACGTTTCAAATGAAGCGTACAGTCGAACAGCCGGTTTGCTTCCCGCCAATTCTCGATATGTACGGTTAACGTTTTTGCTGGAGCGACGATGCTCCAACGGTAGTCCATGTTCAATTTCATGAACGGAGAGACATGAAAACGTTTGCCATGCCGAAAACGCAAGCGTCTGACCGCAGATGTGGTTTTTTCAGTGTTTCGATCGACTGTCTGCGGACTGTGGGCTGACTGTGCGGGCTGATTTGACCGGTCGAGAATATAACAGTGCCGCTCGCCCCATGGCGTATTGTTAACCTCCGCAACGATCGTCTGCACCTGTTCGTCGTCACGATCAAAGCAGTAATAAAAGCTGACCGGATTCATCTTGTAGCCGAAATATCGCGGCTGAGTGAGCAACCGAATCGGACCGTCAGGCCGTTCAAAACCAGCCGCCTCAACGAGACTCCGCACAGCAATGTCAAGCGGAGAAAGCGGCTCGTTCGTCCTTTCGGGACGTTGACCGAAGCTTTGTTCGGCCGGCTTTGACCCGTCGTCTGAATTAAGTGCCGCGGGGATGATGTCTGCGGGAAACGCAAGATGATCTGCGCGGTGAAACCTCGCGACAGCCGATCTGCGAGTCGACCATAACAAGCGTCCAAAGAAGACCCGATCGAGTTCACTCAGGTCGAGATACAGCCACGACCCTGAATAAGTGAACGCGTTCTCGACGGGCTCAAAGCGACGATGACGGACTTTGCCGACGTACAGACAGCTTTTCAGATTTTGGGAATCTACTGTCACCAAGGCGGCCCTACTCCGAGTTGT
Source organism: uncultured Planctomyces sp. (assembly GCA_937904325.1). Lineage (GTDB taxonomy): Bacteria > Planctomycetota > Planctomycetia > Planctomycetales > Planctomycetaceae > JABMPE01. The sequence continues at coordinate 28,757 of CALGTK010000232.1, forward strand.
CGGCACACGGCCAAAGCACTGTTGATGCCGTCTTCGTGGAAACCATTGCCCCAGTAGGCTCCGCAGAACGACGTTCGATTGTGGTTGATCAGGGCGGAATGCTTCTGCTGAGCGAATCGTCGTTCCGTCGTGTAAACAGGGTGGTGATACTCGTACTTGCCGATCACCTTAGCCGGGTCAATTGCCGCATCCCGATTTAGCGTCACGCAATACGTTCGCTGAGCCTTCAGCCGCTCCAGAATATTCATATTGTAGGTGACCGTCGCGCTTTGACCAGAGGCTCCATCGAATTCCTGCTGACCGTCAGGTGGCGATCCGTCAATGTGATAGTTCCAGCTTGCCCATGCACGGCGACGCTGCGGCAGCACGGAATCATCCCAATGAAGCACGGCAGAATTCTTTTGATAAGGGAACTCGTGCAGCACGTTTTGCTCGGTCATCGTGGCAGTGTCGCCGAGTATTCTAAGAGCCTGATCGCTGTGGCAGGCAAAAATTGCGTGGTCGAAACGCTCGTCTTCCGATCCTGTTGCGCAAATCGTGACGCCGGTTTCTTCACGGTCAATTGATTCCACTGGAGTATTCAGCCGAATTCGGTCTTCGAACGGAGCGATCAGTTTCTCGACGTAGCGTTTTGACCCGCCGGAGATCACTCGCCACTGAGGTCGGTCTCGAATACTGAGTAGTCCGTGGTTTCGGTAGAACTCAACGATGAACCGGACGGGAAACTTCCCGAACGTCTCCGGCGGACACGACCAGATCGCCGCTCCCATCGGGATGAGATACAAATCGGAAAATTGCTTCGAGTAACCTCGCTGCGTGACGTACTCGTCGACGGTCAGGCTGTCATGGTCGGCTTCGAGCAACCCCACGGCTTCACGATTGAAACGGAGAATGTCCTGCAGCATCCGATGAAATCGCGGCTTCAAAAGATTACTTCGCTGAGCAAACAAGCCATTAAAATTCGAACCGTTGTATTCGATCTGGCTGCGTTCGCACCGAACGCTGAAGCTCATCTCCGTCGCTAGAGAACCAATACCGAGCCGTTCGAGCATCTGGATGAAATTCGGATACGTCCAGTCGTTGTAGACGATGAATCCCGTATCGATCGCGAGTTGCTCACCGTCGACGTCCACATCGATTGTGTGGGTGTGGCCGCCGATATAATCATTGGCCTCGAAGACAGTAATCTCGTGCGACTGATGCAACAGCCAGGCGGCGGTCAGACCAGAGATTCCGGAACCGATAATGGCGATCTTCATCCGTGATTTCACTGTTTGAGGTCTCGCGGGAAGCCCGCCGTTCGTCCGATCTCGTGATTCAGACGGCTGCAAATGTTAGCGGATTCACATTCGAGGTTCGCGTCTGGCGGCCATAGAACTTTCGCTGCGGCAACGTTTCGAAGAACCTGTCGAGACTGTCATGGAAGACGCTTTCACTGTGCGCTATTGACAATTTGCCGGAGAGACTGACATCCTCCCCGAGTCAGAAATCTCAAGACTACCTGATCGACGATTCGCGACAGCAAGTCCCACGGACGAAGAGACGGGTTCGGAGAGCTACCATGAGAAACGCCGTAATCATTGATGCCATCCGCACCCCGATCGCCAAGGCAAATTCTGCCGTTGGTAACTTCCGCGATGTTCGTGCTGACGAGCTTTCTGCCGGGCTGATGAAGGCTTTGGTCGAGCGAACCAATATCGATCCGCAACTTATCGAAGACATTCGCTGGGGCTGTGTGCAGCAGCAGGGTGAGCAAGGCTTCGATGTCGCCCGCGTCGCGGGGCTGATGGCTGGTCTGCCGATCGAAACCGGCGGCGTGACACTCAACCGAAACTGCGCTTCAGGCCTCCAGGCCATCAACGATTGCGCAATGAGCATCGCGGCAAACTGCGAGGACATACAGATCGCGGGCGGAATCGAGCACATGGGCCACATTCCGGCCTTTAAGGACTACGACCCTGCTCCCAGTCTGTTTGTGCGGCACAGCGAAGCGATCATGAACATGGGGCTGACGGCCGAGTACCTCGCCATGAAATATCAGATCTCGAGAGAAGCTCAGGACACATTCGCGGCTCGAAGTCAGCAACTCGCGGCAGCAGCCACCGAAAAAGGTGAATTCGCCAGCGAAATCATTCCAACCTGGGGACGCTCTGAGGCCGGGCAGAAAGAACTGATCACAATCGACCAGGGAATCCGTGCCGACACTAACGTCGAAGGTTTGGCGAAACTTCCGCCCGCCTTCAATCCGGCCGGTGGAAGCGTGACAGCTGGGAGCAGCTCACAACTCAGTGCCGGTGCATCTGCGTTGCTGATCATGTCGGAAGAAAAAGCATACGAACTCGGTCTGAAACCGATGGCGAAAATACGAGCAATGGCTGTCGCGGGAGTCGCTCCCGAAGAAATGGGCATCGGACCGGTGCCGGCGGTTCACAAAGTCATGAAACGAGCCGGTCTCACGCTCGACCAGATGGACTGTCTGGAGATCAACGAAGCCTTCGCTGTCCAGGTCCTATCCGTCATGAAGCTCCTTGGAATCACCGACGAAAAAGTCAACACACGCGGTGGAGCGGTCGCCCTCGGTCATCCCCTTGGAGCCAGCGGCGCCCGCATCGCGGTAACCCTACTTCACCGAATGCGGGATTCCGGAGCGAAATACGGACTGGCAACTCTATGCGTTGGACAGGGCCAGGGCGTCGCCACGATCTTCGAACGTGTTTAATTGGCACAAAGATCAAAGAGGACTCTGGACAAGATGAGCAACGACTGAAAGATACCGTCCCACAGAAGTCTCACTGTTCGGAGTCCACCATGACGGAAACTCGGCTTGGCTTACCCAATTTGGGATTTGGTGTCTGATTACGCACGACCCATTACACGCACATCCTGAAACACGAACCGAATGTCGACTGGTTCGAGATCATTTCGGAAAACTACATGGATTCCGGCGGACGGCCGCGGCACGTGCTGGAGCAGATTGTCGAGCAATACCAGGTCGTCATGCACGGCGTGTCGCTGTCGATTGGTTCGACCGATCCGCTCAACTTCGAATACCTCGGCAAGCTGAAGAATCTGGCCGAATGGACAAGGGCAGCCTGGATATCGGATCACGTTTGCTGGACCGGAGTAAACGGCCTGAACGGTCACGATCTGTTGCCGCTTCCGTTCAACGAAGAAACACTGCAGCACGTAGTGAGCCGGATTAAGACCGTGCAGGATTTTCTTGAACGACCGCTTGTCCTGGAGAACCCCAGCACGTACGTCACATTCACCGATTCAACGATGTTTGAGTGGGAATTTGTGACTCGGATGGCTGAAGAGTCGGATTGCGGGCTGCTGCTCGACGTTAACAACGTCTACGTGAGCTGCTTCAATAACGATCTCGATCCGGAAGATTTCATCCGATCGCTGCCGCATGAACGGATCGTGCGGTTTCACCTCGTCGGACGCACCGACTGTGGTACGCACATCGTCGACACACATGACAACTTTGTCGTCGACAAAGTCTGGGAACTGTACCAACTTGCTCACAAGCTGACCGGCGGAGTATCGACCCTACTGGAATGGGACGCTCAGATTCCCGACTTCGACGTTGTGTACGATGAAGTTCTGAAGGCGCGAGATCTGATTTTACAATGAAAGCGCGACACTCAAAACAAAAATTCGGGTTAATGCCAACTCAACAGCTTCTGAAGATCCTGCGCAAAGGCCACAAAGGTCGGCGACCATTCCACAGCCAGCGATCTTCGTTGCAGCCGAGGTTGAGTGAATGCCAGAACAACGATCTATGCGGCGTCTTGAAGGATGGGTGCAGGAAGTCATCACCAATCCCGATGGTATCGCGGTGGGTGTCGAGTCTCCAGCAGCGAAACAGCAGATCGACATCGACGTCTCCAGCATTGAACAGGTCGTCGAGCCCTCCAGCCGGATGGACAGCACAGAGCGTTTGGCGGTTTACGGAAATGCCTACTTCTCGCGGCTTGTCAAATGTCTCGGTGAGGAGTTTCCGGCAACTCGTTATGCAATCGGCGAAGAAAATTTCAAAAGCTTTGCCTTTGCCTACGTTAATGATTCACCCTCGTCCAGTTATTCGCTGGGATTCCTTGGCGAACAATTCGCTCAATACCTGATTGACACTCGTCCGGCCGACGTTTCGAAACCTGGTTGGCCGGATTTCCTGATCGACCTCGCAACTCTTGAGCGAACATACGCCGAATTTTTCGACGGCCTCGGACCCGAACATCTCGATACGCTGAAACTGCAGGATTTACAGACTGTGCCGCCGGACCTTGTCAACGAAGTCCGATTTGTGCCCGTACCATCTTTGCGACTGTTGGAAGCATCGTTTTCAGTTCACGAGTACGTCACAGCCGTCCGCAGAGATCAGTCTCCGGAAATCCCGCTGCCGGCAGAGACGCTCCTTGTCATCACGCGGCGTGAATACGTCGTTCGCCGCGGACCGGTGTCGCGAACCGAATTTCAATTGCTTCGAGCAATTCTCGACGGCAACTCACTTGGTGCCGCGATCAAAATCGCCGCCGAAGCAATGCCCGACATGGCCGACGAAGAGCTTGCATCAAACCTGTCAAAATGGTTTCAGCATTGGGCGTCCGCAGGATGGTTTATCCGAGTTGAGTTGCCGGACTCCTAAACTTTACTCGTCGACCAGTTCCCGCATTTTCTTGACGGTGGCTTCCGTGGCTGGGTACACAAGCCTTACTCCGTCGCCAATCGGTGCCAACGTGATCTCCCAGCCCGTGGCATTTCGTCGCAGTGGGATGACAAAATCTCCAGGCCGCCTGACTTCTTCCGGGAATGCAATGCCCAGCGGCCCTGGCGTCACGTTTCCACGCCAGACGTATTCGACACGAACACCACCTTTGACGCCAACAGTTGCTCGCACGACCGCATCGGATTCGGCAATCTGCCGGATATTCACGTTCGTCGGATCGGACGTCGCAATCAACCAGCCAAGCAGCGAATACCACGACAGGCCGACAACAAGTGCGACTCTCAACAACAACGTTCCGCGGGAATCGGTGCTGCACGGAGTTTGTGTCGTAGCGTTGTCAGGTTGCGAATTCATAAGCCGATCGTCTCGCCTGCTTAGTTTCTGTCGACTGATATCTGACTGACGGACTGCGCATCCTGCAGGCGAATAGAAATTCGGGACTCCGTTCGGATCGGTTTTCCATTTGCGTCTTTCAACACGGCGTTCACAACAAGCGGCGAGTTGAAGGTGTGACTCGATTTCTGATCGACTCGAAGTGACAGCATTCCGGAATCCTCATCCGCGGCCACAACGATCGGTTCTACTGACCAGCCCTTTAGGTGAGGTGGTGATGACACATGGATTCGAACAGCGCCTGCCAGTCCGGTTCCTCGTTGTATTTTGACGGGAATCCTGATCGAGCCGCCACGTTTGACGACGAATGTTGATGTTGGAAGTTGCAGGCTGATGCGGACTGGATCCACAAGTACAATCACCTGATCATCCTGAGCGTGTGACGAAAAACTAACTCGATGTCTCGTCCCGGAGCCATCGGTGACGAATGCAGAACCCATCAGACAGAAGCGGCTGGTTCGGCCGATTTCCATCCAGGGTGGGAGGCTGACCGTGTAATCGAATTCTGACTCGCCAGGTGGCACAATAACTTTTTGCCCGGTCACACCTTGAAGATGTCGAACTTGACGGTCGTCTGCTTCAATTTCGATAGGGCCTTCGAAATCGCCTCGGTCAATATTGTAATGCCGGGTGTAGGTCGTACCGCGCGAGGCGTAACGAGTTTCGAACGGCGAGTAAATCCGGAACGGAGTCTTGATTGCGACTCCCAAGGTCAGTCCGGGCACAGGGTGATGGCCAGCAGTGGCCGCAAAAGTTGCTTCACGTTTTGATTCCGGTTCAATGTCGACCGTTTTGCCGACGACTTTCAACCTGGCGATCTGAGGCATTGCCGACTCGTCAACTTTGATGACGAGTTGAGCATCCTGCCGATTCGTCGTAATCCTGACCGGTTCGACAGTAACTCCGTCGGGCAGTTCTTCGGCCGAGAGTTCGACTTCGCCCTTGAAGCCAAATGAGCGATCAATGCCGATCTTCAGTTTGGTTTCCGCCCCTTGCTCAATGTTGACCGTGTCGAGCGGAAGCTTCAATTCGAAGTGCTGCTCGGAAACTTCTGAAATCGAAATTCGGTAGGCAAAACGACTACCTCCTAGATGGTCGAACTGGTCCCGGATCTGGGCGAAAAACGATTCGCCGCTGGGAACTTTCCAGACAATACGTGAATCCGGGATGCCGCCTGCGAGGTCATCATTCAGTTTGAGTTGCTTGCCGTCGCTCGAAAGAACACTTAGCACGGAATCGAGTTCCGTCCCGAGTCTCGACGATTGAACTTCCAGCAGCAGCGTTTTGCCCACCTCGGCGGAGAAGCGGAAAAGGTCGATGTCGCCAGGCTTGTCGATGCGACCGTTGAATACCATCCCCGACTTCAACGACACGGCTTCTGGTTTCACTGAATCCGTTGCATCGTTGGGTTCAACTTCCAAGTGCTCGGGAAGGTTGCCCGCCACGAGCGTTACATTATTCGATGCGACATTCGGAAGACTGAGATTGAACTGGCGAGCTGAATTTTTGGGAATGGCGATGTTTGCCTGATTCATTGGCAAGTCGGTCCCCGAAAGTTGAATCGTGACAGAGTCTCCGCGCTGCCCACCCAACGGATACACCGATTTGAGATACGGACCTTTACGGATTGTCAGCCTGTAGACGTAATGCTGCAGACCTCCGAATTCGATGTCGTGAATTCGGCATTCGTAGCGGCCCGCCATGGGAGCGACGAATTGAACGAATGAGTCGACTCCTAACGCGTCGACATTCTCAGTCAGCACAGAACCGTCCGGTCCGCGGATTTCGATACGTGAATCCAGCGGCGATCCGATTCTGGCCGCATTGACTTCGCAGGAAATTCTTTTGCCGGCTTCCGCGTCGAACGTCCAGATGTCGACGTCTTCTCGCGGGAAAATGCGGCCGTTAATTGTGACCGGCAGTTGCACACTCGTCGGAATCGGCTCGCCATCAATTTCTTCTTCGGTCACTTCGGGAAGGTCGCCGACAACAAACTTCATTCGCGAAGTAACACCCTGCGACGTGTTGACTCTCCAGCGTCTAAATCCGAGCGGTGCACCTTTCGCAATCTTGACCGACCCAAGGTAATCATTGGGGTAGTCTTCCTTGCGCTGCGACGCTGGCTGAGGAATCAACGGCCCTTCGAACCAGACAGTTTTTGTTCGCTCAATCCTTGCCGAAGCAGAGACGCCTGGTCCGGTCATCTCGAACGGACAGCCTTCATGAAGATAATGCCCGCCGACTTTGTACGAGACTTCTGCGCCTCGCTGACCACCTGCCGGAAAGATATAACTGACATGCGGCGACTCGGCGAAAGCCGACATGGCCAAAACATTCATGACAACGAAAACCACCATCAGACGAGTAATCATTCTGTTCCTCGGCGAAAGGGACTCGTTTAAGGGCCAGGTCGCTCAGCGGTATCGAATTAATCAAAGTGAAAATTCATTCACGAACAGCCACAAGAAGACGCACAACAGATGAGGTTTCGATCTGCTAAGTCCGTTCTGAGTCAATCACTATAAACTTGTTTTCGTAATTTGTGTTGCGTCATTTTGTGCTTGTTTGCGGCCGGAGCACTCCCTCTACAAAATTGCTGATTTCACGTCCAACGTCAGTCGAGGATGGTCTGCACTCGGTCGGGGCCGACTGAGATGATTTCGACGGGGTAACCAACCAGCTCAGCGACAGTTTCGACGTACTTCAATGCGTTCTCTGGAAGGTCGGCTCGCTTGCGGATTCCGGTAATGTCCGTATTCCAGCCAGGCACTGTTCGATATATCGGTTTCATCTGGGCCAGATCTTCGACGTGCGATGGGAAATCCGTTGTTCGAGTCCCGTTGAAGTCGTAGGCCTCGCAGATTTTGATTTCGTCCAGGCCGTCGAGCACGTCGACCAGCATGACGGCGATGCAGTCGACGCCGCTGAGTCGTGCTCCGTAGCCGGTCGCGACGGCGTCGAACCAGCCACAGCGGCGAGGCCGGCCGGTAACGGTTCCATACTCATTCCCAACATCACGGATGTACTGTCCAGTTTCGTCGTCGAGTTCGGTGGGGAATGGACCGCCGCCGACTCGAGTTGTGTACGCCTTGACGATGCCGATCATCTTTGAGATTTCGCGCTCGGACACTCCGCTACCGCTGTGAATTCCGCACCCCGAACTGTTCGACGAGGTCACGTATGGGAACGTTCCGTGGTCAATGTCCAGCAGGCAGCCTTGAGCGCCTTCAAAAAGCAGCTTGCGGTCGTCAGCGACAGCCTTGTGCAGGAACGACGTGGTGTCGGTGACGTATGGTCGAAGCTGATCAGCGTAGGTCATGTATTCGTCAAAAATCACGTCGACGTCGAATGGCGTAAAATCATCGTCGAGTGCAGCGATCGCTCGGTTTTTTTGCGGGACAATTTCTTCGAGTCGTCGTCGCAGGCGTTCCGGATTGACGAAATCGCCCATGCGTATAGCGTGAGTTCGTCCGGCCTTGTCGCGGTAGCAGGTTCCGATGCCACGCATCGTCGTGCCGATGGCTTCGCCGGCCCGTGCTTTTTCGAAAGCAGCTTCTTCGGCCATGTGGTAGGGAAAGATGACGTGGGCGCGATCACTGATTTTCAGCCGTTCCGGCGGGACTTCACCGCGGCGAGCGGCGATTCGACCATACTCTTCCAGGAAAGCTTTAGGGTTGATGACAACGCCGGTCGCGATGACCGAGACGACGTTGTCGTTCAGGATTCCAGCCGGCAATAGTGAGAGTTTGTAGGTCTCGCCATCGAAGATAACTGTGTGGCCGGCGTTGTTACCGCCGAGGTATCGAACCACGATGTCATGCTGCTCTGTCAGCAGGTCTACGATTTTACCCTTGGCCTCGTCACCCCACTGAAGCCCGATTACAGAAGTTGCACTCACAACGAAATCCGCCTGTCAAAATTGTTCAATTGATGTGAATCATCAGGTTCGAAAATGGCAACGCCCGCAGCATCCGTTGTCCGGTTTCATGGGGCGAAACGACCGAGTTTAACAGAGCGATTTCCGAAAATGCACCGGCTCGGGCCGTGAATTACTGACTAATTTCCTGGTCGCAAAAAATCGCCGAATCGCTCGAAAACAGCCACGAAACCAAGGGAAACTGGTCTTTGTGGCTTCACACGAGTTGGTTATAAACCAGGTTATCCCCGAAAGTTTCCATCGCTGAAACTCTCTCGACATCCCGTCGAATCACTTCTTACTTCGCTGTAGCTCCCCTCCTCTTAAACAATGTCGGTGTCGTTTCGTGCATCCCTTTCGCATTTGGATGGATGTTTCTACGCCTAACACAGTCTCTCCTTCTTCGGCATCGACGCCTTCCCGCGGGCCAGCGTGTCGCCTTCCCAACAAACGGCCTCTCTCCTGATTCATCAGAGCAGACGGTTCGAAAAGGAGTTTTGAATGCCTGTTTCGACTCGTACCTTTGTCTGTCTTTTTGCGAGTGCTCTCGCGATGGGACAGTCCGGGTGTAACCTCGTCCCCAACAACTGGCTGCGACAGAGCCAGCTTCAACTGAGAAATCTGCACGGTCAGAATAAAACGCTGGCCGATCAGAACACAGCGGCATCGCAGTCGCTCGATCAGGCGCTGCAACAGAAAGCTGACGCTGAAAAGCGATTGCAGGTCGCCAATTCGCGACTCGATAATCTTAACGCAGAACGGTCGCAGCTTCGCGACCGCTTTGTCTCGCTGCAGGACCAGCTCAGAAATCTGGAGAACCCGCTTCCACAGTCGGCAAATCAGAAGTTTGCCGATCTTGCGAAAAAGTATCCAGGATTCAATTTTGACCCAGACACTGGAGTGAGCAAATTTTCGTCGGACATCCTGTTTGACTCAGGTAGCGCGACCATCAAGTCCAGCGCCGGACCGTTGTTGAAGGACTTCGCTGAAGTCATGAACGATGGCGAAGCCAAGCGACTGAACATCCTCGTCGTCGGCCACACGGACGATAAGTTAATTAAGAAGACTTCAACCAAGGCGAAGCATCCAACCAACTGGCACCTGTCAACAAACCGTGCGAACAGCGTGGTTGTTGATCTTGGCCGAGCTGGACTCAGCAAATTGCGGATGGGCTCCGCCGGTTACGCCGACAACCAGCCTGTCATGCCGAATACGGACGAGAAAGCTCGCAGCCAGAACCGGCGAGTTGAAATCTTCGTCCTCGCACCGGAAGCTGCGATTGCAGGCTGGGATCCGCTCGGTAGCGACAGTTCGACGAGATAGTTTCAGCCGGAGCGGCATAAAGATCGATTACACTTTCAAGCGGCGATGCGATGTTGAATCGTGTCGTCGTTTTCTCATGCGCGAATTGATCTGTCATGCCCGCGAATGTGGGCACCCAGTTTCCACGCAAACGACTGGCATCCCGTCTTCGCGGGAATGACGTTATGACTCATTCGCAGACATCCTTTGAGAACTTCGTCAGGCAAAGCCTGGCCTACAGGTGTTAGTCTGAATGGAATTGCCGTTGTCCGACATTTCTGATCGAGAGATTCTTGACGCTCGGCCTGCGCGGAATTCACTCGACGTCGATCGACCGTATGAGTTTCTGGTTGAGCCCGAAAGAGGTGCCGACGGACTCATCGAACATGTAGCGACGATCTTTCTGGTAAATCGCGAATGCTCGTTTCGATGTCTGATGTGTGACCTTTGGAAGAATACAACGGTAAAGTCAGTTCCCGTCGGAGCCATTCCGCAGCAGATTGATTATGCACTGGAGCGGTCACCGAAAGCTCAGCACGCCAAGCTTTACAATTCGGGTAACTTCTTCGACGCGAAGGCGATCCCAAAGGAAGACTGGCCAGCGATTGTCGAGCGAGTTCGAGGATTCAAGTCAGTCATCGTTGAGAATCATCCGAAGCTTTGTGGCGATGGCTGTTTCGAGTTTCGCGACATGCTGGCTGTACACGGCGTCGAGCTGGAGATCGCGCTCGGGCTCGAAACTGTCCATCCGGAAGTTCTGCCACGACTCAACAAGCAGATGACTGCTGAAGATTTCGCATTCGCAGCAGAGAAACTGATTGCTGCCGGAATTCGACTTCGGACATTCATTCTCCTGCGTCCGCCGTTTCTTAGCGAAGAAGAAGGAATCGAATGGGCGCTGAAGTCAATCGAGTTTGCGTTTGAAGCCGGCGTGTCGTGTTGCTCGGTTGTAGGGACCCGTGCTGGAAACGGAATCATGGAGCAGCTCGAAAACGACGGACTGTTTCAGTCGCCGCAGCTTTCCTCACTGGAAGATGTCCAGGAACGAGGCCTGAACCTTGGGGTCGGACGAGTTTTCATAGACACGTGGGACGCCCAGCAGTTTACGAACTGTGTGGAGTGTGCCGAACAGCGGATCCAAAGAATCGCCGACATGAATCTCAGCCAGCAGGTTATCGCTCGAATCAAGTGCCAAATATGTGGGGCGGGATGACGTAGGCCAAAACGATCGCCACATTTCTCCGGCAATGCAAACTATTCGACAGGGCTGCCGGAGCGGCGCTGCGCTCATCCCGATCGACAAGAAGTACTCACTCCTTACCTGCCGAAACGGGTTTGAGGACCTGAACGGTCGGCGACTTTACGGGGTGCCGTTGGCCGCGCGGGTTCGAAGCCTTCGATCTTGTACGAGTCGAGCATGTTGTTGACTCGGATTTCAATCCGAGTCAGCTCGTCGCCTTGTTCGCGAGTGACGAACATGATTGCGATGTCCGGCGTGTCTGATGACAGGCGGCCAGTTCGACCGATTCGATGAACATAGTCGTCGCAGAATTCCGGCACGTCGTAATTGATGATGTGCGAAATTCCGCTGACATCGATGCCACGTCCTACCACGTCTGTGGCGATGAGCAGGCGAACCTGCCCGGCTCGGACTCGCTTCATCACGCTGTCGCGTTTGCGTTGCTGAAGGTCGCCGTGCAGCGTTTCAACTTCGGGCAACTTCTTGCGAAACTTGTTGAACAGTTCGTCGGCTCGGCGTTTTGTTCGTGTGAAAACGATCGCCTGCTGAGGACGTTCCTGGGCAAGCAATCGGGCGAGTGTTGGAAATTTTCGGTCTTCGTCGACCGTAATGTAGTACTGCTCGATTTGCCGAGTGACGACCGCGTCCTGCGACAGGTCGACCATCTCCGGCTGTTTCATGTAACGCTGTGCGAGTCTTTCGACGGGCGGTGGCAGCGTTGCCGACAGAAGCAATGTCTGACGTTCGTCCGGACAGCGTTTGAGGATCTTTTCGATGTCCGGGCGGAAGCCAATGTCGAGCATGCGGTCGGCTTCGTCGAGGATCACGAAGTCCAGCGTTGAAAGATCGAGCGAGCGGCGGTTCATCAGGTCGATGACTCTGCCGGGCGTTCCGACGACGATTTGTGCTCCGCGTTGCAACTCGTCGACCTGGGCACGGATCGATTTTCCGCCGACGATCGAGACGACTCCGACATTCCGATTCGCTGAAAGTTTGCGAGCTTCTTCGGCAACCTGCTCGCTGAGCTCCCGGGTTGGGGTGAGAATCAGCGCGAGCGGTCGTTTGGCGTCGTAATCAATGTGCTCCAGTACCGGAATCACAAACGCGGCTGTCTTACCTGTACCGGTATGTGCCTGTCCGATGCAGTCCTTACCTGTCAAAGCGATCGGAATGAGGCCGGCTTGAATAGGACTTGGGGATTCAAACCCCATTTTTTTCAGGGACTGCAGCATCGTGTCGCTGAGACCGAGGTCCTCAAACAAAGGGCCTGAGGGGGTGTCTGACTGACTCAAGAAACTCTCCAATACTGTTAATCTTTAATTTCGTGGGAATTGCACACGAAATCGCAGGCAATCACCAGTCTCCGGTGTCACGAAAGTACGAATTCGCTGGGCAAATCGGCTCTGGACGCCGAATAATCGCTGTGGGAAGTGACTTTTCGTTGCGATGGGCTTTCTGAGATCGCTTGTTCGCCAGTGGCGGGGTCGACAAACATCCTATGCAGGCAATGCCGAAGTGACCTCTTTATCATCGGTGGTCAGCGAGTCAGAATTGCAGATCAGAGTCGGGATGGGCACCGTCCACCAACTCATGATAACTGGTGGGCAGTGCCCACCCTACGGTTGAGGAATTGCACAAATGGCAAACGCCGCAGAAGTGGTCGATATTCACAAGTATTACGACCTCGGTGGTCACATCGTGAAAGCGCTGCAGGGCGTTTCACTGGAAGTGCCCGAGGGCGATTACATCGCAATTATGGGGTCATCCGGGAGCGGCAAGAGTACACTGCTGAACTTGCTTGGCGCACTCGACCGGCCGACCAAAGGTGAATACATCATCGGGGGAACGCCGGTCTCGCAGCTAAACGACGACGAGCTGTCCGGCATCCGCAACAAGATGATCGGATTCATCTTTCAGTCGTACAACCTGGTCGCTCAGTACACCGTTCTTGAGAACATCGAAGTCCCGTTGCACTATCGCAAGGGGTCACCAGCCTTGTCGGCGAAGGATCGCGACTGGTGTCGAGAACTGGCTGCCATGGTCGGTCTGGACGACAGGATGACGCATCGGCCGTTTCAGCTTTCCGGCGGGCAGCAGCAGCGAGTCGCCATTGCCAGAGCTCTAGTCAGCGATCCAAAAATCATTCTGGCCGACGAGCCGACGGGGAATCTCGACTCGGCAACCGAAGCCGAGATTATGGAGATGCTCGGCCGACTGAACGCGGAAGGGCGAACCATCATCATGGTGACTCACGAGCCCGAAGTCGCTCGTCAGGCCAAACGGCAGATTTATATGAAGGATGGCCTGATCGCCGGGACGGGCATGTTCCCCGGCCTGGAACCCGCTACCTGAAAATGCAGCGTCTGGATTCTTCATAAACGCAGTCAACGCATCCAGGTTACTGAATCGTCAGAGCGAACGCAGTTACTTAGATGCTCGTTCATAGTGACGGATTCGGTTGGCGATTCGCAGGTCAATCAACCGAATGCTGACGTTACAATGTCCCCTCGGTAGACGAACAGCTCGTCGATCGGACCTCGCAGAAACAAGACTCATTATTTTGAAATGCGATTCAGGCTGAGGGGTAGTCTTTCCCCTCGCTCGAAAAGTGTTTCATACAACGCGAACGGGCCGCCTTCATTTGCGGGCGTTCGTCGGAGTTGGAATGTCTCGACTGCAACAACAAAACAATTTTCGGTATCCATTAATTGAAGCATCTGGTTCGCCGCGCGAGCTTGGTCTTCAACACGGCGAACAGGCTCGGCTTAAGATCGCTGGCTTTGTCGGCTGGATGTGCGAATCATTTAAATTACGCGAGCAGGATCTTGCCCGCCAGGCGCGCACCTTCAAACCTCTGCTGACCAGACATTGCTCGGAGCTGCTGGACGAAATCGCTGGCCTTGCAGAGGGAGCCGGAATCAAATTCGAGGCAGCGATGGCCTGTCAACTTCGGGGCGAATTGATCGGCCGCTCGGCCGAGGCTTGCACAACTTTCGTGCTTGGGCCTGAAGGGACGACCAACGGCGAAGTGCTGATCGGCCAGACCAGCGACATGAGCGACGAGATGCGAGACTTTGCTTACGTTCTGCATCTGCATCCGGAAGATCGCCCCGAAGTCATCATGTGGACGTTCGGAGGAATGCTCGGCTACCACGGGGTGAACGAGCACGGTGTCGCTCACTTTGCAAACTCGCTGGGCGGTGGTCCACGATGGCAGCCTGGACTTTCGCACTACCCACTGAAACGCCAGATCCTTGAGCAGCAGACTCTTGGAGAAGTTCGAAACCTGATGCGTGGATACCCCGTTTGTTCGAGCGGGAATTACGTGCTTTGCGATGGGACGGGTTCGATTCTCGACGTCGAGTTGACTGCAGACGGACCTGCAGAAATCACGGCCGGTGACGACGATTTCATCGCTCACTCGAATCATTTTCTTTGTGGTCCGCTCGCATGCTCCGAGAACGATGCGCTAAGCCTGCCGGATTCGTTTCCGCGGCTCGATCGGATAACCAGCCTGATCAGGCAACAGGCTGGCTCACACAACTTAGAAACGATGAAGTCGATCCTGGCGGACCATGACGGGCATCCCGTCAGCATTTGTCGGCATCCGCATGACGGCCCGGGAGATGCAATCCTCCCGAATTCCGGACGGACGGTCGCGGCGATTATTGCGGAGCCGAATCAAGGGAAATTCCACATTGCCAGTGGAAATCCCTGTGAGGCCCCGTTTGTCGAGTATCGACTCTCCCGACTGGCCTGATCCTGTGAGCGGGCTTCAAAAGTGCGAATCTACAGGACAAATGTTCGTTCAGATGATGGCCCGATTTGTTCGAGCATTGTTGAATGCCATGTCAAGGCCTCAGAACTCGTTAAGGTAGCTGGAAAGCGGCCGAATCGGCTGGTAGTTTAGCCACCTTAATCGCGACGAGTTCGTCCTCGGAAACCATTCCGAATGCTCGGTTCGAACACGCGGTAGCCAATGCTGCACAGCCCGCGCAAGAGTAATCATGTCAAGAATCAGTGCCGAATCATTCCTCAGTCTGATCCAGCAAAGCGGTCTCGTTGAGCCAGATCGGCTGCAACGTGAAGTTGACGATCTGGAGGACCAGGGCCTCAATGTTGCCGAAGCGTCTCTGCTGGCTGATTCTCTGATCAAGCGAGATCTGCTCACCGAGTGGCAGGCTGAAAAGCTGCTCCGAGGCAAACACAAAGGTTTTACGCTGGGCAAGTATCGGCTGCGCCGACTGCTTGGCAAAGGAGGCATGAGTTCGGTGTACCTGGCCGAGCACGTTTTGATGCGACGTCAGTGCGCGATTAAAGTTCTGCCAATCAATAAAGTTAAGGGCACGTCGTACCTCGCAAGATTTCATCGAGAAGCTCGCGCCGTTGCGTCGCTCGATCATCCAAACATCGTCCGCGCGTACGACATTGATCATGAAACGGAAGGTGAAAAGGACATTCACTTCCTGGTGATGGAGTATGTCGACGGTGAAAGCCTGCACGAGCACATCAAGGAGAAGGGGCCGCTGACGCTGGATAATACCGCCGAGTTCTTCAGGCAGGCGGCGCTCGGCCTGGACAACGCTCACAAGAATGGATTGATCCATCGCGATGTGAAGCCAGGAAACCTGCTCATCGATCGCTCCGAAGTCGTCAAGGTTCTGGATCTTGGCCTGGCAAGATTTTCAGAAGTGACTGATGACAACCCGCTCACATTGACACATGAAGAAAAAATTCTGGGAACTGCCGACTACCTCGCACCCGAGCAGGCTCTGGACAGTCACACCGCCGACCATCGAGCAGACATTTATGGATTGGGATGCACCGCCTACTTCGCGCTGACCGGTTACCCCCCGTTTCGAGAAGGCACACTGACGCAACGCTTGATGTTTCATCAGACCAAAGAGCCACCAGCCATCGCGGGGGAGCGTCCAGAACTAGGCAACACTCCACGTGGTGTCGAACTGGCAGGAATCGTCGGCCAGATGATGGCCAAGAAGCCAGACGAACGATTCCAGACAATGGCCGACGTCGCCAAAGCACTCGCTCGATGGCTGAAGATTTATGCGACTCCCGACTGGCGAGACGCTCATCCCGATGCGTTCCTGAAGTCAGACGCAGCGACATCTGGTGGAGCAGTTCCCGTCGCGAAGGCTGTCGCCGTTGCCAGAGTGATTGCTCCAGAAATAGCTGCTCCGGCAACTGCAGTAGCTACCGGCGGCGACACGCTGCTTCAAACTACATCAGAAGAACCCGCTGACGTTGCGCCGCCCACATCGCCACCCGTAAATGAGTCCGACGTTAGCCCCACAGCGGCCGAAACATCGCCAGTTAACACGAACGTTAACGACGGCGTCGACCCAGGCTTCGGAGCGTTTCTTGCGAGCATGGATGGCGAAAGCGAATCACCCACTCCAGCCATCACAGAGTCCGATGCAACTTCGGAATCCGCTCCTGTCAGCGATGCTCCAACTGATCCACCGATCGCAGTTCCAATTGAAGAAGTTCTCTCACCGACTCCTGCCGCGCAACCAGTTGACGCCGTGGCTCCTGAAGCTGAGCCAGTTATTGCCGATGAAGTCGTGTCTGAGCCAACCTCAGAACAACCCGTTGCAGAGTTACCAGTCGCCCCGCAAGTTGCTGAGCCAATTGCCCCCCCAGAACCAGCTCCTGACGTCGCCGCTGCGATTCCTGTCGAAGCGGACGCCGGAGATATTGAGCCAGCGGAGCCTTCCGCCGTTGCAACGGAAGATGACGGTCTACAGGGATGGGATGACGAAGAACCGGCTGGCGAACCGCTCGCCGACTTTGATCCATCGGTTTTACATACTCCGAGCCGCGATGACGATGAAGAATATCCGAGTTTGCTTGGAGGCACTCCGACCGGGCAGTGGATTCAAGGACTGAACGATCCGGCTGACGCGACGCAGTCAGCAATGGAGCAGACTCAAGATTATCTGCCGTCCGGAAACACACCTGCTGAAATTTCATCGGACGCGACACTGTTAAATCCGGTCGAGCCAGTCAGCAAAGCGAATCACGATCTCGTCCCAGAAGCAGCACCGGCTGCTGCCACTGAGCCTGAGCAATTTTCTTTCGAGCCAGCGCCACCAGCCGCTCCTGTTTTTCCGAGTGCTACGGTTGTTGACGAGGCAGCACCTCAGTTTGCAGAGCAACCTTTCGCGCCAGCTCCTCCCGAGACTCCGGTCTTCCCTGGCATTGACGCAGGGGCTCCCGTTTTTGATCCAGCAGCTCCGGCAGTACAACCCGCATTTGGTGCTAAACAACCATTTGCTGAACCAGCCCAGCCTGCATTTCCAGGTGAAGCTCCGACATTCAGCGAGCCGCAGCCGGCTCCTGGGCAGTACTCTGGTGCAGGTCATACTCCAGCGGCAGCGGCGACAAAGAATAAACATCCAATCGCGATTATCGCTGGCGTTGTCATCGCTCTGCTGGCAGGTGGTGCAGGCTACTACGCCTTCACTGGCGGAGGCGACGACAAGCCAAAGTCAAAGACAACGGCGGCGGATGAGTCGAAGTCGTCGTCGAAGGGGACAAAGGGAAGTTCCAAGTCCAGGGCGGGCGGCGGAAGCAACGGCAAAATTCTGGGGCCACTGGTCAAAGTAGGACCGGGTGGTAACTTCTCGACAATCGGCGCAGCTCTGAATTATCTGAAGGAGAACAAATCGCGATACGACACTGGCTCGCGCCGCACCAGCTGCAAAGTTGAAGTGATCGGCGGCGAGACTTACAACGAAGCCATCGTCGTGGACAATTCCGGTAATGCTTATCCACCAGGAATCCTGCTCGTTTCTGCTGGCGTTGGTCGCGCGAAACTGGCGCCGTCAGGAAGCGGACCGGCGATCAAACTGGTCGGCATCGAAAACTTTGGGATTCACGGCTTCGACGTTGACGCCTCAGGCAAAGATGTCGCGATTGAGATGTCAGGGTACCTGAATCGAAGCAACCTGAAAGACCTGAAAGTATCTGGTTATGCGAAAGTCGGCATTGCGATGAAAGGGGCCGTCGGCTTCAGCAACGACGAGATTATTCTTGAGAAGATCGACCTTCGCGGAGCTGGTGGAACAACCGCTGGCATCCACCTCACACAAGGCGAGAATAGCGCGAGCCGGATCAAAATCCTCAACTGTCGATTAATCGGACCTCAGGATAATGGGCTGCTCATTGAGTCCGACGTGATGTACATCGAAATGCGAGAAAACATCATTGCTGACGCTGGAGTCGGGATTTCATTTCCCAACGGCCCACTGACGCTGAAAGACGTTCAGATCCTCAACACAACCTTCTATAAGTGCAGTCGTGGTGGAATCACTCTCGGCCAGATGCCGACTCCCCCCGGCGGCATTTCCGGGTCTGGCGGTCTGGCAATCACCCGGAACCTGTTTGCTCAGGTGAACGGCCCCGAGTTGCTGATCGAAAATGATTTTGACGACAAGAAATTCGATCGCTACTTTTCAGCCGACGGCGGCGGCGTTGACCAGAACTGGTCCGATCGGCAGCAGGCTGCTGATATCACAGCCGGGCAACGAGACATCGTCCACCGCGAAAACCAGCGAGTACCGACGATTCAGTTCTCATCGACTGACAGCGACAGTGACGACTTCCTGCGACTGGAGAAGAATACACCATACTCTCAAGTCGGCGGCGCGCGGCTGAAAACAAAACCGTATATCGGAGCTCGACCCGCTGAATAAGTCTTTGCGTTGTCACGAGTGAATTCCAGCCGAAGCCGGAAGACTTTATAACCTCAAGTCTTCCGGCTTCTTTATTTTGAAAGACAAAACACCATGCTGCACAATGTTCTGATCAATGGCGAATGGCGAGCTTCCTCTGGCACGAAAACGTTTAACGCGGTGAACCCCGCGACATGCGAGCCTATTGCCGGCGACTATCCGGTCAGTCCGTGGGAAGAAGTCGAGCAAGCAATCGCAGCTTCGGCAGCGGCTTCGCGAGAAATGCGAGGTTGGCCCGGCGAACGATTTGCTGCGTTCCTTGAAAATTTTGCCGATCGAATCGAAGCCCGAGCCGACGAACTCGTCGCCACAGCGAACCTGGAAACAGCGTTGCCGGTTTCTCCGCGGTTGAAAGATGGCGAGCTTCCTCGAACAACCGATCAGCTAAGACAAGCGGCAGCGGCCGCTCGCGAAGGTTCGTGGGCGATGCCGACGATCGACACGAAGGCAAACATACGGTCGATGCATGGTTCAATCGGACCCGTGGCGGTCTTTGGTCCCAACAATTTTCCGTTCGCATTTAACAGTGTGGCTGGCGGAGATTTTGCAGCAGCCGTGGCAGCGGGGAATCCGGTTATTGCAAAAGGACACTCGTCTCATCCAGGAACGACACGGTTGTTGACTGAGGAAGCTTTCGCCGCTGCCCAGGAAACAAATATGCCGGCGGGTTTTGTGCAACTGATTTATCGAACGAGCCACGACGACGGCTGCAAATTTGTCGGACACGCCGACGTCGGAGCAATCGGTTACACCGGTTCAAGGTCCGCCGGCCTCCGATTGAAGGAGGCCGCTGACAAATCCGGGAACCCGATTTATCTGGAACTGTCCAGTATCAATCCTGTTTTCATTCTGCCGGGCGCTCTCGCAGAACGATCAGAAGAAATCGCCGGTGAGTTCTCAGGCAGTTGCCTGATGGGGACCGGCCAGTTCTGCACAAACCCAGGCATGGTCGTTCTGCTCGCAGGCGAAAACACGGACGCCTTTGTTGCGGGTGTCTCTGAAAAATTTTCCGCCGCGCCAGTCGGGACATTTCTCAGCGAGGCAGTGCAGAAAAGTTTCCTGTCAGGCATTTCTGCTTTGAAAGATGCCGGTGCCGAGCTGATTACTGGAGGAGAAGCCGGCGGCGGTTGCGGCTTTTCCTGCCAGAACACGCTGTTGAAAGTCGACGGTGCCAGTTTTCTGGAAAACCCCGAAGCCCTGCAGGCTGAAGCGTTCGGCAACGGATCTTTGTTTGTGATCGCGGCAGACACCGCTCAGGCCGAACAAATCGCCGAGTCGCTCGAAGGGAACCTGACCGGCTGTATCTACAGTGCAACAGACGGTTCAGACGACACAATTTACGATCAGATCGCTCCCGCACTTCGCACGAAAGTTGGACGGCTGCTGGACGACAAGATGCCGACCGGTGTTGCCGTTTCACCCGCCATGAACCACGGTGGGCCGTTTCCAGCAACGGGACACCCGGTCTTCACTGCCGTGGGCATGCCTCAGTCAATCTACCGATATTCGATGCTGCAATCGTACGACGGAATCCGTTCTCATCGATTGCCCGCCAGCCTGTGTGATAGTACTACGAATGAAACATGCTGGCGGTATGTGGACGGTAGCTGGAGGCAGGGAAGCTTGTAGCGATCTGCCGACTTTTGACGCAAACCGTCGTCCGTCTTCGGTTGCTCAACGAACCAATCACGGAAGGCTGCGCGCGGATGTCCCAGAGCGGCTACGGAAACCGCGAGCGGCGGAAACAGGTTCGCTGGTCAACGCCACCACGTATCTCGACTTACCGGAGATGATCTCGACTGACGCATCTGTAGTGTTGATGTGACAGTAGCGGTCCGGGATGTCAAACGTAGCCGCTGACACGTCGACTGGTTCCTCATGCGTAGAATAATTTCCGCTGACTTCCGACAACGGCCGAACAGTGGCCAGATACAAACCAGGTTTCAGCTCGCCGTCGAGCGTCACCACCCGAAAGTTTCCGTTTCCATCAGAAACTCCCATCGCCGAGTCGCCAGTACTCGCTCCAGTCAACTGAATGAGGGCTTCGGATACAGGCTGACCATCCACCGTCACAACGCCGCTCATTGCCGTCTGTGACCAGGAACGAAACCAACCGAAGGCGAGAAAGCCGACGACGACGATAGCTGCTCCCCATTTCGCCGCTCGACGCGGGTCAATTTTTTCGATCGTGGCAGCTACTTCACTTACAAAGTAGTACGGAGCAAACGCGATCCACAGAATTCCGGCGGCTCGATGTTTCGCTTTCGAATCTACTTTGGAATCAATCTGCAAACCTGTTGGCTCAGCGGCCTGACAGTGAAATCCAACCGCCGCTGCCGTCGACCATTGCTCACCCTCTTCTAACCTGACGGGAGTATCCGACAGAATTGAGCCATCATCAGCTAATTCCTGAATGGCCTGCCTTGGCAGTGGGCCAACCTCTTCGTCGCCTCGCATAATGAAAAACTGTGGAGCAAACGGCACGTTGGCTGCAGCAAGTTTCTTCGTCGAGTCACTGGTCGCGTCAGATGGAGTCGTGCTTTGTGATTCCTTCGTGTCAAGAGAATCTTCAGCCGTGTCAGACTCTTGCTGGACACGGCGCCGCCGAGGCACGAAATCGACGGGGGCGGCTGGAGAATCGTCACACAACAAACCATCACCGCCGGATTGCGTCAGCACGTCACGAAGAACTTGCCACACCGACTCGTGTGCTCTTTGAACTTCATCGTCGAGCCGAATTTCACCGCGACTGATCATCGTTTGAAGCTCGTCCCAGTCCAGCGGTCCGAGGTTCATTCCACTCATTCTGACAACCCAGCGGCTCAAGTGTGGAGCAACAGGTTCAACCTCTGAAACTGCCTGCGCCTGTGCTGCGGCGGCAAATTCAGAATCGGAGTCGTCTCCCGTCAACCGAAACCGCAGTAACGCGATGCCTAACTCGTCACCGACGGAAATAGTAGCTTCGCGTACCGCCGCACCGTTTACGGTCACGCCGCAATCGGTCAGCGCGAGCACTCGAACGCCTTGTTCATCAAGCGTCAGCTCGCAGTGCACATCTGCGATGTCCGGGGCCGTCAGGCAGATGTCGGACTTCCACTCGGAGCTACCGACAAAGATGGATTCCCGATCGAGCGGGAATCGTTGTAAGCGATCAGCCGATTCCAGAATCATCACCATGCTGCGTACCGATTCGTCAATTTCGAAGATCGTTGATGACTACTCGAAAGAGACACCTTTCACTACGGCCCCGTCGTGGCGATCGCTGAAGGCCATCAGCACACCAAAGTCCAGATTCTCATTCAAAAATCGCACGCCCCCATCGGCGAACAGGACGTTCGCTCCTCCCGGATGTGCCGACATGATCGGCGTGTGAGCTCCGCCGGAAACAACGGTCGTGTCGCCAGTTGCCGGTGCGGAACCATTGAGATTAATCCCGTAACGCACAGTCGTGACGTTGTAGACGTTATGGCAGGAATTCGTCGGACCGCCCGGCACAATCGCCGATGGATGATTCGTCCCGGCCCACACACTGCCGGAATACGAACTGCGAATCGCCTCGTCGGTCACCAGTTCGACCACCGGAGTCCCGCTACTGACATCGATGGTCGGGTATTGAGCTGTCGACTGCTCGGCCACAAGCAACGTATTCGTCGTACCGTCTGAGATGTCGCGAAATGAGACTGACTCATTCTCGAGTAGAAGCCCGTTGCGACCAAGAATCGCGTGACTGTTATTACCACACTTCCCGACAACTTCCGCATCCGCGTTCACTGCCGTTCCTCGGAAGGCCGCCCCGGAAATTCCGACGTAAGTTGTCGTCATTAGATTGTGCTGCAGCCCGCTTGCGGCCGGGATGTATTCCGACATCGAAGCCGACGGGCACCAGTAAACCTCAACATAGAGGTCATCCAGGATCGTGCCGTTCGGATTGCCTGAGTAATCCGTTGCAGCGATCCCACCCGGCGCTTCGTGAATCAATCTCTTGTACGCGTTCGCCTGGTCGATCCAGGGAAGAATTGCCACAAAGAACGAGCTGCCTCGAATTGCTGGATCAGCGTTGCTGCCGTCCGGAGTCGGCGCATAAGCCGCTCCGATCGGAAATGATCCGTGTACATTGTGATACTCATGCAGCGCCAACCCGATCTGTTTGATCCGATTCTTGCACTGAGTGCGCCTCGCGGCTTCGCGAGCATTCTGAACGGCCGGCAACAGCAACGATGCCAGCACAGAAATGATCGCAATAACGACCAGCAGTTCGATCAGCGTGAATCCCCGGCGACGGCGAGTAGCCCTCATTCTGAATTCTCCCCGATAGTTCGTCTCAGTGCCTGATCATTTCTCCCGCCGAATGGGAAAAAGTTACCTGCAACATCCGGCTCTTCCACACCGGACATCGTCCAATTCTCACAAAACGAGAACTGACGACGACTATCAACAGACAATTCAGTTCCAGCAGAATGGAGGGAACGTACGAACGGCAGCAAACAGGCTCAGTAGCTCCTCACCGGGAATTCACTACTCGCCTGCTTTCGGAGGCTCGATTCCGAAGTCTAGAATCGACAGCAGCGATCGGAATGGCAGATTGCGTTCAGCAAAGTTAGCCGCTCCGCCCTGCATGCGGTCGACGATGCCGACAACACAGACGACTTCGCAACCGAATTCCTGAATCCGCTCGCAGGCCAGAATCGAGCTGCCGCCCGTCGTGACGACGTCGTCGATCACGACGACTTTCATGCCGGGTTCGAGCGGACCTTCGATGTACTTCTGCGTTCCGTGACCTTTGGCTTCTTTGCGAACCATGACACCAACCAGCGACTGATCCCGCTCCGCGGCAACAGTCAGAACGCCGCCTACAATCGGATCTGCTCCGATCGACATTCCGCCGATGGCATCGGATTCGACGTCGCTCAACAGGTCCAGCAGACCTTCGCTGACCAGTCGCAACCCCTTGGCGTGCAGGGTGATCTGCTTCCCATCCATGTAGTAAGTCGACTTCTTGCCGGATACGAGTGTGAAATCGCCAAACTTCAGCGCTCGTTCCTTAAACAGGCCAATGAGTCCTTCACGATCGAACATTCGTCTTTTCCTTCAGTAATGGCTTCGTCCTGATGCAGAGCCTCATACTGAAACGTTCGGCTGCTGGCAACTAACATTTGATCGAATGCATCTATCTGTTCTGAATAGAGCCGTTCTGACATAGAGGGTGGCTGCAAGAGATCTCGTTCTGGATCGATTCCTGCAAGTCCAACACCTTCGCTCGGAAATTCAAACGCGGCAGCCCGTTGTTTCATCTGAGAAACAACTTCGTAGTACGCCATTAATTTGCCGCATTAATTCTGGATGGCGAAAACTGGTCCCAAGACTCATCCAGCTCATGCTTTGCTCCAATAGCCGTCTCAGCGAAGTGCGTACCGGGATCTGACAAACCAGTTCGCTTGAGAATTCGGCAGTCCGTTCTCGCCATCCAGAATCAATGCCGCAAATCAGCGTAGTTCAGACCTTCTTTAGAAAGCTTAGTCGTCCGGTCGGGATCCACTCCGCCACGATGATATTCCCGTCGTGATCGAAACACGCGTCATGCGGATGGACGAATCGGCCTGCATGAAATCGTTTCGGCTGGCTGCGAAGTTTGAAGTTGTCAGCGAGAACTTCTTTCGTCCAGTTCTCGTCATAGCCGAGATGTGTGATCACGCGATTATTCTTATCGAAAAGTGTGATCCGGGCATGAAGATCCGAGCAAAGCAGAACATCACCCTGAATATCGATGTCCGCCGGAAACGCCAGTCCATGCACGATACGGATCAGCTTTCCGTCGAGTGAGAAATACTGCAGCCGAGCGTTGGCGCGATCGCAGACCGCGATTTCGGGCTCGCCATCACCGCGATCGTCCAGCCAGAGTCCGTGCGGGGTTCTCATCTGCCCCGGTCCGGTCCCACCGCCACCCCACGTGCGAACCCAGTTGTCGTTCTTATCGTATTGGTGAATGAAATTAGAGCCATACCCGTCGGCCATGTAGAAGCCACCGTCCGGGGCAAAGCAGATGTTCGTGGGTGCGAACGGCGTTTTCTTACCGTTGTATTTTCCGGATTCGACGGGAAATTCTTTCCGCCAGACTTCTTCCCCTTTCAACGTCGTCTTGCAGAAGTAGCCCTTTCGGACGCACGACAAATAAAGAAACTCTTCGCCGGCGTCACGGCGAATATCGATACCGTGTCCTGCTCCATGATGTTCTTTCCCGAATGATCGAACGCACTTCCCGTCACGATCAAAAACGACAATAGCGTCGCAAGCTGTTTTCGACTTCGACCGATGTGTTATGTAAACTAACCCTTCGGCGTCCACCGCCGTTCCGTGGGTATCCTGCCACTTAACGGAGTCCGGCACCTCGCCCCAGTCGTGATGGCATTCGTAAACAAAATCACCTTCTCCAACGATGGCCAGTTTCGATCCTGCTTTATCAGTGGCGTTGAGAAATGCAGGCGCTACCGCGGAAGCGATGGCTGTGGTCCCTGCTGTCTTCAAGAACGTCCGTCTGCTTGTTGAATGGCTCATAAGTCTTCCTGCTGAAGTGCCGATTCTCGCTGAGTTTACTTTGCAACTTTCTGCATTAGTTCTCGCAGAACCGCTTCGATCTTGTCTGATGCTTCGATCTCAAGATTGTTCGTACCCATCCACGTTTCGTAGCCGCCAAGTTCATGCTGGCGTGGTGTTGGCAGGTAGCCGTAGTGACCGTTGGCAAGTTCCATCGTGAATGACGGCTGGAGCGAACTCTGCTTCTTCAATCGCAAGCCGATCTCGGTGAAGACTTCGCAGGGGATCGACGTCACACCAACATCGCCCACACGAACGGCCTGCAGAACGATCGCTTCTGTTCCGGGATGTTCGTGAAGCGCCAACGTGCGATCAGCGTAGGCCTTTGCCCGCATGGGCAGGTTCTTCTCGTCAGGTTCTGCGAGAAACTGATTAGCTCGGGCAACCTGATCAGGAGTTGGTTTACGAACCTTCAACGTCAGCTCTTGTTGAGCCATCGACAACGGAACCGACCGCTTGTACTTCACAGCGGGCATAGCCTCGAAGACTCGTTCAACCAGCCGAGACGCCACTTCCCGGATTCGAACAAACGGCTTCGCCCGTGGTTGAGGATTTGTGAAGTTGATGTTGTTGACGTCGCCGCTGGTTCCGTTGGACAGAATCCCGACGAACGGCGGCAGAGTGTCTCGTTGCTCGTCCGGAAAGAGTTTCGCTGCGAGCTGATCGGCGAACTCACCAAAGTAATCCGACGAAACGCCACCGCCCGGCACACCGCCAACATAATGCAACGAGTAATTTGCCAGGAGCGCTATGGGTCGTCCTTCGTGAGTCCTCACGGAAAGAAAAACAACTTCCGGATCAGTTGGTCCGGCTGGACGATCGAGTAGACCGCGACCGCGCGGAGGGTTCATGCGAACGATGTCGGTCGTTTCGCCAAACGGGTTGGGAATTATGCCGCCTTCCTTCATGAACCAGCGGCGGTTGTGAACTTCTTCCGGAACCTGACAGGTACCCCAGCCAAGCTCAGCCGGCGCGAGATTATCCGTGGCTTGCTGAAGCGCGGACACGATTCCACGGGTCATCTGCTCAACATAATGAGCCGGAGCTTCGACGTTACGCCCATTCTTAACTCGAGGCGCCGAGTGAGTGTGCGTCGCGGCCGTCAGAATATGATCAGCCGGCATGCCGCACAGTTCGGCCGCCCGGCGTTTGGCCTCGTCGAACAAAGTTCTCGGGACCAGGCAACTGTCGACTGTGACAAATGCCAGCCGGGTCTCAACATTGTCGAGTACCACGGCTCGTGCATTCAGACGATCCCAGGCATGGCCGGCCAGCCGTTTGCTGAACGAACCGATCAACTCGACCGGCCACTGCTGCGGCGTGATGTCGGCTGTCGCGGCTCCGGCACGAAGCGGATGCTCTTCGGCTGCCAGGGCAAATGTACCAGAGGCAACCAGCCCCAGAATTATCAGCGTCATTGCAATTCGGCGATGCACGATCAACTCCTTTTGTTGCTTTGTCATTGAGCGAGGAATCAAGCTTGGGAGTCCGCTTTAACTTTGCGGTAAAAATACTTGCGAACCAATTCCTGCGACGGAGCTGGGGTTGCCAGCGTCGCGAGATACGTGACCGTGAAGGAAACGAACAGGCCAATGATGATCGGATCGAAATCCAGCAACCGGTACGGGCGAAAGAACGAATCGTTGACGAACGCACCTGTCGCATACATCGAGAAGTGAGCCGAAAAACCGGCAAGCATTCCGATCACGCTGCCGTGGACGTTGGACCTCGGCCAGTAAAGCAAAAAGACAACCGGAGCCAGGAAGCACGCCGCCAGCCCGCTGCCGACATACACGATGATGTCCTGCAGGAAGTCCGGCGGGTTGATCGCAACGATCATGGCTGCCGAACCGACGATCAGCGTGCAAAGATAACTCAGTTTCTTGATCGTTCCTTCGCTGGCATTCGGATTGATGTTTCGCTGATAGATGTCGCGAACCATCGCCGATGAGATCATCAGCAGAAAACTGTCGACCGTTGACATGACCGCTGCAAACGGAGCGGCAATCAGCAAACCACCAAGCCAGGCCGCTCCGATTCCACTTGTCAGGTAGAGAGCAATCTCCGGCATGATACGGTCAGGCTCGGCTTCCATCCCGGGCACGAGAACTCGAGCACAGCAGAAGATAAATACGAGCGGCACATAGATGCAGGTGTAATAAAGCGCGACGGTAAAGATCGCTCTCCGGAGTGTCATCGCATCTTTAAACGCCATCAGCCGAACCATGTTGCTCGGCTGGCCAGACCCAGAGATCGCCCACATGAAGAAGAACGAAATCGCAACGCTGAGCGAGAGAAATCCAACCGAGTCAGTGGCACTCGGCCCTGGCCCTGAAACATAAACTCCCGGAGTATCAGCACCGGATGCATACTTCACGGATTTCGTTGACACATTGACTACCGCCCGGGCCTCAGAGAGTGGCTCAGTGGTGAGCCGACTAGGCCGAATCTCGATCGGAATCGTCACCATTTCATCGCTTGGGAAGACAACCCTTGTGACAGTTGTGATGACTCGTTGATCCTCGTCGCCATCAATCGGTATGTTAGTATAAGGTTCTAAAGCCCCCTTATCTTTACCAGCCGGTAACACAGCTTTGCCGTATCGAGCGTCAGGGTCAGAAAATCTGGTGACAGTTGCACCGTCAACGAACTCAGATGGTGTTTCTCCGGCAAGAATCCGTTCGACTTCGGACGGCGTAGTGATTTCCAGAAGTTCGACACCGTAAACCATGGACGTTCCAGGTTCGATCGTTTTCGAAGAAGCGACTCGGAAGACCCGCATTGAGTCGCCGTCGCTCATCTTCAGCCAGTCTTCTTTATCAAGTTGAGCGATTTCTGAAGTCGAATCATCAAGCTGCACGACTCCGTAGCCACGCATCGGAGGCGTCATTTTTGACATCTCCTGGGTAGCTCTGTCGAGACCACCGACGGCGTTGATTGCCAGCGGAAGGAGGATCAGAACGCCGACAACCATGACGACGCCCTGCATGACATCGGTCCAGACGACCGCGTGGAAGCCTCCGTACGTCGTGTAAGCGATGACCGCGACGCCGAAGAACAGCAGGCAGACGAGGTACTGACTGTCCGATCCGAAGAATCCGACTCCGGATGTCCACTCGGCGACGGACAGCGAGAAACTCTTGAAGATTTCGACGTCGTTCAGCAGCACTTTCAGAATCAACGCTCCAGCCTTGAACTGAGCGACCAGATTGAACGACATGAAAAAGACAATCAGCACGACGGTCAGCAGTCCGAAGCGGGCGCTGTTGAAACGGTCTCTCAGTACGTCGGGGATGGTGATCGCGCCGGACGCTCGTGCGACCTGGTTGAGTCGTTTTCCGATCAGTCCCATCGTGCATATCGGCACGACCATGTAACTGCCGATCCACAAGGCGAGCACCCAGCCGTGCGTGTAAATCTTGGCGGGGAAACCGGTGAATGATCCGCCCGACGAACTCGTCGCGGCAAATGTCAGCGCAAAGGCCCAGACGCCCAGGCCGCGGCTGCCCAGGAAGTATTCGCTCATGAAGCTCTTCGACTTGAGCAACTGATTCGACAGTGCGGCGATTCCGAAAACCGCCAACGTATAAATCGTGAAAGTGACAAGCGCGGCGTTCGAGCCTTCTGCCAGAATGAATAAGTGACTCATTAGACGCCCTCCTTCGCAACGGATTCGCCGGTTGCCGTTTCATTGCCGGCATCACCAGCTTCGGCTAGCTCTTCCGGTGCCACACCAAGATCATCGTTCTTAATAAATCGGAAGCAGAGCCACGTCGTGAACACGTCGGCGGCCAACCAGGGGCAAACGATACCCCAGAATATCCACGTCGGCATTCCGAATACAGTTGGCACATTTCCCGGAACAATCTCTCGGCCATAGCCCATCATGTATGAAACGGGCACGGCCCAGATCATGCAGAGGAACCAGATGCCAAAAATGACGTACGCCTCGCGGCGAGAGTTTAGAAACACCGGGTCGAGTTCGAATTCTTCCGAACTTGAATTGGAGGAAGGCTCCATTGCGTCTCCTGTTTCTTCAGCGGGCTGATTCACCAGTAATTTTGTCCGACAACGGACTCGGATCTCACAACCGACCAGCAGTTGATGAAAAAATCGAGAGATTCAGTGTATCCACCCATCGAAACGGATCAAAACCAGTCAATGCGACGTCAGGCTTGCGGAAGCGACCGCCAGAAATGTTAAACTGTCGAGACGTGCGAAAACGACTGCCGATACATTCCTGAAAGCACGCCCCACCTGACTCAAAACCTGAACCGGGCCCGTTACCCTGGCAGATTCATTCAGTGCCCGTCTGCATGAATCATCGTCAGAATCAGTCTTTCCCGTGCGACCCGTTGTCATGACGCAAGCCCTGCTGAAAGTTCGCTGCCCTCACTGCCGCTTCCGCTTCAAGGTCGAGCTGAAGTACGCCGGTCGCGTTGCGCGATGCCCGCAGGCAGAGTGCGATAGCAAGCTGAGAATTCCGGACACTCAACAATCGACTCATACTTCTGACAAGGCACAGACGTCTCGAACACAAGCCGCGACTGAAACTCGCGCTCGACGCAACGCCTCAAAGACAACCCGAAGTGTGAGCGGCAGGGTGCAAACTGTCCATGATCGCAAACCACAACCCGAAGACCGCTACACACGCCAGGCAAAAACCGATCGTCGACAAAAGACAGTATCCCCGAAACCTCGCCTGCAGTTCTGGCAGATTGCCACCGGCACCGTTGGACTACTTCTAGCCGTACTGGCAATCCTGTTCGCCCCAAACGGCAACGCGAATCCCCAGAATAACCTGGTCGCCGGAATCAAAAACCAGACAGAAGAAGCACCGGCACCCGACGTCTTCAAAGAAAAGCTCCACCCGTTCGTCACGAAGTACTGCGCCGACTGTCACAATGAGGACGATCCGGAAGCCGGGATTAACTTCTCCGCGTACGCAACCGAAGCCAGCATACTGAAAGGCGATGGTCGCAAGTCGTGGGAAAAGATTCTGGCCATGCTCGAAATTGGGGCGATGCCTCCGGCAGACATGGAGCAGCCACCTTCCGACCTGCGAGACGAACTGGCAGCGTGGCTCGGAGACAAACTTTTCAACCTGGACTGCGAACTGATCGACGACCCTGGTCGCGTCACGGTGCGACGCCTGAACCGCATCGAATACCGAAACACGATTCGCGATCTGCTGGCTGTCCACTTCGACCCCAGAACAAATTTTCCGGCCGACGATGTCGGTTACGGATTTGACAACATCGGAGACGTGCTTTCCCTGTCGCCGCTGCTGATGGAAAAGTACCTCGATGCTGCCGAGACGATCACGGCAGACGCACTCCCAGTCGTCACTCCGAACGAGCTTCAACAAACGGTCGAGATCAACCGACTCAATTCGAAACCACGAGTGAGCAAGTCGGGTGGATTCCTGACACTCGCCAGCCGAGCCGACGTCTGGGTGGACTACGAAGCGCCTGTTAACGGCGAATACGAAATCGACGTGCGTGCTAAGGCGAATCAGTTCGGCAAAGAACTGGCAAAGATGGAACTTCGCGTTGACGGAAAAGTCATTAGAACATTCGACGTGAAGGGCGAAATGAAATCGGATGACTATGTTCATAGAATGCGACTTGCTGCCGGGCGACGCAAAATTCTTGTGACATTTACGAATGACGAATACGTCGCAAAAAAAGGCGACCGCAATTTATTCGTCGGGCGTTTTACGATCACGCGGCCGGCTGACAAAACAAAACTGAACCAGTTCATTCGGCACTGGCCGAAGCAGGGCAGTGGAGTTCGCGACGCAGCAACTCAGACGTTAACCCCGTTCGTCAAAAGAGCGTTTCGCGGCCCAGTCACAGACGCAGACGTCAACCGCTTTGTCAACATTGTGGAGATGGCAACGGACGACGGCGAACTCTTCGAACAGGGAATTCAATTTGCCATGCAGGCCGTGCTGGTTTCACCACGATTCCTCTTCCGAATTGAAACCGACGGACGGCCCGACGATCCAATGGCTGAGCGGCCTGTCACCGATTACGAACTCGCGTCACGGCTTTCGTACTTCCTGTGGAGCAGCATGCCGGACGATGAACTGTTCCTGCTTGCCGAGCGTGGTTCACTTCGTGACGCGGACGTATTGAAGCGTCAGGTGACGCGCATGCTCAAAGATTCGAAGTCACGAGCGATGGTCGACAACTTCGCCGGGCAATGGCTTAATCTGGCGATGCTCGACGAAATAGTTCCAGACCCAAATGTTTTCCCGGAGTTCGACATCGACTTACGATACGACATGAAGCGTGAATCTCTGCTGCTCTTCGAAGCGATTATGAAAGAAGACCGCAGCCTGCTCGATTTCCTCGACGCCGACTTCACGTTCATGAACGCTCGCCTGGCCAAACACTACGGCAGGCACGGCGTGACGGGGGAAGAGTTTCAGAAAGTGCCTTTGGACGCCGACCGGCGAGCAGGCATCCTGACTCACGCCAGCATTCTGACACTGACCAGCAACCCGGAACGCACGTCGCCCGTCAAACGCGGCAAGTGGATTATGGAAAATATTCTCGGGGAGTCACCGCCTCCACCACCTCCGGGAGTTCCCGAACTCGAAGAAACAGCAAAGAACAATCCGAATTTTACGCTGCGGGAACAATTGAAACTGCACCGAGCCGATCCGGGGTGCGCATCGTGTCACAAGACGATGGATGTTCTGGGATTTGGGTTCGAGAACTTCGATGCAACAGGTCGATGGAGAGACAAGGACGGTGGACATGCCATCGATCCATCAGGACAATTACCTGGTGGCGTCACATTTGCCGGCCCGACGGAACTGGTCAACGTGCTGAAGAACCGCCGAGCGGACTTCGCTCGCTGCCTGTCTGAAAAGATGCTCACCTACGCGCTTGGACGCGGTCTTGAGTATTATGATCGCTGTGCGACTACAGAGATTCTTCAACGACTCGATGCAAACAACTATCGCTTCTCGGAACTCGTGCTCGGGATTGTGTCCAGCAAACCGTTCCAGAAACGTCGCGGAGACGGAGAACGAGAATGACAACTCATATTCGCAAGTTGAATCAGCTTTCCCGCCGAACGATCCTCAAAGGTCTCGGGACGACGATGAGCCTTCCTCTACTGGAAGGTATGTTATCGAACAATGGTCTGGCGGCAGGAGCGTCAACTGACGCACCGCTGCGAACCGCGTACGTCTTCTTTCCAAACGGCGCAATCATGCCGGAGTGGACTCCGGAGACCGACGGTGAGAACTTCGAATTCTCAAAAACGCTGAAGCCACTGGAGTCTTTCCGAGACAGCCTGAACATTATCAGCGGTCTCGCACAGGACAACGGCCGCTCGAAGGGCGACGGCCCCGGCGATCATGCTCGGTCTGCATCGACGTTTCTGACCGGCGCACATCCGGTTAAAACCGCCGGAGCTGACATTAAAGTTGGTATGTCGGCGGACCAGTTTGCTGCTCAGCAAATCGGAAAAAAAACACGACTGCCTTCGCTGGAAGTTGGCCTCGAATCCGGACGTACCGCCGGCAGTTGCGACTCGGGTTACAGTTGTGCGTACTCGTCGACAGTCAGTTGGAAGACCGAGCACACACCGATGCCGGTCGAAATAAATCCGAAACTGGTCTTCGATCGGCTCTTCAGTTCCTCAAACGGGTCACCTCAAGAGCGAGCAAAACGGGCAAAGTATCGACGCAGCATTCTGGACATCGTTGCGGACGACGCTCAGCGTTTGAGTAAAAGTCTCGGCAAGACGGACCGCCGCAAGATCGACGAATATTTCACCAGCGTCCGCGAGATCGAACAGCGCATCGGCCAGGCGGAACAGTCTGCAAAGCTTGAAACCCCCGACTTTAAAATCCCCGACGGAGTGCCACGCGACCTCGCTCAGCATTCAAAGCTGATGTACGACCTGATGCTCCTTGCCTTCCGGACGGACAGCACGCGTATCGCGACGATGATGCTGGCAACCGAAGGCAGCAACCGCAGCTACCCCTGGGTTGGCGTCAACAGCGGGCACCATTCGCTGTCACACCACCGTGATGACAAACGGAAGATCTCCGATCTTCAGAAGATCGATAATTTCCACGTCACGCAATTTGCTTACTTCCTGAAGCGACTGAGCGAAACGAAAGACGGCAACGGTTCTCTGCTCGATCATTCGATGATTGTGCTCGGCAGCGGCCTGGGAGACGGCAACCGCCACCGCCACGACGAGTTGCCGATCGTAGTGGCCGGAGGTGCATCGGGAACCGTCAGGAACGGTCGCCATATCCACCTCAAGGATGAAACGCCGTTGAACAACCTGTTTCTGTCCATGTTCGAGCGGACGGGTGTAAAAACAGAATCTTTTGGTGACAGCAGCGGCCTGCTGAAAGAGATCGACGCGTAGCAGGATCGACTTCTCAGCCTGCTTTCGACGAGCCGTCCGCATTCCCGCGAGGCGAGTGCACAGAATCTGCTATGCCCTCACAGCCGGGCACGCAGTTTCTCGAATCGAAGTGTTTGCGATATTCTGCACTCCCGACGCGCCGGACCTGACTCGACAATCCCGGGCACCGATATCGAAGACTGAGCAAACGACCAACCGCCACCACTACGAAACATCTGGAATCGCTTTCGAAATGAAATACGTGCTTGTTATCCCGGACGGAGCCGCCGATGAGCCTCAAGAATTGTTAGGCGGCCTGACTCCTTTTCAAGCAGCGAAGACTCCGAATATGGACGCGGTCGCTGTGGCTGGAGTCGTTGGACGAGCAAATCACATCCCCGATTCCATGCCTTCAGGCAGCGACGTAGGGACGATGAGTCTTTTTGGTTACGACCCGTTGAAGTTTCACACCGGACGAGCCCCCCTGGAAGCCGCCGCGCAAGGCATTGAACTTGGAGCCGACGACTGGGCGATCCGCTGTAACCTGGTGACAGTCCTCGACGGCGTGATGAAAAGTTTCACGGCCGGCCAGATGCCAAACGACATCGGCGCGAACCTCGTTCAGCTTCTGCAGAAGGATCAGTGCGGCAGCGAAAACTGGAAGTTCTACCAGGGCGTCAGCTACCGGAATCTGCTGCTGTATAGATCTCGGAATGGTGCGGCACCATTTTCAGTGGAGACACAGTCGACACCGCCGCACGACATTACCGATCAGGAAATTACACCGCATCTTCCGACGGGACCGGGAGCTGATCAGCTTCTTGATCTGATGCAGCGAAGTGTTTCGTTATTTGCGACCAACGAAGCGAACACCGCTCGCAGTGACAATGCAGCAACTCAGACATGGCTATGGGGCATTGGTAAGCGACCAGCGTTGACTCCGTTCAAAGAGCGATTTGGCGTTCACAGCGCTGTCATCACCGCCGTCGACCTTTTAAGAGGCATCGGGCGGTTGCTCGGTTGGAACGTAATCGAGGTCGAGGGTGCAACCGGATATCTCGACACCGACTACGCGGCGAAAGGTCGGGCGGCAATTGAAACTCTGCAAGATCACGATTTCGTCATCGTGCATGTCGAGGCGTCCGACGAAGCGTCTCACGAAGGAGAAGCCGACGCCAAGGTCGAAGCCCTGGAAAGAATCGACGCCGACATCGTCGGGCCGATTCACGAGCACCTGAAGTCTCAGGGCGACTATCGGCTACTCCTATCACCAGACCATCCGACGTTTTTGCGGACGAAGACTCACGCGCATGGCTACGTGCCGGTCGGAGCCTGCGGAACGGGAATCGATTCCGACTCGGCATCGACCTACGACGACGTCAGCGCCGCGGAGTCGAGCATTATCTTCGAGCAGGGCTGTGACCTGATGCCTTGGTTCCTGCAGAAATAATCTTCTGGATCGCAAAGTCGATGTCAGAGCACGCGACGCTCCAACAATGACGGAGAGCTCCACCCACAAAATCTGTCATGCCGAGGGGTGCGTCAAGACGCACCATCTGACTATCTTGCAGCTTGAAATTGTGCCTCGAGGCGCATTCTGCTTTTCTGCGTCAAGCGGCGATGAATTCAACGTTTTCGCGACATACCACCAATTCTGGAAAGACACTCCGATGAAATTCGCAATCTGTCAGGAACTCTACGAAGGCTGGGAATGGGAACGTCAGTGCGAGTTTTCCGCGAGTCTTGGTTACAAGGGACTTGAACTCGCTCCGTTTACGCTGGGCGATCGCATTTCGGACGTGAGTGCCGAACAACGGGCGACTCTTAGGAAGCAGGCCGAAGATCACGGATTGGAGATCATCGGGCTGCACTGGCTACTGGCCAAAACGGAAGGACTGCATCTGACAACTTCCGATGCGAATGTAAGAAATGCCACCAGCGAGTACCTGATAGAACTCGGCCATGCGTGTGCCGACTTTGGCGGCAGCGTGATGGTTTTCGGGTCGCCGTTTCAAAGGAACCTCGAAGACGGCATGTCGACTGACCAGGCAATGGCAAACGCGGCCGAAGTCTTCAAGACATGTCTGCCAGCTTTTGCCGATCGAGGCGTGTCGATTTGCATGGAGCCTTTGACACCTAAGGAAACCGACTTTGTCAATACGTGCCAGCAGGCAATGGATCTGATCGCGATGATCGATGAGCCGAACATCGTTCTTCACCAGGACGTCAAAGCAATGCTCGGCGCTGAAACAAAGTCACTGCCGGAACTCATACACGAATTCAAAAACAGCGTCGGTCACTTCCACGTCAACGACACAAACCTGCTTGGACCAGGCATGGGTGAAACAGATTATCGTCCAATCGTTAAGGCGTTACTTGAATCAACATATGACCATTGGGTTTCGGTTGAAGTCTTCGACTACAGCCCGGGAGCAGAGAACATCGCGAAGCAAAGCATCAACTACATGAAGCGAATCATCGACGAAGTCAGTGCTTAATCGACGTTGAGATCGTCACATCCAACGTCGCTAAGTTGTCTCAGAAAGCCTCACGCAATTGCGTCTCATGTCGAACAGAATCTTCAAGCGAAATCGCAATGCGGGCGAATGGATCTAAAAGTCGCAAGAAAACCCTTGCCAAAAGATTGAGAATTGATAAGGATTGCCCGCGAATCGAGTATAAGCCCTTGAGCATTCATTACTTCAGACGCTTATGCGAGACCACTCAAGGTTGATTGGTCGATTCAAATTCGAATGGGAATGACTGACTGTCGACACCAGGCCCGGTTAACCAGCGACATCAGTCACCCAGGGTTCCCGTTAAGGAGGATCGAAGGTGGCTAAGAAGAAGAAGGCTGTGAAGAAGAAGGCTGCAAAGAAGAAGGCTGCAAAGAAGAAGGCAGTCAAGAAGACAGTCGCCAAGAAGAAGAAGGCTGTAAAGAAGAAGGCCGCAAAGAAGAAACCTGCTAAGAAAAAAGCTGTGAAGAAAAAAGCGGCCAAGAAGAAGAAGAAGGCCGCTAAGAAAAAGAAGAAGTAACTTCGCGGGTGACTGACTGCTCAATGCAGTCAAATCTACCGCTGAATACAACTGGCAACAACGAGGAAAGGCGACCGGAAACGGTCGCCTTTTCTATTAGTTTCAGGCCTTTTTCGTTACTGAAACCGCCTGCCGGCCTACACATACAGTTGACCGCAACCGGTCAACGACGTCGCTGGGCACGATCGATCACAATCAATTGTAAAAACTGCAAGCACAGCCCAGGTCAGCGTCAAATTCTACCGCCGCTCGGCAGTTCGGACGCAGTTTCGACCGCCCTCTTTGGCTGCGTAGAGCGCTCGATCGGCGGACCCGATCATCCACTTTGATGACAAGTCGCAAGGGTTCATGCAGAGCGTTGAAGAGACGACACCAAAGCTCGAAGTCACTGGCACAAGCTGAGCTTTGTTGTGTAGCTGAAGGCTCCCGATTTCTTTGCGAATTCGTTCAGCCATGATAATTGCGCCGTCGAGATCGGTCTCACGAAGGATCAAGCCAAACTCTTCTCCACCATATCGACATGGCCAATCAGATGTGCGGACTGAGTCCTGCAAAACGTCGCCAACCACCTGAAGAACCTCATCACCGAAGAGATGGCCGTGATTGTCGTTTAAATTTTTAAATTTATCGACATCCATCATAATCAACGACATTGGACGATCGTAGCGTAAAGCGGCCGCAACTTCTTCATGTATTCGTTGATCGAAGTGAGCCCGGTTCCAGAGTCCCGTCAGGCCATCAATCATGGCGGATTGAGCAAGCCTGTCCTGAAACCGTTTCGTTCGAAGCGCCGCTCGCACTCGTGTATTTAACTCGACCGAGTCGAGTGGCTTTTGAATGTAATCGACAGCGCCTACGTCGAAACCCAGCACTTTCTGATCAACGTCGGATGCTCCCGTCAGAAAGATCACGGGAATGTTTCGTGTCTGCGTGGTTGTCTTCAACTTGCGACAGATGTCAAATCCGCTCGCGTCGGGCATCATCACATCCAGCAGAATTAAATCCGGGTTAACTGCCAACGCCTGGTCGAAGCCATCGAACCCGCAATCAGCGTGAGCGAGTTCGACATCGAGATTCCTCAAGCGAAATTTGAGAAGCTGATGAATCTCCGGCGAATCATCTATGGCGAGAACTGTCTGTGTCATGGCCGTATTTCCAACTTAAACCTGTTGTGTACTTTAAAGCCGGTGATAATCTCTGGCGATCACCGCACATGATGATTCAATTAGGATTTTACGTGTCTTCTTAGCCCACAGTATCAGCGACCTGAGTGTTCGTTGTCGTCGTGTTTCCGAGAACCGAAGTAAGTGACATCAATGCCGCTGAGAAGTGCTGGCTGTCAACATCTGGATCATCGAGACTGTCGATTTTCACCAGCAATTTTACACAATGGATTCCCGACAGCAGCCTGATTCTCGGCCTGATCGACCTCTGCGTTACATTTTTCCAGTTGTCCGACATGAAACGCAAGCTCGCTCATCAATGAGTATCCGTAGCCGCCGGACGCTCCCTTGAGCTGTTGCGCGATCTCTGAAACCATCGTGAAGTTACTATCCCCGAATGTGGTGAGTACTGATTTGATCCTCTCACTAAGGACATCGACAAACATTTCGATGATCTTCAGCATGTCGAGATCATCCACAAAGCGCTGATCAGGAGTTCTATGGCCGCTGACGAATTGGTATCCGATAATTGGCTGGCAACTTCTTCTTCTGAGGGCGAAGATGAGATCAGCTCCAGTATGTATTTTATTGGTTCTTCCGCGGCTCCAACTTCCACACTCGGTTCGATTGAATTGAGTTTCGATTAACTCAGTTTCCTCACATTGGAACAATTTCAGAGTCGCCTCGTTGCACTCTTCAATTGCTCCCTGAGCACTGATTGCGATGATGCCTTCTCTTCCGGTGTTGAAAATCCTTTTGAAACAAGCATGTTGATCAGTCACGACGGTCGCTTGAGTGGAACTGGTTTCCATGGATGTATCCACTGCCCAGGACAGTTTGTGACCGTACCATGACCAGAGCCGATCATTAGCAGCACGCCAGCGCCGAACCACGACTTGTAGCCACGAACGGTCTCGGCTGCGGACAATTGCACTTCAAAGCGTTTATTATGAATTCCGCGGATGAACTGGTTCAGTTCGCTCATTTCCTTCGAACTCTCACCGCCCGCATGATTCATCAATGTAAGCGTATGAACCGCCGCTTCATACTCTTCCTTTTCCGCGAACTGCAGGATTTGACGTGACTGGGTGATGATTTCGTCAACGTGCTCACCAAACCGTGACAGACCTCGCACGATTTCATCGATCTGATCTGACTGGACGTGCAGACGAGCTTCGGTCTTTGCAAATTCGAGCTGTTCGTTGAAGCGTGAAACGGCTGTATTGAGTTGCAGTTCTTCACGGTCAACGTACTTCGATTCAAAGACATCGGTGTCGGACATCACCAGTTCACCAGCCAGTCCAGCGAGGTTCGAATAGTGCCCCTGTCGCGGTACCAAAAGACGATTGACGTGAACAGCGTCTAAGAAATCGACGCTTATCTCGTGGCTGAAACCCAGGCTCGCGCTGATTGCGGCGATTCCGAGAGCGGCAATTACAAAGCACATGTAGTGCCATTTGGCGCAGCGGGGACTTGCAAAGTGCGCAGAGGCATCTTTAGAAGCCGAGGCTTCATTGGAGATCATGATCTATCCGAATAACTCAAAGAAAACACTCCGCACAAATATCAGACGGCGCAGAGAAAAAATGAAAGCCTGACGTGGGACCAATCACCTTTCGCCTGTGGCGAAAGTGCGACAAAGCTAAAAAATCCCCTGCATTCGGCTGTGCATAATATAGGGCGCAGCGGCAGGCTGAACTGCGACATCTGCGGTAAACACCACGTTGCAGCAGGATGCCCTCTATGCTGAGGAAAATCCCTCACACACAACGAAACAGGCTCGAGATCGACAATCGATCCCGAGCCTGTTTGTCTGTTT
>CALGTK010000233.1 GCA_937904325.1 uncultured Planctomyces sp.
CGACGTGATCAGGGCACGGCCTGAAGAAGCTGCTGAATAGTTAGTTCCTTACCGTTTGCTTTTATTTCGAGGTCAAAGAAGCCGGAGCCGCTGCCACCTTTGTGAAGGAATCCAACGGAAACAATGTTGCCGCGTTTTCGGATGAACTGAGGTTTGCTCCAGTCGATCTGCACCAGGCTTTCTTTCCGGACTCCGTCTCCGACCGAGTACTTCCCGTTCAGCAACTGACCGAGGACGCCTTCACTTTCTTCGGCACTCAATCCGTTAACGGAACCTGTTCGGTATTGCTTGCCAGCGACCTTCAGGATGGTCTGCTTTCGCGTAAACGGCTTTCCTGCCCAGAAGTCTCCAATCCGAATGTCACCCTCGCGAGGCCCCTGGCCGGGGTGCCACCAGTCTTTGAATCGAATGTTGAGAATCTGCGTGGAAACCTGGCGACCTTCGATCTGGTCCTCACCCTTCACTACGATCCCACGTGCTGCCGACGGGTAGATGTTGTGTGTCGAGATTTCCGCGACACGCCTGATGCCTCGCTTAGCCGCGAGTTCGAGGACGATAGTCTCCTGTGCTGGCGAGAGCACCGCTCGGTTTACGTATTTCGTTTCGGGTCCGTCATTTCCCAGGAGTTCGACCATGGCTTTTCCCATACCAAGGCCTACGTCCATGTAGGTTTGTGCGTTGCCGTTGTAGTGACTGTTTGAGGCACCGCCCTGCGTGAGCGGGTTTGTATAAACGGTCGCGACGTTGCCTTTGAATTCCGGATACCTGCCGGAATGTCCATCGACCGCGAGTTGCGCGTCCAGAATGAGCTTCTCGTTCCCCTCAGCGTTTTCCTTTGCGGTTTGTCCGAGCGTCGCGACAACAAACTTTGCGTCCGGTGCTTCGAATTCCTGACGCAAGCTCTTAATCAGGTGCACCAGATTCTTTTCGTACTGAAACGCGTGTCCTTCGTTGTATCGATCCTTGTCACCCTGCCACCAGGCAAAGCCTTCGATTTTGTAGCCTCGCCCCTTCCAGTGAGGAAACTGCTTGTCAAAATTGTCCAGCACTTCGTGCGCGGCACCAAAGCAGTCGTCATATTGTTTACCGGCGTACCAGTTGATCGGCTTTGGCTCGGTGCCCTTTTTCCAGGAAAGCGGGGACTCCTTGTAGGCGGCATAGATTTTTCCACCGTGCTCGAATCGCTTGCTGCCAGGTGGAAGGAAATCCCACGAAAGCGAGCGATTACCCTGTGACGTTTTGAGTATCAACACCGGCTTGTCGGAGTGGTTGCCGACGACGTGTCCGAATCCTAATTCCGGGCCGATGCTACCGCCGCTGACGCCCAGCCACCTGCTTCCAGTGGCAGTCACGATGCCTTTGTACCATACGTCATCGCGTGCCACCCACTGCCCGAGTTCGTTCATCAGATACG
Source organism: uncultured Planctomyces sp. (assembly GCA_937904325.1). Classification (GTDB taxonomy): domain Bacteria; phylum Planctomycetota; class Planctomycetia; order Planctomycetales; family Planctomycetaceae; genus JABMPE01. The sequence continues at coordinate 1,415 of CALGTK010000233.1, forward strand.
GGTACATCTCTTTTTGTTTGACCAGCGTTGAAAGTGTCCCGGGCACGTCCACTCTGACGATCCAGCCCAGCCCGTTCGCATCCTTTGTGAAGTACGTGATTTTGAACGGCACCTGCTTTCCAGCTTCGAGCTTTATCTCAGCACGTATTGCGTCCTTACCGACCTCTTTGCGGTGTACTTCCTGTCCATCCACTTCCATGATGTTGTGCATGGAACCGCCATAGCCAGGGCGGAACTCGTAGAGTCCTGTCTCTTTGACCTGGACGAACCCACGCGTCACCTGCACGCCGCCTCCCGGGTACGGCGTCGGCTGCACGCCGCCGAACTTCTCCAGCTTCAGCGTCTTCACAGGCTTCATCGCATCGTAGTCAGTCTTCGAGTCATAAGTTCCCGTGTAGACAGAGACGACTGGCTCAAGAAACTGTGATCCCCAGCGACTGCTGCCGCCATCCACCTTGCCTGCTCCCACCATGTTGGACTGGCCGGACAGGATGAAAACCCTGATTTGCCCGCCCGCCGGGGGCTCCAGACCATGGGCAACAGACCCTGCAGTCGTGAACAGCAACATTGCCCCCATAAGGCGGCGTAGTCGAATTGCTGGAGTTTTCCTCATTGAAGGTTGCTTCCTCAAGTGTCTGACCGGAGACATGTATGCCATGATTTCCTGTGTGTCGCGGTTTGTGGATTTACTCGTTCCCCAGTTGCTTGCCTTCGAAAAATGGTTTGCCCATTATTATTTCTTCGTTTTTTTCCATCAACCCGGTCATCGAATCAGCAAACGCGGCTCCGAGCCTGACAAAGAACGCTCCGCTTCCGAGATAATGGTATGGTCGGTCGCTGCCAACCGTATCCCACTCATGAAAGTGCTTTGGCCAGCCCTTCTTGAAGATCTCATTTGAGAAGTGGGAATACTCTGTGTAGCTCTCGACTGCTGCCACCTTTTCAGTGAACCCGAGTGTCCTGGCTGCTTCCCGCTGACCGACCGAGACGGCGTTACCGGCAACCTTTTCGGCTGTCACACCTGTGCCCAGAACGCCAATGACGAAGGGCAAATTCGGAACCTTGTACTCCTTGCGGACATCCTTGATGAACGAAATCATGTTAGCTTTGTAGTTATCCCGGAATGACGGTGAGAACTGATCGTTGAATCCCTGGAACCAGACGAAGCCTGCGATTTCGTAACCCGCGTCGGCATTGTATTCCGGATGATTGTCCTTGAGATTATCGAGTACCGCATGCACAGCTTCGTTCATCATTCGCCAGTTCAGGCTGGCATTTTTTCTGATCTCTTCGGCTTTCCCGCTGGATTCCTCCTTCTCACTTAACTCGTAGGTTCCAGCGGACGGTGGGCGGAAGTTGTAATTCAGAGACTTACCACCCCATGACGTTTTGATGATCAGAATCGGGCCATCAATCTTTTCTGCGATAGAGAGTCCGAAAGCATACTCCGGTCCGATCTTCTTTCCGTCACCGCCATACCCGACGGCGAGCTTGCCCGACCTGACATTGCGGTCTGCAATCGAGTTGATGTAGACCCGATCGGACACCACGCATGACGAGGTGACTTCCTGCTTGTAGGCCTCATGTGTCTCCTTGAGTTCCTTCACGTGCGCTTCGATTGCAGTTTTCTTCGGCCCCGGACTCAGAGCTTTGATCTTTTCAAAGGAGATACCGCCGGTCAGTTCGTCGAGTTTTCGTCCCAGAGCAAGCTGTTTTTCAAACGTCGCTTTTGAATGTCCACTGGATTGCTTGAAAACAAGTCGAATCAACTCTTTGTCACGTGCCTTATCTGAGGCAAGTAGTGTTGCAATCGTATGGGCCCTTGCATGTCCGACCATGTTTGACTGGCCGGCCAGGATAAACACCTTTACCTTCTCGCCAGAAAAGACCGGACTGGCGACCAGGATGAATGAGGTCATGGCAGCCAGCACGATAGTTCTGATCAGTGCACTGGAAATCATCGGGGCATCTTCCTTTGCTTGTTGAAAATTAATGTCGAATGAATCGGTCACGATTGCGTTCAACACGTGTGTTCTTATTGGAACAGCCATTTGAAAGTGTCGGGCTATGTGCAGGCTGCGACCAGCTGTTGTGCCCACCGCCTTGATACCCCGTTTTCACTGGCGAGTCGCCGGCTTTTGTGAACGCATCGATCATGACTTGACTGTAGCCCGTTGGAACAAATTTGTCGCTGTAGTCATGAAATTTCCCGGTGGAGATATCTTTCATGTTGCCAATAGTTTTCGGTTCCCACTTGTCGCCATTCAATGGGGAATTCAGGCTCTATGATGGATGTTACCTACCCGGAGTGACGAAACGGACGCTCTCCAACTCGCTGCGATGATAGCAAACGGAAAGTCGCTATAGAGGCTGACAACTAACTGGATTTGTATCGATGGATTCTGCAGTGTTGTAGAGAATTCTGAAGCAGATTGCTGCGAGTGCAAGGTTGTTCCAGGCGTCGATGATTGTGGCGTGTCTGTCGTAGCGAATTCTCATTCGTCGCAATCCTTTGATCCAGCTGATCGTTCGTTCGATGACTCATCTTTTTCGACCGAGCTGACTGTTGTGTGGTTCTTTGCGACCGCCACAGGGGCAAAAAACTCCGCCGACTGGAAACCTCTTTGACAATCAGCAGAGCCTTGCGGCCGCTGGCCTGTCCTTTCACAGCCAGCAGTTGTCGCTGGTTATCGTCGCTGGTTATCGTCGAGGAGCAGTCGCTTGCGACCGGGCTGCTTCAGCAGG
>CALGTK010000234.1 GCA_937904325.1 uncultured Planctomyces sp.
AGAGTACAGGCGATCTAATATCGAGCTTCCAGTACAAGTACGACGACGCAGGGAACCGAATCGCCGTCGCAGAATCCGGCGGAGATCGAGTGACCTGGGCGTACGACAACACTTCTCAACTGATCAATGAACATCGCTCTGGAGCGAACGCCTACAACACGACGTTCGTTTACGATCCGCTCGGCAACCGGCTGCTCAAGAACGAAACAGGAGTCCGGACAACATCTTCTTACGATGCTGCAAATCAACTGGAACGGAGCGAAGAAGTATCAGGGCTGACGACCTACACCTTCGATTCCAACGGGAACCAGCATGAGGTCACTGCCCCTTCCGGGTCTCGCACAACCTACCAGTGGGATTACGAGAACCAACTCACTGAAATTCGTAGAGAAAGTGGGACGCCAGTTACTATGGTGTATAATGCAGACCTCAGGCGAGTTAAAACAATCCAGTAACTTCAAGCAATGCGCACCCTGCACATCTGTGTCGACTAAATACATACCTGACATTCATAGCTGAGGTTCAACATGCCCACCGTCACACATTATCTATGGCACAGAGACTCAGTTGCCTTGGAAGCTGATGAGTCAAATGCAGTCCAATCACGGAATGTTCGATTTCCTGACCAATATGGAAGCCTCGTTAGCCAGCAGACTGCAAGCACAACTAACATATTTCATTACGATGCGCTCGGTTCCACGAACGAACTGACGGACTCCCAACAACAGGTAACAAACTCGATTCGATATTCAGCGTTCGGCGAAATCGTTCAACAGACCTCTAGTCTTTCAGTAACAGCGACATGGATTGGCCAATCAGGCTACGAATCAGGCGGGTTGGGTCTATACTCTGTAAGAAATCGACACTATTCGGCGATCAGTTCTCGATGGCATTCGCCGGACCCGCTTGGGCTGTCGGACGACACGAATCTGTATGCGTACGTAGCCAATTCGCCGCTCCAATACATCGATCCGAGCGGGCTTGAACGGCTCATCCTCTGCAAGGATGGGTCAGTTCAGAGAGTCGCAGACGGTACGCCAGAACGATTGTGGTGCGCAGGGAGAGGTGGGCCAAAAATAGTACCTCCAAAACCACACAAGCCATGCGTGGAACGATTCGCGAGCGGCGAAACAGCGGGCAGTTGGTGTTTCACAGGCAACAAGCTCAGTGACATCCGAACTTGGGGGGAAAGTGTTCCAGGAAAAGGCTTCTGGAATACTTCCGCGTGGGCGACTTTTACGGCAACTGGGTCAGTCTCACTACAGGATCAAGTAATTTGTTGCTGCCCGGAACGACGAGTCGGCATCCGTTTCGTGGCAGATTATGAAATCGATGTAACTCTAAGGCTTTACCAGAGAAAGGATATAGCCAAAGCGCTCGTGACACCAAAGAAGATCAAGCAAATCCTGCACCTCAAAAAACTTCTCAAAGTCGGTCAAGTCCTTACTGGAAAGCTATTGCTAGACGAAATGGAAAAGCGGTTTGGCAATCTCATCAAGAAGGCATGCAAGACTCCTATCGATAGCGTCGTCTTAGAAGTTAAAGACGACTTGCTGAAGTTCAGCATAAATATACCGCCCGGAGCAAAACCTACAAATAATCCTGCACATAGAGTAGACAACATTTTCACGACTGACGGCAAGTACCATTTGGGTAGCTTCAAGCCCGGTGACTATTGCAGTTGACTCGTGTCTGACGACAAGCCTTCTAGGTCCAGATCGGCAGAAGACTATGGTGGTTCGTGCAGCGATCGATCTCAGGCCTTAGATTACAGGACGCAGCAATGTCTAGTTTCTGTTTAGTTTCGGCTTTACTTCTTTGTGCGCAAGCTCCTGTCTTCGCAGAGCCGCCCGATCGTGACAAGAACGCAATAGAGAAGATCATTGGGCTTGGGGGTAAAGTCCAACGCGATAAGCAGGGCCATGCCACAGTTGTTGAGTTTATATTTACTGGACTATCTGATGACGAGCTGGGAATTGTAAACGAAGTTAACACGCTTCGTGAAATACGCATAAATGAGAAAATGGTAAGCAGTGCTGGGATTCAGCAGCTCACTAAGCTCTCCAAGGTCGAGAAGCTGTACCTCGACTTTACCTGTGTTGATTATAAAGGGCTTGCCCATTTGCGTGGCCTGAAGTTGCTGAAAGTACTCGGGCTAAACCACACGAAAGTCGACGACCATGCAATGAAGCATCTGCGAAGCTTGACAGAACTGGAGTCATTAGCACTCGGGAACACGAGGATTACAGCTGCGGGAATGGCCCATATAACTGCGCTAACAAATCTACAGACTCTCCATTTGAATGATAATCAACTAGATGATCTTTCGATTGCGAAGTTAAAGCCCCTGAGGAGTCTCCAGACGCTGAGTTTAGGATACACGCCTCTTTCTGACAAAGGTATGGTTGTACTGTCCAGCATGTTGCAACTGAAGGCATTGCATCTTGAGAGTACTGCGGTAACGGATTCTGGCCTAACGCAGATAGCCCAACTGCGGAAACTGCAGCATTTGAGTTTGAGTGATACCGCGATTTGCAGTGAAGGACTTGTCCACCTCAGGAGTTGCAGTCGACTCAAGACACTGCTTCTTGCGGGCTGCAAATGTGATGATCAAGGGATCGCCCATCTTTATGGGCTTGAGGACCTTGAAATCTTGGACTTACGGAGGACTAATGTGACAGCGCACGGTGTGGAGTCCCTAAGGCGGATGTTGCCAGACTGTAAGGTGTTTCATTAATTACTGAGAAATTGACGTACGACATCACAAGGTGCAGAACTCTTGGCACAATTGCCAGATTCTGTTTGACGAAACGACCGATGTGCTTACGGAATCGGGAATTCCATTAGGGGAGATTTGGGAAGCTTGGGAGTTTCACCCCTATTCATTGGTTACAACCGCAACGAAAATGTTCCCAAATGACGACACCTGTGGAGTCAGTTCGCCGTTTAACTGCACTACTGGGTCAGTTACAATTGAGGGGTCATATACCGAGGTTCAAGGGGATATCCCGGCCAGCATGATTCCTTTTGGGACGTCTGTCACAGGGCATGTAAATTCGAGTGTCAATAAGCCAGACATCGGCACCGAGAAGCGAACATGGCACCCGCACAACGCAACCGCGAGCTGGGACTGCTGCGAATGCTGCCCCAGCCTATTTACTGTCCCTTTCTGATAAAAATAAACATCTCCGGGGCAAGCCCCGGAGTATTATCAACGCTTTTGAAAAAGCTTCGCAAAGCATTGCCTGCGGCGCTGAACTCGCGCCAATGGGCTGGGCATTAAAACCGAAAGATCAATCAAAAGGGCGTCATTCAGTGGGTTTTCAGTTGAGTTGATTAATTCAGCTGTATATGCAGATCTGATTACGTCCAGCTAAGTTGTCGTCACTTGACGGAATTGCCGTGATAATACTCATTGTCAAATCTCAAGCTCAGGCATACCGTCAGCGAGTGGCTTGATTCTTCGCAGAATTTGGCAGATATTCGTACGGATGGATCATTGCTCCGAATTCTTTCTTAGTTGGCGCCTTGGTCATCAATGTGAATCCGTCGGTATCGATTGACGAAAACACTGAAGAAACTGGCACTCGGGAATCTATCATCCTATTCCATTGCTCTTGAGAAATTGACGGCCTCACGGCAATCATTATAGATTCGTTCGCTTCAGCGAGTGAGGGAGGCGTTATGATGATAGTGTGAATGCCAACGACTAGCTGGCCATTGGAAAATTTTGGCGGCAATGAGAGTGCAACGGCCTCACCTTTGATCCAATCTTGTTGAAACCATTCTTGATTAATTAGTGTAAGAAGCCCAGAGTCAGATTCGGCACTTTTTCGGCACTTTCTGATAAGTTCGATCCCTGGATCGAAATGCACTGAGTCGCTTCGCGGCTGGCGGTCGATCTCATTTGCCCTGATGTCAAAATGAGTTGGGGTAGGCGTGATTAATGTATACACTATGGCAAGAATCACTACAAGCACGGCAGCACTGGCCATAGTGTCATTGCGGTTGTACCGAAGCTGCATCGATTGATTCCAATTCCATTGTAAGCCGAACAAATGGCGGCTGCCCTTAGTCTTGACAATGCGTCCTCAGTTGTCTGCTGCGTATTGTGTCGGCGTTCGCGTCGAGTCTGATTTAAACAAGAGGTGGGGTCCGAAAGCAGTGGGTAGCAGCAATGGTCCTGCATCTCAGGAAGAAGTTGGAACAAAATTAGGTAAATGGCGAAGGCGGCACTGTCCCATTGCCCGCTTAGAACAATTTAGAATACTTCGAAACAAAAATGGGGCCAAGATGAGTCGGCTGAAAAACAAGATTCCAATCAGACTTGTCGGTCAAATAAAGCTAGGAGCCCGAAGTCTTACGAATGTGAGCGAACCCGAGCTGTTACGATTTGCTTTGAGTTGTGAAGTGGCCGGGGAGGGAATTGAGCAGTTGGACGTGGCTGGGGCAATTTTCGCTGAGATTTCCTGACACTCCGTGGCGAAAACTGCCAGCCGAGCAGTTTTAGTGGAATTCAAAAGTTGAATAGTCTTCGAGCAATGAGAACACGACATGTTCCGTTTGTGTGAACCAAAAATGGCAAGAAGAGCGTGGCGAGGACTCGGGGTCCCTTCGGGGCTTCTATGCATCAGTCTCATGGTGCAGATAGTGTGCTTGTTGATCGTTGCTCGATCTGGTGACTCTACTGGCTGGCCGGGGTTCATCGTGGCAGCGCATTTCGTATTTCCTTTCATTGCATTTACTTTTGGATGCATCGCAGCAGTTGAAGGCGCATGGGACTATGTCCTGATCGCTGCTGGGCTGTTTTGCGGTGGATGTGCGGTGCAGGTGGTCTGGGTGTGGATGTGGCTGCGCTAATAGAAGGGCCTGCAAGATATGGTGCGGGATGATGCAGGAACAATTCCTGGCTTGGTGCCTTTGGGTTCGTTGAACTAGTCAATTGCGTTGGGTCGGAGTCTCAATCATGTCAGTCACAAACTATATTTGGCATAGAGATTCAGTGAGACAGGAAGCCGACAGTGTCGGTAGTGCCACTGTCCACTTCAATCGTCGACCGCACGACATTGACAATTTGATAAGCGAGCAGCGAGCTAAAAGTATTCGAATACATACTTATGACGGACTTGGATCAACCGCTGAGTTGACTGACGCTACCGAGACGGTCACTGATGTATTCAGGTACTCGGCATTCGGTCGAGAAATAAAGAGGAGTGGCACTACACCAACGCAATACAAATGGGTTGGGCGTTCGGGATACCAGGCGGAGCGTCACGGGGTGTATTGTATTCGGCAGCGACATTACTCTTCTGCGATGGTACGTTGGCTAAGCCCGGATCCTATTTTCAGTAGCAACCTATATCAATACGCTGACAATAATCCCATCATTGCGATTGACCCGAGCGGGCTTCTCGCGGCCTGGCCAATCAGCGTTAATATGGTCGATGAAGGTCAGCGGGACAAAACTGGCAGCTGTCCTCAGTGGCATTCCAAACTCAAAACTAAGGTTACTGTCCCGGCATCGGACGTTAAGAAATTAGGATTAAAGTCACCTTTCAGCCTGTATGTGTTCCAACAGTTTACATTCGTTTGCAGCGCACAGGAATGCAGAGGCTGTGATTGTGAATGCGGTGGCGACGCCAAGAAGTCGACTACGACAGTCTGGGAACTGCTGGGCGGAAAGGCTAAAACGACTAAAGCTAACCCTGACGGTAGCCTCGATTACGCAATGACTGACGGCCACGGTACATTTAAACATGGTCTGCCGGATCCAATATCAATTCCAGAAGCGTGCGAAGATCGCGTGTGCAATGAGTTTTCAGTCAGCGTCCACATGCGGTTCTTTCTGTCTCTCCCAGCAGGGGCTAAAGCCACTTGGTCCAATGCTAATGTTCCGGTTGACAACGGATGCCTGACGACGTTGTCAGGGCACATTTCGGATTCGGAACCAAAGTGGTGGCCCAAAGGAAAGTCGACACCGTGGTCGTGGATTCACTATTCATACTCAATGACGAATCAGTGCTGCAGCGATGCTGAAATGACAATTACTCCGTTGACCGTCAGCAAATCCAAGCCAAAAATCGAATAATGACACTGGGTAAGAACCAAATTCGCCTTGCGGTTCAAGGTCTTATTGCTTTTGTACTTATTGCAATACTGCTCATAATTGCTAAGTTTCATCAGGCAGAGACGTATCTTCTTGGTGTGGGGTTTACTTTGTCCTGCCAGGAGTGCAACTTGTTCCATCCAGTTGGTTGCCAGCGAACCCTGAGAGTTCAAGAAGGCACTGCAGAACTGAATGTAGATGGGCGGCGATTCGCAGGTGCAGCAGCATATCTGAACGTGGGAACTATGCGACTAGGCAATGAGCATCCGATCTCTATTAGCAACGAACTTTTCACGCACATGCATATCATACCCCTTCACACTTTAGATCTCTCCGGAACGTATTGTGACGATTCTGATTTGCAAACGCTACGTGGCATGCTGTCTCTACGGAATCTTACACTTGGAGCATCGTACCCTTCAGATGACAAGGGGCGAAACCGGATCCGATTTAACGCAAGCCGGATCACGGACAATGGCCTTGCAGCGATAGTCCGTCATAGATCAGTCGAAACATTGAGTCTGCGCGACCTTGAGATCACCGATAAAGGGATCCGGAGTATTGCAGGTATGGCGATTCGCAATTGGAACGTATCTGGCACGCTCGTGACAGATGACACAAGCAGGCTCCTTGCTGACAATAGATATCTGTCCCGAATTGTCTTTAGCGAGGCAGTTCCATCGTTAGTGGTATCCAGCTGTGACCCGCGTAGCTTCAGCAGTACAATGGTTTCCGTTGCCGGCTACGGACGGCTGCAGAAGCGCAGGCCTGGTGTCCATATCGAGTATCCTGTCCTGGCGATGACTGTGGTACCTCCGCTTCCAGTGATTCAAGATGGTGTGATAACCCGAACGGCATCTGACGATGTGATCGACGAACTATCCCCAAGTGAACGGATCAGCCTTGATTCCGTACTGCGTGATGCGATGTGGAAGAAAGTTACGGGCCAGCTCGCACGATCCCACGACAAGCCTTTCATTGAAATACGAGAAAATATGGATGCGTGGCGAATGTATCGCTATAATGAGAGCCTATTGGTACTTGCTTGGAATAGCTGCTATTGGGCGGCGAGAATCGGTGCAGAGGGAGTGTCCACTGCCGATCACGCATTTGGCGAAATGCATTGACAGCGACTATGCCAAACGGACTGCAACTCATGGTTTCGAACGTGCCTCGTGAGGTTTTGCCGTTTGTCGTGTGTAAGCGCGATCGACGGTATGATTTATTGGCGCATGGCTCTTCAGGGGATGCGTCAATCTGTTATTGGCGAGTCGTTCTGGGAGAGATTGCCTTTGCCTGCTCTACAACTTGTAAACGAGCGTCCGATGCTACAACGATTGGGCTTTGTAACGTGGATGCGGCGAAATTCGGATCACTGCCCGCAAGATGCTCGTTGGCGTTTTCCATGGGTCAGAATTCAGCATTTGGATCGGCGTTTTTTTTTCACCTGCATGACTGAGGTTGCAGTAATGGCGTCGTCGATGAGTCGTAGTCAGTTTCGTCGATGATTGATTGCAGTCGAGTGATGTCAGTTTGTTTCGGGGCTTGGTTTCGAATTGACGGCCGGTTTCTGAGGGGCGCCACCGCAAGATCGAGAATTTCCTCTCGGTGTTACTGAATCGCTCTTTAAATGTCAGGTAATACGTGTAAACAAATGCGAGCACTCGCTACGCAATAAGTGATTAGATTAAGAGTGGTTCACCTTGGAATGCCCGCTGGTTTTCTGCATTCACCTCAGTATTGAGATGGCAACGGCACATCACGGAGCAGTGGCACGTTGTGCAGCTATAATGTAAGGGAGGCGAAGGTGGCAACTACAAACTATGTCTGGCATCGCGATTCAGTGCGCAGCGAAATTGACGGCTCAACCGCAGTCACTGCAAGCTTTCTGCGTCGCGCAGACCGGAATGGCAAACTGATCGGCGAATATCGAGATGGCAATTCGTATGTGAATTGTTTTGACGCACTCGGCTCTACGACTGAGCGTATTGACGCAGAAGAGTCGGTTACGGATAAGTTTCGATACACAGCATTTGGCATCCAGACACTGGCCGCTGATTCGGCGATTCACACATGGGTTGGCCGATTTGGGTACCAGAAAGATACTTCCAATCGGTTCTATGTCAGGCGGCGCTACTATGCAGCTGACATGGGAAGGTGGTATTCGCAGGATCCAGTAGGATTTATTGACGGCGCGAATCGATATGGGTATGTCAAGAATGGCCCGTTAACTCGAATTGATCCGAGCGGCCTCTTTGAGGTTGAAGAATTCACAATTCCGCCGCCCCCCCCGAATCCTGTCAGGCCACCGGCGCTGCCAATTCCTCTGGCTGACCCATTGATTCCAGTGCCTCCGTGCGGATGCAAGGTGAAAGATTTCGACTACGGCTTCGTTGGGGCCTGCGGAATTCACGCTCCATTCGGTGGGCAAGACCGATTCGGGCGAGTAATCAGCGGAAAGGTCAGTTTCGAGGCGCCGAACTGTGATTGCTGCGAATTTAGGCAATGGGTAATGAACTATAATCGATATCAGCTTCTGCCAGGCGGCGCAGTGGATCAGATTGTGGGTGCTTTTCCTTATGGGGTGATTCGTGAGGATGTGGATTCGTTGGGGCAACCTTACTACGGCCATCGCGATAACGACTCCAATGAGAACAGCAGCGGGTACGACGCCGATGGGTGCGGGTTTGAGATGTCAGATTATCCTGGAATTCGACTTAGCGCCATCGAGCGGAATGTGAACGCGTTGCCTGGCGGTTTTACTGGACTTCGCATAATTGTGCACACGGTGTTTTGGGGCTTTGTGGTTGATACCTGCAATTTTGATGTTGCGACCGGAGAACCACGAGTCGTTGCTTCGAAATCGATTTCACTTCGCTGTCGAAAGACCTTTACTGCCGCAGATTTCTGACTATGCCGTCGGTATATGACCTTAGATTAATTCTGAATCGTCGTCGGGAACGCTTTCGCATTTTTGTTGGCAGCATCTTTCTGAGGAGCTGCTCCAACTAATAGCGTAACCTGCACGCAAGGGCGAACCGAAATGTTGTGCCAAGCCGAGACAATATGCGTCAGAGTCGAGAGTTGTGAAACCTCGCGCGCTGCGAGGCAGTTAGTCCGAGTTATTACAGTAGCGGTGACGTTGTCAGTTGTTGCTGCGACTGGTCCTTTATTCGCGTCTGGACTTGCCTCCAGAATTGCGTCTTTGCGGGTGACCACAGCGAGCCCAATGCTTGCTCCTCGGCACGCGTGCGATCTGTTGTTTGACAGGACCGGGTTGGTCAATCGTCGTCATATTCATGCTCTGTTGGAGTGCGTTCATTCTGAAGATCAGTTCGTCAGGGCGACTGCCGCCTGTGCCTTGGGGCGCATTCCTGACGTAAAAGATGAGGTTCTGACGCGGTTACGTCAGCTAGGAGTGAGCGACCCGTCTGACTTGGTTCGTTTTTACTCCGTCAATTCCCTTCAAGAGCTTGCGCCAGACGACCCCCTAAGCGTACGGCTTCTTCTGGGTCTTCTTGCTTCTGACAACAGGTGGTTCGTGCAGCAGGCTAAGCTGTTTACGCAGCGGTGTCGGAGCCTAAATGCGAATATATTGCCGGTGCTCAAGGAGTCGTGCCTAAGTCCCCACCCTGACGTTCGTCATGCGACTTCACGAATGCTTCCCTTGCTCCCCAAGTCACAAAGCATGGCGGCTCAGGAGCTTCTGTGTGCTCGCGTGACTGATAGCGATGCGCGAGTCCGCCGGCAGGCATGTCTGTCATTGGGGCAGCTGGCAGGCTGGACGGAAACATCCCATTCAAAGGCGGTTGCTGTTCTTGGAGACGCGAATCCTGAGGTTCAGGCCGCAGCTGCTCTTGCAATTGCCTGTCATGCCGAGGTGAACAGCAGCAGCCTGGAGCCGTTGATCGGCCTTCTGGACAACCGCAACGAAAGCACCGTTCTTGCGGCGTGTTACGCGCTCGCTCGCAGGTATCCAGGTCACGTGTCGAGCGAAAAAGCACTTCAGCAGCACGCTCAAAGTGAGAACGACCTGATTGCCAGGTGGGCAAAGATAGCATGTGATGTGAAATCTGCACAGTACACGGAATACGTTGTTAGCATTGAGGGGGTTGACTGGTATGTATCACGCACACTCCACTCGCTCGTAAGCTGTCAGTGCGATATAAACGGCAACCGATATGTACTACAGGTCGTAGAAATTCCAGTGGCGAACGGTACTCACAAAATGAATATAAAGGACGCGTACTGTTCAGGGCCGGCAGCAGAGACACTGAAGTCGCATCCCGAAAGATCGATTCACCTGACTGAGCACGGACTGGTCTCAGTTTTCGACTTTACATTGTTGGCTGTACCGCAGGACTTCTGTGTCGTGTGGCAGTCGATGGAGAACGTCGAAAGCTCAGTGACATTGAAATTTCGCATCTCTGACTTGCCGCGAAAGCTGCTGCCTCCTTCACGAGGACTGTGGACGGTAGATCAAATGGGAATTGATGCTTACGATGCGGTCGAGTGGTATCTAGATTTCGATCTTCATTGTAAAAACTGCTGGTGATGGCAATGCTGAATTTACACTGCTCGTGGCACATCCTGTGCGACTGTAGAATAATTTTCCTCATCAGGGGCCGCCATATTTGTTATAATTTATCAGGCCACGACTTCTGACGGTAGCTCACAGTTATTCAACTGGCCAGTGAGTGTTTTTTTTAGTTAAACTGAAAGTCGAATCGACGTAGTTTGCATTCCGGAAAGGCGCATCATTGTTGCGGCAACGCGTCACGATGTGGCGACCAATCAAGTAGTGCGTTCAACTATGCGGCAGCACTATATGGCGAAACCTCTTCTGTTGTGGAATTAGGGAGAATCAACCGTGAAAGTTGTCGATTACATCTGGCATCGAGATTCTGTCAGAACCAGGACTGATTCAGCCGCGAATAGTTCGACCTGCTACGTTCGACGACCAAGCCCTGAGGGGGGGGCTAATCAGTGAAAAGCGTTCTAATACGATATCGTTTCATCATTATGATGTGATTGGGTCAACTTCCGCAGAAACTGATGACACCCAGATGGTAACAGCAACCAGCAGGTATTCGGCATATGGGAGCTTGATTTCTCGGACTGGGAGTTCAGATACTGACTACGAATGGATTGGAAGGTCGGGATATCAAAGCGACTCTTCTGCGAAACTGTACTCAGTTCGTCGACGGGTTTTCTCGTCATTAACTGCTCGGTGGACTAGCCGAGATCCAGCCGATTTCGAAATGCCTTTTGAGGCCTACGCCTATACTCATAATAGTCCTCTGAATCGAATTGACCCAAGCGGACTGATTGATATTGGCCAGTCATTCGAGGAGCCATTTCCACCGCAGGTCACAGTTCCGGGCCCTTGTCCGAGTCGCATTCCCAGGAAGTTCGGACATGCAAAAACAACATTCAAGCTCACCGATGCCGAACGAAATGCACTGCAGGCTGCTGGTGCTCCACGCACCAGCCAGGGGTTTATCCAGCGTGTAGCAATCTCCATTACACTGCAGCAAGGCACGTCGAAATCGCTGACTCCTGCCATATGCCAAACAACTCCGGTCAAGGACTGCCCTGAATGCGAGGATTGCACTATCTCCTATCAATACAATTTTCTGGAGACATTTGAGAATGACAGTACTGACAACCATCCAAATATTGTTATTGGAGCGGCCGGAGTAATACTTCGAAGCCACTTTCCGACTGTTGAGCAGAATCATTGCTGTGCGTCACTCTATGTCGCGACGGTAACAAAAACTATCGTGGCAGCCAGAGTGTCAGGTGGAAGTGCAAAGTTTGAAGGAGGTTCGGCGAGCATGTTCTGCGAAGGTAAAAGTATGACGATTTCTTTGGGTAAAAATGATGGCGGCCCAACCGTCCCAACTACAAAAATGTCGCGACGGGCGCGATCCCTGGCGTTCCCGCCGTCCCCCCCAATAGATGGGCTGAATTTTTACCAGGCAACTCGCACTTTGCGTGCTGACCATCCTAAGTGTGGACCAGCAATCGTGACATCAAGTTTCTCAGGTTATGGAAAAGTTGAGTAGTTGAGCCGCTGGTGTTGACGTAATTGGACCACTGCTGTCCGGGAGATTGTGTAATGTGCCGAAGATTGGGGGCTGTGTTCATGATTTTGTGTGCAGCATTCGTCTTATTCTGCGTGTCTTTTTTCGCTCAGTCATTGTTGGCGGGTGCTGAGTCGCGTGATGGAGCGACAGAAAACGCAATGCATGAGAAGGGGCGAAGTGACACGAATTTTCAATCGCCCGTGCTGCTGCATGGTCCTGGACTTTCCGATTTAGCGATCAGCAGTGACAGCACGAAGATTGTTACGGTCGCTGGCGACATTCGCATCTGGGACTCACTCAGCGGCTCGCTGGAATTGCGATGGAGTGCGTTGCGTCCGACCCTTTACGCAGAATGGCTTAACGGCAATTCGACAATCGTGTCTACCGATGATCCGCAGAATGTTGACTGTCAGGGAAGTTTCTACGGTGTTCCGCTTATTGTTCCGCGAATTCGATTGTGGGATATTTCGACACAAACTGAGTTCGCAAGTCATGTCGTTCCAATTCCGTCGAACGCAACAAATCTAAGTATCGTTCGTCCAGTCGTTAACGCTGCTCGACAAAAAATCTGCTATTTTCATGAGTGCTACGACAATCGCACGTCACACAAAAACGGGATGGTTCCCTTTAAGTCGACGTTCGTTAGCAGATTGACAATTCTGAATGGAAGCGATCTTGGTGTAATGTCCTCGATCGAGCTGAATGATTCATTTGACGAGCTGGTCAGTCTGAATCATACATGCAAATTGCTACTCTCTTCGGACTCGTCACTGGTGCTTGTAGATCTGGATAGAATTTCTGACACTTATGAAGGTCAGTCAGTCTCTTTGCCTGCGGGGCATTATATTTACCAATGCTCCAATACGTTTCGAACTGCCGAGACGGACGGGAAAACGTATCTCGTAAGAGTTGAGTTTCGACACAACGAGACCCACAAGCCTCTCTATAGATTATTGGATGTCCAAACCGGGGAATACATTCATGAGACGCACCATTGGCAAGCCAATCTCTCGGTACGTGATCGTTGGTTGACTGGCTTCTATGATGATGATGTGTCACCCTGGATCGATAGTCGAAACGGTAGTGCAGGCAAAAGGATAAATTGGAAGAGCGCAGTAGATGGGGACAGCGATTTGATACTCAGACGGCGTTGGGCCGCCGCCTCGCCACCGATCCTGAAAAGTACTGACAGAGTTACTGTTGTCGCATCAAGTGCTTCGACTTCGATCCAGGTCCTTAGTACGGCTACTGGTGATAGGATTGTATCAGCACATGGGACGATTTCCTGTATCTCCGAATTGCAGCACGGGATGATTGCTTATGCTCTTGATCAAATTGAGGTCTGGCTTGCATCTGTTGAACCAAACAGACGATCTAGAACCCGGCTCCACACTTTCGGGAAGCCAGTTACAGCTATCGGAATGTGTCCAAACAGCAGGTACTTAATCATTGGATTTGAGGATGGAACGCTGCAGCGTCTGCGAAGTGATGGGGCCATCGAAACGATAGGGAAGCCTCATGGGTCAGCAATTGCTCATGTCGGCATCGACGCAGCAGGGCTTCGCGGAGCTTGGATTGATCGGTCAGGAAATGCGAGCGAATGGATGATTGGAAAGAGTAAAGCCAACGCATTTCACGTAGTTAGTCCGTCATTCATCGATAAAAATATTCAGACGAATGAAGTCAAAGTGCATCAGAGAATTCTCGTTGAGAATCTGGGGAAGATCTCGCGAAACGGTCGCATTGTACTTAGATTTATGGTCGACTCAATGTTTCACGAAGATTATCAGCCACAATTTTCCCCTGGTGCGCTGCTGCGATCCGGTTCGCCGGATTCGTGTGCCACGCTTTCTCGACATAATCAAGTTGAATGGCTGAATTCCTTCGGAGCTTTTCTCGTCGAAGGCGTCCGAGAAGGGGAGAACTTGCGTTCAAGCCCTCCAGTGGGGACGGTTGGCGGTAGCGTATGCGATTCTGGGATATCTGAAGACGGTGCTCGCCATGCAATTGCATTTGCGTCTGGCGCTGTTGCGATTGTAGACACCGTCAATGCAACATATTTACAGAGAATCGAAACTCGACCGTCTGAGGTAAAGTATGTTCGTTTCGTCGATGGCGGCAAGATGTTTGTAACCGTCGACCGGGACGGCATCTGCACTTTATGGGATATAGAAAGTAGCCGCAGTGTGTCGCAGCTTGACAGTCGATTCTTAAACGTTGCGGCCATCGCGGCTGAACGTGTTGGTGACGTGGTGTCGATTGTTATGGCATCGTCCGATGGACTAATGAGCTGCTTTGCTCTTCCCGTTCCGTGACATGGCTAAGTGTTTGCTTGTCGCCCAGTGCCAGTGAGGTAGTCCCAACGATGTAACGCAGGTGTAGCTGACGAGAAATCCTCGTCAGATCGATGGTGTCCCATCGAATGGAGAAACTGGCCGATGAGACGTCATTGGCTCTATTGGTCTGTGCAGTTGTGAGTTGCCGGTACAAGTGTTCTGGGCAGCTGGTGCTGCATCATTTTGATGAGGTAGTGAGGTATCGTGCAAGGTGACGCAACGACGCACTACGAGGCAGCCTGCCGGGCTGCATGTGCGGCTGACACTGAGACAGCCCGACGATTGTTTAGCAGCCTCTCCAGTTCTGCATTAGAGCTCACCCGATCGCAAAGCATGATTGGGTTAGGCGTTTCGCACGCGATTGAAGGTGACGGTCGGATTGCAGCTCAACTACTGAATGAATCTATTGAGCCTTCAACGTCGGCCATTGCTAGGCACAATCTTAGAGTCTTGGATTCCTGTAAACGCCCGATTCGGGTCGCTGTTGTAAGTTTGCTATTCAACTGGCCGTCGACTGGCGGGGGGACGGTCCATAGTGCGGAGACCGTACGATTCCTGCAGTGTGCCGGGTTCGAGACTCGCCACTTCTATGTCCAAAGTGAAATGCTTGGAGTCGGCAGAGTCGATGGATTGCCGAACGACCTTCATTTTCCGATCGCAATCAGCGACAAGGAATTGTCAGCCGACAACGTTCGGAAATCAGTCCGGAGCAAGCTGGATGGGTTTACTCCAGACTACGTCATTATTACAGATAGTTGGAACTGCAAACCACTTTTGGCAGAAGCCGCTGAAGGCTATCCGTACTTTGTTCGAATAGCTGCCTTGGAGTGCTTGTGCCCTCTGAACAACGTTCGGATGCTGCCTGGTCCAACAGCCGGTATAGTTTCTTGCCCGAAACACCAATTTGGATCACCGACAGCTTGTAAGGAATGTGTTTCCACGAATCGAAACCTGTCGGGTTCGCTACATAGTATGGAACGTGAGTTGGCGGGGTTCGATGATTCTGACTATGTAGATCGGTTAAAAAAATGCTTCGAAGATGCCGACGGCGTGCTCGTTGTTAATCCATTAATTCGGGAAATGGTCGCCCCATACAGCAAGGCGGTCCATGTCGTGCCAAGTGGATTCGATGCTTCGCGATTTCCATGGCCATGGCCGAGGAGCGACGATCGCGGTCAGGATGAGCCATATCGTATTTTCTTTGCAGGTCTGGTCAGCGAGTACATGAAGGGATTTCATGTTCTGCAGGAAGCTGGGGAATTACTGAGCCGACGTCGGTCAGATTTCCGGATCATTGCGACGGGCGACCCAGCGGGACTCTATAATGAATTCACAGAATTCGTTGGCTGGCTTTCTCAGGATGAATTACCGGCGGCGATTAGATCCGCAGACTTGCTGGTATTCCCCACAGTGGCAGAAGAAGCGCTGGGCCGCAGTGCTGTTGAAGCGATGGCAGTCGGTCGCCCCGTTGTGGCGAGTCGGATCGGAGGTCTGCAGACGACTGTTCTCGACGGAGCGACGGGACTCCTGTTTGAGCCAGGCAACGCTGCCGATCTTGCAAACAAGATTGAGCGACTGCTAGACGATGGCGATCTGCGTAAACGACTTGGAGACATGGGGCGGA
>CALGTK010000235.1 GCA_937904325.1 uncultured Planctomyces sp.
ACAGACCATCGGAGCCATCATCTTCACCAGATCCGATTTCCTCGGTTACCGGCGGTTCCGCGGGAGCGTCGCCCTGCATGACGTCGGCACCGGGGCCGGACAGTTCAGTCGGACGATTCTGATGTGTCGACAAGTGCTTGCGTGGAATTCAGCACGCACCGATAGTCAGCGATTGCTGGCGGCCGCCTACTATGACATCGGCGCGATGGTCTCGGCGATCAACACATTGAAGGTTGTTACCGAACAGCAGCCGAACGACCACCGACCGCATTATATGGAAGCGTCGATCCTCCACGACTTCGAACGTTTCGAAGATGCAGCTTTGGCTTATGGAGAGGCTGCAAAACGAGTTCCTCAGGATGCGCCTGCCAGAGACGAAATTCTGGTTGGCTGGGGCGTGTGCCTGGTCCGGTTACGTCGCCACGCTGAGGCCATCGAGGTGATGGAGCCAGCTTCAAGCGGACCAGATGCCGATGCACAAAGAGCGGTCGCTTTGTTTGCGCTGCGGCAACCCGACGCAGCACTGAATGCAGCCAGGTCTGCACTGACGCGACGACCGCATCTTCCTGAAGCGGTTGCCGTGGCTGCTCAATGTTATGGGTACAACGGCGATGTCAAACGTGGCATTGCGCTGCTGCAGGACGCCGCTGATTTTCATCCCCACGAACTCGAATTGCATCTACGGCTGGCTGACATGCTCGGTGCAGATGGCCAGGTAGACGCCGCGTTGGAGCATCGAACGATCGCCGCAACTATTTCGGCGTATCGCTGGGATTTTTCGCACAAGCAGCAGGCTCTGGTTCACAATGACGAGGACGCTAACCTGAGATTCGAGATCGCACAGCTTGCCGAACAACTGGGGAAGATCGAAATTGCTCGCAGTTGGCTGCACGCCGCGGTGGGAATGGCATCGGTGACCGACGAGATTCGTTCGTTGTGGCAGCAGTTTCAGAAACGTCATCCGCCTGCGCAGAACTCGGACTCGACAGCCGTGCGGGGGGCTTGACGTGCGGAGTTCTGCTGCAGTTCTGGCATTCGACCGACATGGGGTCTCAGTGATTCTGCTGGGCTTACTGTTGGCTGCTGGCTGTCGAGATGCGGCTAAAGAGGAGTCTTAGAAATCTGCCGACGCCCAGCCCCGAGTCTGACTGTGCGGTTGATAGGAACAGACTCGCCGCGACAACCGGTCGGAGTGATCGTAGAAATGGTGGCTTCTTCAGGCATTCAGACGAAGCAATTGATCGGTGGTGGCAGTTATGCTTCGACGTCGCTGGCTGAAATTCACTTTGGAATCCCCAAAGACGCAAACCCGACCGAACTGCATGTCACGTGGCCGCGAGGTGGCGAACAATCGATACTGATCAAGGCAGACGACGACCACATGATCGTGATTGAACAACACCTTTCACAATGACGACCGCCTGTACAAGCGGGGCTGAACTGTTCGCCCATTTATAATCTCGTAGTCATTGTCGCCGCGACCAGCTACCTTAACGGCGATTCACGAAACATGCTCTTTATAAGTCCGCGATTGCCCGTAAGGTTTATCCAAAGAGTCGCCATCGTCTATGAGTTCGTTAAATATCCTGGACCTTGAAATTTCACGAAAGTCACTGATGCAACCGTTTGCCAGGCCGTCCGCTCCAATGATTCCTCTGATCGACCAATCAGTTCCCGAGAATCTTCAGTCTGCAACATTTGCCTTTGGGTGATTCTGGGGACCAGACGCCCAGTTTGGGGTCATTGAAGGCGTGTATCGAACTCGTGTGGGTTACACGGGCGGCGAAAAGAAGTTTCCTACCTACCACAGCCTCGGAAATCATACCGAAGCTCTACAGATTGACTTTGATGCGGACGTGATCGCCTTTGAGGATGTTGTCGAATTCTTCTGGAATAATCACAACCCGCTGCGGAACGGAATCAGCCGACAGTACATGGCGGCAGTTTGGTACCACGACGAATCTCAGCGAGAGATTATAGAGAACACCAGGGAAATAGTGGCCCGTAAGTTCGGTGCGAAAGTCCAGACACCTGTGTTGCCGCTTGAGGTCTTTTATTTGGCCGAGGGCTACCATCAGAAATACCGATTGCAGCAGCAGTCGTCTTTGATGAAGCAATTCGCCCGGATGTATTCTGATGCCTCTGGCTTCGTTGACTCGACGGCCGCGGCACGTCTGAATGGCTTTCTTTATGGATACGGGAGCCGAGAACTGTTCGATCGCGAAACCGACGGTTATGGAATCCCGGCGGACGAACTGCTGCAGGCGATCAGTTTTCGAGAAAGTTCTGACACATCAGAAACCTGCAGCAACGGGCACTGCTCTATCTGAGACAATGGCGTGATCGGCTGCTTCGAGTGGATTTTGGAACGGCGAGAGACATGGAACAATTTATGACACCGCAATACAACGAGCTGACACCGGACGAAGAACGGGTCATTCTGCGGAAAGGAACGGAGCGGCCCGGCACCGGCGAGTACCTCGACAACGAGGAAGACGGTCTTTATATCTGCCGTCGCTGTAACGCTCCCTTGTACTGTTCTACGGACAAGTTTCATTCTGGATGTGGGTGGCCCAGTTTCGATGACGAGTTACCAGGAGCTGTCCGACACGAACGTGACGCTGACGGATTTCGAATTGAAATTCTGTGCGAAAACTGCGACGGACATCTCGGGCACGTCTTCGAAGGCGAGCGGCTGACCGAGAATAACGTCC
The DNA here is from genome assembly GCA_937904325.1 of uncultured Planctomyces sp. GTDB lineage: Bacteria > Planctomycetota > Planctomycetia > Planctomycetales > Planctomycetaceae > JABMPE01. The sequence continues at coordinate 2,715 of CALGTK010000235.1, forward strand.
GCCATTGCGTTAACTCGGTATCCATGTCATTCGTACCGGCCGGCACCGATCCACCGGAAAAGATCAAATTCAGCTCAGACTGAGTTTGTTGTGTCAGTGTTTGTGAGTGAACGAGTGAAGATGTTTTGTTGGCTGAGAGCGGCGTCTGAACTTCTACTGGTCAGTTGAAATTTACTGAGTAGAGATCCGAATCGGACATTTCGAATCGGAGCATCACAGGTTTACTGGCGAAATTCTCGAGCGCGGGATTGTCTCTCCAGCGGACCGTTCTTGCGATGTGGTCCCCGTAGATGGGTTCGCAATCTTCCAGAGAGAATCCGGGGATCGGTTTGCCATTCGTATCCTGAATCTCGACTCGCAGCTGCCCGGCGGCGCTCGTTGAGTAGTTGATCTCAAGTTTCGAGCCTGTGAACTTGAGCGGTCGCGTGATGAATTCGCTGGTTTCGAGTGGAGCATTTACCGACACAAACCCGTCGACACGCATCGAGTATCGACGACCGCCAGTCAGAAAAAGCGACATTTCATTTGGGCTCGTCTGGTGAATGCCGATGGCGGCATAGTTGGCTCGGTTCGCCCAGCCTTCGGCTCCGATGCCGGGGCGGATGAATGACTGAGTGAACTCACGATCGAACCGGTCGCCGCCGCGTGTACTCATCAGCAGGATATCCGTCGCCGAGCCCCGTTTTGTCATGAACCGTGTTGGCAGAGCAATGTAAATGTGCGGAGCGCGGTAGTAAGGCTGTGTGCACGGCGTGTAGAGATGCTCGTTCGGAAGATTGGCCTGCATCTCAACGAACGGCGTCCAGTTGATGAAGTCTTTCGACGTCGTGCGGGCGATGCCCCGGTAGCCTTTGATGAAGCGGCGAAAGTAGCAGACGTAAGCCTGTTCCGATTCCGACCAGAACGCGTAGTTCTGTGAGTCAAAATACTTGCCCCACTCTTCCGGAACGACAGGCGTTTCTCTCAGCCTTTTCCAATGAATTCCGTCTGGCGAAGTGTACGCTTTCAAACCGCCCGGCCCACGACGGCTGCGAACTTCCAGGTGCTCTTTGTGTGACTGATACGCCAGGCCCCCGAGAGCTTTGTACCGCTCGGCCGATGGCACGTCCGGTTTTGTATCGATGAACGGCGTGAAGTTGTGAGTGACCAGGAACTCGTTCATCAGCACGACGTTGCCGGAGGGAAAAGTTGGGTGGTCGTCGTAGATGCCAAGTTTTGGCAGTGTCCAGTTGATACCGTCCTTGCTTTCCGCGTAGAGCGTGACTTCGCCCTCGTGGTACTGCTCCCACCCTTGCTTCCAGTGGTTGCCCGGCGTCGTGTCGCCACGGTAGTAGAACTGAAATTTTTCATTAGCTCGCAGCACAGTCGCATAGTGTCCGTGAGGCCGCGGCGGCGAAATCGGTGGCATGAGCTGCGGCGTGTGAAGCTTCAGCGACGTTCCTTTCAAATCGCCGACGAGGTGCCGATCTACAAACAGTTCTCGCCGCGACCCAATGTCAACGATGTTTGTCTCGTGGTTACTTGATATTGCGTGCTCTGTCGCAAACAGATTTTCCGTAGCGGCAAGCAACGTGCAGAGGATCAGCATCTTGTGTGACAAACCGTCCGTTTCGTTTAAGGTGCTCATGTTGCCTCGCCGGGTTATTGTTCGTGGATTTGAAGACTTCACGAAGTGGTTCTTCGCGAACTCGAATTTATTTATCGTTCGCTGAATTCTCGGTCGTCCACTTACGAAGCATGTCTCGCAGCTTTGCAAACCCAGCGAGCAACGCCTTTGTGTTCGAGTTCGAATGTTCGAGTGCCCACGGCCCGCGAAAACCGCTTGCCCAGGCGATGTCGAAACAACGCCGCAGGTCGTACTCGTTGTGTTCGCCGTTCGGCCCGAACCGGCGCGCTTTGAAGTCGCACGTGACGGCGAGTGGAAATGATTTAGTCAGGCCAGGATAACGAACTTCGTTGCTGTTCCAGTTTCCGGTGTCGACTCCGACCGCGACATTACCGCCGATGGCCTTTACGAGTTTTGCTACCGAATCAGCTTCGGCCTGCATCCAACCGAAATTCTCGACGAGCAATGTTACGTTTCGCTCTGCGCCGTATTCGCAAAGTTCGCGGTAGCTCGAAATGTGGATTTGCATGGCCGGCTTTGACTTAGCGGGCAGCGGCCGAGCCCAGCGGCAACCGAGTTGCGAAGCAATATCGATCGACCGTTTGTATTCGTTCAGCGCCTTGTCGCGAACCTGTTTGTCTGGGCTGTTCATATCTAAGCCGCGCTGATTCATCTTAAGATTAGTCATAACACAACCAGCGTCACTGACTGCTGTTCGCAACTTATCAAGATAGGATCTGTCGATTTTAGAGAAATCAGGGAATGACGACGTGTTGAGATCGACGACCCGCAGATCGAGTTCGTTTCTGAGGATGCCGGGTACTTCGAGCAGCGAAAATGTTCGCCCGTGAGCACGGCCGGTCAGTTGAGCATGAGCCGACGCCGAGACGATGCCAATCGCGTTGGCGAATTCCGGGATGCGCCGTGTAGAAGGCTTCGCGATGCTAATAGGTGATTGTCCTCTCGCCAGAGTCGTAGTGGTCAGCGCCGTCGTTTGAAGGAATAGCCTCCGGCTAACTGGTCTTTGATCAGTCATTGTTGTGATTCCTTCGATGGCTGAACTGGAAAGAGCGAATACGGCTAACGATAGTAAATTCTGGCATAGTCCGAAGCTTCGAGCGGCAATGAGAAAAGAATCGGGTTCTCGGCCGGAGCTGGCTGCCTCTAAGCGGCCTCGTTAAACGGTTTTGAGTCGATCAAGTTTTAATGTGAAGTCCACGTACGTCAGTGAGTCGAAATAGTCGACTCCCTGTGCGTAGAATTTGGTCTGGGAAGTCGCTCCGTCACTGGATTTGACGAGCCTCGGCAAGTATCGGCCGGTACGGGTAATTCAAAAGATCACCTCGCGATTCAGTAGCATGGAGATGCCGCCGCCGTGCAATCATTCACCCAAAGTCTTAAAGCAGGATTCATGATTGGTACGGTACCGCAATGGCAATGAAAAAATGCAAAGAGTGTGGCCACAAGATATCCACGACAGCAAGAACATGTCCGGGTTGTGGTCACGAATCAAAATCGATCAGCCGGTTTTTGTCGTCCTTCGCCAAAGAACTGATTTCGTTGGCGGTTGTGCTGTTGCTGATTTGGTATTTGAAACCGTACTGGCCCGAGCGTCTGAGTACTTTGCTTGATTCGTTGATCAGTCAGTAGGCGATGACCCCTGGCCATGCTGTCGGGAATGGGCAGCTTCCCTTTCGGCGAGCCGTGTAGTCAGGATTCTGGTGAACGGCAGACGTGTGCCAGTGCAGTCTGCTGATTTCCTCGTGGTTATTTCGGAGCGCCGAAGCAAATCAGCTCTTTGAGCGTTCTGGCGTAGAGGCGGCCGTCGGAGAATGACAGGCTTGCGAGGGACCAGGTTTGTCCGGCTGTACCGAGGTCACTGATTGAGACCAGTGTTTTTTCGTCGAGGGTTTTGGCGTTCCATTTAAGGACGTAAACCATGCCGAGCATTGTTGGCATGTAGATGTTTTCGCCGACGACGATTGGGCTGGCGGCGGAGACGTGTCCCCAACCGTTGCCGGCGTTTCGGCGGTCCTGCGTGGCGAGAAAACCGTGGGCATTCTTCATGTCGTTCTTCAGTGGGTCACTCCAGCGGACTTCGTCGTCGGCACCATCTTTGCGAATCACTTGAACTGGCACCTGCAGGTATTCGACCTTGCCAGTTTGAATGTTTACACGGCCGATCAGGAACTCGTCGTGAGCACGGAAGTAGTGATAGTCGCCGACCAGACAGTTGGCCTGCTTGGTGAGTGGGTGTCGCGATTTCTTAAGATTCTGGTTTGATTCCGTCTTGTAGCCTCCGTCTGCGTGGCGGCGGATGGTCACGCCTTCGTTGACGGATGTGCGACTTCGGACCTCGCCCGTTTGAATATCAACAGTGAGATGTTCCTGACCGGCGAACAGGCAGGCGACATCGTTGTTCCAGCTTGAACTCTGGTGTGAGGCGTAGCCCGTGACTGGCAGTTCCCAGATCGTCTTTCCGTTGCCCGCGTCGACCAGCGAAATTCCGTACGGTTCTTCCGGAGGCTGATGCCCGCCGCCTCGACCGGTCAGTATGGCCGTAGTGCCGCCGCTAGTTTTGCCGATCAAAGATGTCGAGTGGCATGACGTTCCGGCTTCGGCGATCCAGTCTCGCTTGCCGGTTTGCAGATCGAAGGCTTGCAGTCGAGTCCAGTATTCCTGACCGCGGCCAAGGGACTTTGCACCGGCCTTCGTTGTGACGTCAGACGCCAGATCTTCACGAGGCACCTGCACCAGGATGGCTTTGCCGTTGTGCAGAATTGGCTCGTGCTGCCGAGCGTGGTGTCGGCCAAACGGCCCCCATTGGAAGGACCACTTCGCAGTACCGGCGAAGTTGAAGCACTTCAGTGTGCCGCCAACATTCGAAAACAGTACACAGCTGCCGTCGGCAACTGGCGAGGCAGCCGTGTTGTCGCTGAACAGGCTGGAAAAATCAGTGACCCGAGTGCCGGGAAGTTTGCGTCGCCACAGTTCTTTGCCGGTCCTGGCGTCGAAGCACAGCCCAAGAATCATTGAGCCCATTTCGGTGTCTTTGGTGATGGGTTCGTGGCTGGTTACGAAGACTCGGCCATTCGACACGATTGGAGTTCCCTGGCCGGTGTTCGGCAAAGAAGATCGCCAGACGACGTTCTGATTCATCGCCCCGCTGAAATTGCCAACGGCTTTTCCGTCGACAACGAAGTTGCCATTTGGCCCGGCGGCCTGTTGCCAGTCGGCTGCGGAAAGTCCCGATGCGGCGAAGAAAATTGTCAATACGGCAGTAATCGTTGATCGCATGTTGATTTCGTCCATCGTGGAATGTCTGCAGTTAATCGCACGAGCCTTTAGTACTATTGATTTGTAACAGTTGACCGGGCGTGCTCGCGAGGATGTGCGGTCTCGGACCGTGACACAAACGTGAACCTGCAGGCTGCCGTTTTTAATTTTCACACCCATTGGATAAGTTGTTTGTCGATAAGAACCTGCGGAAGATGATCAGTAGTCAGGGTTTCCGAAGTTTTAAGGATTCAGTCATGAACAATTTCATCGAATCTGATATTCACGCCAGCCAGCATTCAACGAGTTCGATAAAGAATACGTTTGCTCCAGCGGGTCATGGCCTGATTCGAGTGGGCTCGCGGCGATGGTTTCTGCAAACCGGTCTGGCCGGTATGGGCGGGCTGTCGTTGCCAGGTCTGCTGAACGCTGCAGATGCCGACATTGCCGAAAGACCGAAGAAGTCTGTGATTCTGTTCTGGCTATCGGGCGGCCCAAGTCAGATTGATATGTGGGATCCAAAACCGGACGCACCACAGGAAATCCGTAGCCCGTTTTCGCCGATCAGCACGGCCGTTCCTGGAGTTCAGTTCACGGAGCATCTCCCACTGCAGGCGTCGATCGCTGACCGAATATCGGTGATCCGCGCGGTCGATTGCAAAGCCAGCAATCACACACCAATCACGATGCAGGCCGGCAATCCGTTGGCTCGCCGCACCAACGATGGTAAAGATGGCGCCGGATATCCATCGATGGGATCTATCGCGGCGAAGTTTCGAGGAGCCAACGATCCCGATCTGCCAGCCTTCGTCGGACTTGCCAACTCATGGACATCTGACGTGTACGGGGCCGGCCATATGGGGGCCGACTTCAACCCGGTGAAAGGCCTTGAGCTGACTGGCAGGTTCAATTTACCCAAGGGAATCTCAGCGCCACGATTGCAGGATCGCGACACGCTGAGGGCACAGTTCGATGCGCTGCGTAAAAACGTTGATCAGCACGGCACATTGGGAGCGTTTGATCGTTCGACGCAGAAGGCTTACGAGATGGTCGTCTCCGGGAAGGTACAGAAAGCGTTCGACCTGAAGAGCGAACCAGACGCAACTCGCGATCTGTACGGTCGAGAAAGTATTGGCGAGAAAGCGTTGCTTGCACGACGGCTTGTCGAATCCGGAGTCACGTTCGTGCTGGTAAGTGGAGCGTGGGGCTACTTTGATCATCACGGCGACAGTGTCCGCTGGGGCGGCATCGAGAAGGGGCTTAAGCCACTTATTCCACGAGTCGATCGCGCTTTCTATGGACTGGTCACGGACCTCGAACGGCGCGGACTGCTGGACGAGACTCTCGTTCTGATGATGGGCGAGTTTGGTCGGTCGCCAGTCATCAACAAAGACGCCGGGCGAGACCATTGGACGAACGTCATGTCGATGGTCGTTGCCGGCGGTGGGTTGCGCCACGGCCAGGCGATCGGCAGTACGGATCGCCGCGGTGGAGCAGTCGCCAGTTCGGTGGTGCGTCCTCAGGATCTGGCGGCAACGACGTTTCAACACCTGGGGATCGACCTGAATTCGCACTGGGTGAATCATCAAGGTCGACCGATGCCGATTGTTCAAGAAGGTGGCCGACCGATTCCGGAGTTGACGTAAGTCTCTGTTTTCAGCTGGTTCAGTAACCGACTGCTGCTCCGTCTTTGCGAGCTTCCGTTGCGCCGTGGAGTGTTCCGTTCTCCCAGTCGATCAGGATTCCCTGGTAGCCGCCGAACGACCCCGGAGCTTCGCGGAGAATGTGGCCTCTTCGTTGGAGTTCGGCTCTGACTTCGGGAGTGACTCCTGATTCAATCCCGACTTCGCCGCCCCTTTCCCACATGGCTGTTCCTGTTGGGGTTTGAGAACCGACGTGGTTGACGCGTGAGGCGTCGCCAGCGGCTTGAACACTCATCCCGAAATCGATCATGTTCATTAAGACTTGCACGTGCCCCTGGGGCTGCATGTCGCCGCCCATGACTCCGAAGCAGAAGTGCGGCTTGCCGTCCTTTGTCACGAAGGCAGGAATGATCGTGTGGAACGGCCGCTTGTGTGGCTCAAGCGTGTTGAGGTGATCGGGATCCAGGTTGAACAGTTGTCCTCGATTCTGCATCACAAAGCCGACTTCGCCGGGCACGATCTGTGAACCGAACCCGTGATAGTTGCTCTGGATGAATGAGCAGCAGTTGCGGTCTTTGTCGACGACCGTCAGGTAGATTGTGTCTCCCTGGCTCAGAATCGGATCGCCCGCATCGACGTCCTTCGCCGCGTTCTGCATGTCGATTCGTGCTCGCTGACGATTGCCGTACTTCCTGGAAATCAGCTCTTTGATCGGCAGTTTGTTGAAGTTGGGATCGGCGTAAAATTTAGCTCGGTCAGCGAATGCCAGCTTCTTGGCTTCGACGAAAAGATGAATCAGATCGGCCGAGTTGTGCCCCATCTTGTTAACGTCAAATCCTTCGATCACATTCAGCATTTCCAAAGCGGCGATGCCCTGGCCGTTCGGCGGCAACTCCCAGACGTCATAGCCTCGATAATTTGTCGAGACGGGGTCGATCCACTCCGACGTATGGTCGGCAAAATCCTTCATCGAGAAGTAGCCACTTTCGTGGTTGCTGAAGTCGACGATCTGTTTAGCGATCGTTCCCTTATAAAACGCGTCACGACCGCCTTTGGCAATTGCCCGGTAGCTGTTCGCCAGGTACGGGTTCTTGAAGACCTCGCCCTCACGTGGAGCCTTGCCGTTCTTAAGATACGTCTTTGCTGAATATGTTCTTTCTGCGGTCGGCCAGTTGTTGAAGCGTTCTTCGCCGCTCTTCCAATAGCCGGCGATGATCTGCGTAACGGGGAAGCCGGCTTCTGCGTAGTCGATCGATGGCTTCAGCGTTTGCTCGAACGGCATGGTGCCGAATTTGTTTCGAAGCTCTTCCCAACCGTCGACGCAACCCGGGACCGACCACGGCAGTACACCGTGGATCGGAATTTCGTCGAGCTCCTGTTCTTTGAAAACTTCTCGGTTCAGAGCGTAGGGACTACGACCGCTGGCGTTCAGCCCGTGCAGCGATTTGGTTTTCGCGTCCCAATAGATGACGAACAGATCGCCGCCGATCCCGCAGCTCATCGGTTCGACCAATCCCATCATCGCGCTGGTGGCGATGGCCGCATCCGCTGCGTTGCCTCCAGCTTTGAGAATATCCAACCCAACCTGAGCCGCCAGCGGGTGACTTGTTGCGACCATGCCGTTTGTCGAAATCACGACGGACCGACTTTGCCCTGGATCGCCGACCGGACGGTCGAAGCCCGCAGCCTGAACTACCTGCTCTGAAATTGGCGGCGCCATTGGATCGGTCATCACAAGTCCTGTAAAAAAAAACACAACGCACAGCCGTTGGATTTGCACGCTCATATTCGTCATAGAATTGTTCCCGTCTGACGGATGTTGATCAAAAGTTGCGGCGCGACAAAGTGTGGAGCTGACTTCAGAAGTTTGCCACTGATTCGTGGCTAGCAGGTAGAATCAGGTCGCGACGTTCAGTGTGAGAAGTTAATGTTCGAGCAAAGTCGAGATGGGAACATGACAACCTGAAACTTTTGTTCTTCGGACGCGAGACAGGACTAAAGGACCACGGCTAAACACGGATTGTTTTCTGAAGTATCCAGAGACATCTGTGCGAATCGTTGTCCATCCGTGGCTAATGATTAACCATTTGCGAATTGGATTTGCAACTGCACGGCACAGGATTTCAACTGCGATGCCCAATTCAACCGACTGGCTTCACTCTGGCCCCGGGCTTGCTCCACGCGTTGCCTGGGCATTCAACACGGATGCTGAGCTGAGCAGTCTATGTCAGGCTCGCGAAACGGGTGACCTGTTTGCCGTCGATTTGTCGGGTGGCATGTACCGACTGAATTGTCAGGGGCGAGTACAGACATTGAGTCGCGGGTTGAGAAACGCTCGACTCTTGAAATGGTCGGACACGGGCGAAGTTGGAGTCGCGGTTTGTGGAACTCACGAATTCTGCGTGCTTGACGGGCGGATGAAAGTTGCCTGGTCAAGCGAATCTCCGACTGAAGTACTGACGGCCGCGATTGACCCGTACGGTCACAACGTCGTGATGGGGCTGGACAATTGCGACAACGCTCTGCTGAGTATCGACCGAAAGAAGCTGGGGCAGTTCTCTACGGCGAAGCCGCTCAAATTCATTGAGTTCTGCGTCGACAAAAAACGCATCTGCGGCGCGGCCGAGTACGGACATCTCTGTATCCATAGGTTTGATGGATCGGAAGTCTGGAGCGAGAAAATCTGGTCGACCGTCGGTGACCTCAGTATCACGGAAGGGGCTCGGGCGATTTACATGGCTGGTTTCGCCCACGGTGTGCAGTGCTTCGACCATCGCGGAAATACCCGGACGTCCTTCGTCGTCGAAGGAACGCCGTCGAAAGTCGCGGCGAGTTACTTCGGTGAGCGACTCGTCGTCTCAACTGTTGAGCGGCATATCTACTGGCTCGACGCCGACGGCGCTCTCTTGTGGGCCGCAGAAACTCCCGACGACGTCGCGAGTCTGGTCTGCGATCCGCTCGGCGAATGGCTGGTCGTCGGCTTTGCGTCCGGAAGAATCCTGCGTCTCGACTGGGAATCAGGCCGGTCGAAGTAGGCCAGTGGATTTGATCCGGAACTGGGTTCATCAATTGAAACAAACCAGGCCCGGAGAAATCGAATTCTCCGGGCCTGGTTATATTGCGTTTCTGGGTGGCCGAATTCGCGGTTCAAAGCGAATTGCTCTGACGGAATCGCAGATGTGGCGATCTACCGGGTTGCCGTCCAGATTGAGACGATCGACATAGCGATGAGGGTGTAGATGAATAGAAGTGAAAGCATTTTGCAGATAATCTGCCCGGCGAGGACGTCTTCGGCCTCGAACTCTCGCAGATCAGCCTTGCTGAAGAGTGGTTCTGGAGTTTCTGCGGGTGCGGCAGTTTCGGTGGCAACGTCGGTCATCGGAAACCCTCGTGAACACTGTTATTTCTGAGCGAGCCAGCAGGCAGAAGATGACTCAATGGTGGACGACAATCTGCGCGTGAGACGTAGGATTCTGCTGAAAACTTCGAATTCTGTCGAGTCTGTAAGCAGAGACTTTCGCGCGGGCATCCTGGATTTGGGAGTTAGAGTTCCCGAAATTCGTCCCGAATCAACTTTTCAGGCAGTAAACCTCGCGTTGTCCTGATTCTGGCCGTGGCTTTATTCTTTGACCCCGAGGTATCGGGGATTTGAGCGGAATGTGAATTTCGACCGGAATGGAGTCCGAGTGTGGCGGAACTGACAGAACTGAAAATTGCCGCTGAAACGGCTGATGCTCGACCGGATGCACCGATTCGAGTCGTTTATGTGATGGGTGCTGGACGCAGCGGTTCGACAGTGCTCGACACGATTCTCAATAATCACGAAGACGTCATTGGTGTCGGCGAGTTAGTGCACCTTTTTATCGAAGGCTCCGCTCAAAAAGAGAATTGCTCGTGTGGCGAAGCTCGCGACGCCTGCGACATCTGGAAGTCGGTACGCAATCGCTGGTCAGAACTAACCGGCCGGGCGTCGATCACTGAACACGAGCGACTCATGACGAAGTTCACTCGAGTTCAACGGTTTGCGATTCCAGAGTGGCACAGGCTTCGTGCGGGAAACCCTGATCCAGATTTCGCCGAATGCCTGAATCAGACGCACGCCACGTATCAGGCGATCGCGGAAGCCACGGGCAAGCGAGTCATCATTGAGTCATCGAAGAATCCGCTGCGAGCGAAACTGCTTTGCCTGACTCCGGGGCTCGACGTCAGTCTGGTTCACCTGGTGCGCGATGCTCGCGGTGTTGCGTGGTCACGGATGAAACCGTTTGCCAAATCAAAAGAAGGCGGAGTTCCGCAGGATATCAAGCCCAGACCAATTCATATTTCCGCCGGTTACTGGCTGTTCATGAACTTTCTCAGTGAGCAGGTTCGGAAGGCGTTTCCCGACCGGCCGTCAACGTGCATCCATTACGAAGACTTTGTTTCAACTCCGGAACGAACGCTGAAAGAGATCGGGGAAGTCGCGGGGCTGAATTATTCATCCATCGCTGACCGGCTATTGTCCGGCGCTCCGATGGCTCCTGGACATCTTTACGCCGGCAACCGAGTCCGCACAGCAGGCCCGATCAAACTCCGCAGCGACATGGCCTGGGCTGATCAACTCACGTCGAGTCAGAAACGTCTCACCTGGTTGCTCGCCGGGCACAAGCTTCGCCAATACGGCTACGACCGCCAGCCGACAGATGTCAGTGTGAAAGAACCAGGTCACGCTGCGGTCTCTGATCCAGCTAACAAAGCAGCTTGAGAGTTTCGTCACACTGTCAGTAGCTCTCGAAGCGGTGCGGACATTTCCTGAGCGATCCTGGATTGTTCATTCATGCGAATTTCCGGCTGCTGAATGAGGTAGCCGTACTTCGAACTGTCCGACACCACCACCAGATTCGAGACTGCCTCGCATCAGTTCCGGGTTCAAACCATCGATAACAGCGATAGATTGCAAGTCGATCGATGCTCAGTCATGTATCGTCAGTCAATCGCAAAAATCCGATTGGGCAGTATTTTCCAGGCTTGCGGCAAATGTCGAGCTGATCACTTTGCGGAGCACGTCGCGGTCAAATCGAGTTCTGGCAGACCGAGAGTGCTTCTGTGTAACGTTCTGCGACGATATACTTTGCCGTTTTCGCGATACTGTTATGTTTCTGAGGTGCTGATGTCGGACTCTGATTCTCAATCGGTCGATAAGTTATCGAACGAGCTCCTGCCGCATTCTCAAGAGTGGTATGACTCGTTGCGAAAGACGCTTGGCGACGCGGCGTGTCGGCAGCTCGGCTTGTATATGATTCCGAATGAGCTGCTGCTTTCGGTGGTTATTCCCATCTACAACGAGCGGGAGACTCTGCAGGGATTGCTTGATCGAGTGAAGCAGGTTCCGATTCGAAAAGAGATCGTCCTGGTCGACGACTGCAGCAAGGACGGAACTCGCGACCTGCTCAAGCAGATGGAAGACGAACAACGAGCCCGTCTCGAATCGCCTGCGGATGATGATTCGCTGCCGAACAACCGAATGACGTTCGTCTATCACGAGAAGAACCAGGGCAAGGGAGCAGCCGTCCGTACGGGCTTTGGAGCTGTGCAAGGTGATCTGGTCATCATTCAGGACGCGGATCTGGAGTACGACCCTTCGGAATATCCGCGGCTTTTGCAGCCAATCGTCGAAGGTAAAGCGGACGTAGTTTTCGGGAGCCGCTTCCTTGGCGATCAGCCTCACCGAGTGCTCTACTTCTGGCATTACCTCGGCAACCGATTTCTCACAACGATGTCCAACTGCTTCACCAATCTGAATCTCACGGATATGGAGACGTGTTACAAAGTTTGCCGCCGGGAAGTCATCGACGAGATCGCGCCACTGCTTAAACAGGACCGTTTCGGTTTTGAACCCGAGTTCACTTCACGAATCGCTCGAAGGGGCTACCGCATCTACGAGATGTCATGCAGTTATTCAGGCCGGACGTATGAACAAGGCAAGAAGATCGGTTGGCGAGACGGATTCTCCGCGCTGTGGTGCATCGTCCGGTACGGGCTTGGCGAGTGAACATCGGTGATGGATCTGGCTTTGGCTTTGACGGTCTCTTTGCGGGATGCGTATGATGACACATCAGTAAATCTAAATTAGGTTTGTCTTCCTGCCGCCGTGTTGAACCGCTTTGGTTTTTTGCCCACCACATGATCGCCCACCCCGGAGTTTCTCGATGATCAACTCGAGGCTCAGAGTTTGTCTGGCCGCTTTGTTTGGCGCTGCCGGAATGTGCTCCGCAACCAGCTCGATTCACGCCGCTCCGGTAGTGACGACCACCACGCCTCAAGCGGTGGCTCCCGGGCAGCAGATCGACGTCAAAGTCCGCGGAAGCGGTCTGGCGGGAGCATCGAAACTCTGGACGCAGTTTGGAGCCGCTGCTCAACTGACACCCGACGTCAAAGATAATGGCAAGAATGCTGCCGAAGTTACCTGGCGATTGAACGTTCCGGCTAATGTTCCCGTGGGAATTCACGGATTAAGGGTTGCCGGTCCGAGCGGCGTGTCGTCTCTCAAACTGATCATGGTTGACGACCTGCCGTCTGTTGCGGCGGCGGGAAATACAACGATCGATAAGGCTCAGGAGCTCGCTTTGTTAACGGCAGTTGACGGAACGATGGCCAACCTTTCCAGGAACTATTACCGAATCAAAGTGGCGGCTGGTCAGAAACTTTCATTCGAAGTTGTGGCCAGGCGATTGGGCTCGGCGCTTGACCCGCTGCTGAGGATTCTCGACGCAAACGGACGGGAACTGATTTACAGTGACGATGAGCCGGGGCTTCGAGGTGATGCTCGGTTGCACTACACGTTTGCTAACGCTGGCGAATACGTGATCGAAGTTCGCGACATCGCCTACAAGGGCGGAGCAGGGCATTTCTACCGGTTGCGAGTCGGCGATTTTCCGTGCTTGTCCAGTCCTTACCCGATGGGCGTGACGAGGGGTTCAGTAGCAAAGGTCACGTTCGTCGGTCCTGACACAGACGGGGTGGAGTCGGTTGAAGTGCGAACGCCATCCGAGCCCGACATCAACTGGGTGAATGTTGCCGCTCGACGTTCCAACGGGAAGAGCAGTGGCTTTGGGATGTTGAGGGTTGAAGATGGGCCGGTCGCCGTTGAAACTGAACCAAACAATGAACTCGCCAAGGGAACGAAAGTTGAACTTGGCCATTCACTGAACGGTCGTATTGAAACGCCGGGAGACGTTGACCACTTCACCTTCGCCGCAAAGAAGGGGCAGAAGTTTCGATTCAACGCAGTGACTCGCCGTCAGGGGTCACCGATGTCAGCGTATCTTCGACTGCTCAAAGCTGACGGTGGACAGGTCGCGACCAAAGAAGACTTTGGAGTTGGCGACGCATTCTTTGACTACACGTTTCCGGCTGATGGTGATTACACGCTGGCGGTCGAAGAACTTCATCGTCGTGGCGGAACCGCCTTTGCTTACCGCGTCGAAACGCAACCAATTACGCTAACGTTCGATCTCACGGTGGCCGCTGACACCGTCAATGTTGGTGCCGGCTCGACAGCGATGGTGACAGTCAATGTCGTACGCCGAGGTTACAACGGCCCGATCCAGGTCGCGGCTACCAATCTCCCGGCAGGAGTTATTAGTAATCCGACAATTGCTGGCCCCGGAATCAAATCGGTCGTTCTGACAATCAGTAGCGGAGCAGAAACGGCAGCGGGCACGTTTGTCCCTGTGCAAATTGTTGGCCGCGGCAAGAACGGTGCTGAAGAATTCGAAGTGACGGCTCGGACGGAAGACGCGATGAAGGCAAAGTTCAACGCACTGCCGTGGGGACCGCAGAACCTGGACGGACAGGTCGCGGTTGGTGTCGCTCCCAAACCACAAATTCGACTTCGACCAGAGACAGGCGAAGTTATTTTTGGAAAGAGCCTCTCGGCGACCGTGAAAGTGCTCGTTGATCGCGACAAAGGATTCGACGAGGCCGTCACATTGGCGATTACACCTGATGCCAAGAAGGGCGGACTTCCGGGCAACGTGACCGCCACTGTCAAACCCATTGCCAAAGGGCAGAAAGAAGCCGTTATTACGTTTACCGCGACCGACAAAGCTCCGCTCGGGGACTTCACCGCGGTCATGACCGGAACGATCAAGCAAGGGAAAACGACCGTTGTTCAATCAGTGCCGGGAATTACGCTGCGTCTCCAGGCTCCGATGACGCTGGGCTTGTCGCCAGCAGCCGACAAACTGGCGGCCGGCGCCGAGCTGAAAGCTAAAGTGACGGTGCAGAGAAACCCGGCACTAAAGGGGGAAGTCACACTGACCTTTCAGAATCTGCCGAAAGGTGTCACGGTGGCAGCGGCAAAAATATCTGCGGATAAGAGCGACACCGAAGTAACGCTCGTCGCGGCGGCGGATGCGGCCAAAGGAGCGATCAAGAATCTAAGCGTGAAAGCTGAAGTGACAGTTGGAAAAGTGAAGGTTTCAGCAGTTTCACCCAACGTTGCACTTACTATTGAATAGGCAGGGAACTCCTGTGTTCTTTCGGAGAGGCATTAAAATGCGTCGTACCAATATTTTGAAGCTGGTTGCCGTCGCTGCGAGTATGGCTTGCCTGACGCGCCCTGCTGTGGTCTCAGCCGCTGACGAACCAACGAAACTGACGACCGAGTCTGCGACGTTCGAGCTGTCCGGCGTGCGGTCTCAAAAGCAGATTGTCGTCACCGGACAGTTTGGCGACGAGGTCCGCGACGTCACGCATCTTGCAAAGTTTACTTCCTCGAATTTGAAAGTTGTGACTCTGGACGGTTCCATCGCGAAACCCGTTGGTGACGGCGCGGCAAAGATCGCTTGCCAACTCGGCAAACAGACAATCGCGATCGATGTTGTCGTTAAGGGAACGTCTACTCCGCATCCGGTTAGTTTTAAGAACGAAACACTGGCCGCGCTCAGTAAAGCTGGTTGCAACATGGGAGCGTGTCACGGATCGCCCTCAGGGAAGGGTGGTTTCCGATTGTCACTCAGAGCGTTCGATCCGCCACTCGACATTCTGACGCTTCGATCAGAATTCTTTGGTCGGCGGACTAATTCACTGCAACCTGGCGAAAGCCTGCTTCTACAGAAGCCGCTGATGGAAGTGGCTCATGGCGGTGGTCGTCGATTGACCAAAGGTGGTCCAGCGTGGCTGGTGCTTCATAACTGGATCGGCGAAGGCTTGCAGCTCGACAAACCGGAAACTCCAGCGCTGTCACGCATTGAAATTCTGCCAAAAAAACGAGTATTGCGAGACGCGTCTGACCGACAGCAACTTTCCGTCAATGGCTATTTCAGCGATGGCACAGTTCGTGACTTGACGGCATTGACTGTGTTCACGTCATCAAACGAGTCGGTAGGCAGCGTTGATAAAGACGGACTTGTCGAGAAAACCGGACGAGGAGAAACGGCTATTCTCGCTCGTTACCTGGACAGGATGGCCACGGCTGATGTGACTTTCCTCGAAGAAGTACCGGGTTTTAAGTGGAGTAATCCTCCTGAAAATAACTTTGTCGACACTCACAGTTTTGCCAAATTGAAGCAGCTTCAGATTCTGCCTTCAGACATCTGCTCCGACGAAGAGTTTCTGCGGCGAGCGTATCTTGATTTGACCGGTCGATTGCCGCGAATCGACGAAACGCAGGCGTTCCTGGCAGGCAAAGCTGGTGAGCGACGAGCAAAGCTGGTTGATTCACTGCTTGAGGACGATGACTTCGCTGAATTCTGGACGCTTAAGTGGAGCGACATTCTTAGATCAAACAGTAAGAAGCTGACAGCGACTGGAGTTCACAAATTTCAGCGTTGGGTGTATGACGGGATTCGCACGGACAAGGGGATCAATGAACTGGCTCATGAACTTTTAACTGCCAGCGGTAGTGTTTTCGAGAATCCGGCAGCCAGTTACTGGCGAGCGAGTCGTGACCCCAATGACGCTACCGAAACCACTGCCCAGCTATTCCTGGGCATCCGGATTCAATGTGCGAAGTGTCACAACCACCCATTCGAAAAATGGTCGCAGGACAACTACTACGGTATCGCCGCGGCGTTCACTCGGATCGGCCGTCAGAAAGGCGCGAAGCCGGACGAAGAGATCATTCACGTTACCCGGTCAGGTGAAATCAAGCAGCCTCGCACCGGGCAGACAATGAAGGTTCACCTTCTGTTGAAGGGCGATGTCGATGTTCCCGCCGACCAGGATCGCCGGCGAGTGTTTGCTGACTGGCTGGTTTCGGAAGAGAATCCATTCTTTGCCAGGGCAGCGGTCAACCGAATCTGGGGACACCTGATGGGCCGGGGGATTGTTGAACCTGTGGACGACTTCAGAGACTCAAATCCACCATCAAACGCAGCGTTGCTTGACTCGCTTGCTGAGCAGTTCACAAAGAATGGCTTTAGTCGAAAGTGGGTCATTCGAACTATCATGAGCAGTCGCGTTTACCAACTTAGTTCAAAGAAGAACGATTTCAACGCGGACGACGAGATTTACGCTTCGCACGCCACGCCACGTTTGCTTTCGGCTGAGCAGCTTCTCGATGCCATTTGCCAGGTGACAGACGTCGCTGAAAGTTTCAAAGGATTACCAGCGGGGACTCGGGCCGTCGCTCTTCCTGACCCACCGACTGATCATTACTTCCTGAAAGTGTTCGGTCAGCCTCAACGCGAGATGGCTTGCCAATGTGAACGGTCAAGCGA
>CALGTK010000236.1 GCA_937904325.1 uncultured Planctomyces sp.
AATGAAAGCCTTTCTCACCGCGCTCGTTGCCAGCACCTTTCTGATCAACCTGCCTGCCAACGCACAGGATGACCCGGCCGCAATTGTGAATCGGTTGGACGAATTGGACGCTGCGGAGCAGATGAAATTATTCGATTCAATCACCGGGAAGCGATGGAGCAGGCTCAAACCTGACCAGCGATTAGCCTTGCAGAAGGCGGCGGTGAGTTACTCCGAACGCGTCTTAGGACGCGATAAAAAAGGACGACTCACGGTTATCAAAAGCGAAGTCGGCAAACAGCTTTTGAAAATCGCCGGGGACTATTTGCACAAACTTCCACCAGGCGAAGTTCCCTCCCACGGAGCCGCACAGGCGATTTACGGACCGATCCCTGACGGAGCAATCCGTGTCACCGGCAAGGCAAAGGTCAATCCGCGACGCGTGCGGATGCATTCGACTGGATTCTACGCGGCACCCGGCGAAGTGGTGGTGGTCGAAGTGCCAGAGGAGTGGACGCATCTCGGACTGAAGATTGAGATCTCCGGGCATCGTGACAACATCCCGCTCAAGAAGAATCTGGTACGCACTCCGCGCAGTCCGTCCCGTACTTTTCCCGTGAATCAGGTTCGCACCGAAGTAGCTGCTGCTTACGGCGGCGCTCTCTACGTCGACACCGGTAGCACGCCCATCGACATCGAACCCTTTCTCGTGAGCTTCGAGAATGCGCTGCCTGCCCCTACCTTTGTACGCGGTCAGACCACGGTGAATGACTGGCAGCACACACAGCGCAAACATCCGGCACCCTACGCCGAATTCGTGGGCGATAACGTGGCGATTTCGTTTCCTGCGGCATGGATTCGAGAGTTGAACGATCCAGGACCTCTCATGGAATACTGGGATGGCGTGGTTGGATTGCACGACGAACTGGGCGGCTACACGAAACTGCGGAAGATGCCTGAACGCATCAATGTGGATTGCCAGATTTCTGCGGGCCTTTTTCACGCCGGGTATCCAACCCAGGGCCCGCAGAGTCAATGCCGCGGAGTGGTTGATCTCGACAGATTGAAATCGACCGGCAACTGGGGATGGTTTCATGAGCTTGGCCACGAAGCCCAGCGTCGCCCGGACAAAGCATGGAGCTGGAACAATCCCTACACGTTTGATGGATCAATTGAAGTCACCGTGAATCTGTTTTCGGCACACGCTTTTGATCAGCTCGGGATGACGCTCCGAGGTGGCTGGACCTGGACCGCCAATGCGAAAGCCGTTGAGGAAAAAGCCAGCAGGTATCTCGCCCAGGGCAAGACCTACGCAGACGGAGGAGCAGGCGATAAGCTGGCCATGCATCTCCAGATTCGTGATTCCTTCGGATGGGCGGCTTACCGGAAAGTGCTCGCGAGTTACAGCAGGGATCAGGATGAGAATCCAGCCCGGCTGCCCAGAGGAGAACAGGCCGAACGTGACGCCTGGCTAATTCGGATGTCTCAGGCCACCGGGCACAATCTAGCTCCGTTTTTCGGCAAGGTCTGGGGCATCCCGCTGAGTCCGGAAGCAGTGGCAAAAGTGGCGGAACTTCCGTCCTGGAGTGGTCCCGGAAAGTGAGTTCCCGTCCGACCAGATCATTAATATTCGGCGACGATGGCGCGAGTTGATTCTAACCACCAGCAAATATCGTCGATCGTGTCTCAGACACACTGTCGAGATTGTGAACGCAATAGACTGGTTGAACCAAATGTCACACTCTGCCGAGTAGAATCCGATCTGCTGTTCACGCATTCAGTCGAGGGTACCTTGACACCTGAAACCACACTGGCAGTCGGATGCAGCCGCCCGTAGCAACCACCGACATAACATTCAGCTGACGCAGGCCTTACCCCAATATCTGCTGATCGTGTAACGTTGCGGGTAGCTGTCACTTCCGCAAATTCTCCAGTTGCATCGGTGGCACGACATCAATGTCACGAAGCAAATTGAGATTAAATCAGCTTGATGGCGCTCAGTCGGTTAAACAAGACGGATATGCGAATTACATTTTAGCTGTTTTGGACGCTCGGTCTGGAGCAGATTCGGGAATTTGTGTTCGGCGTCCCGGTCTCGCAATCGCTGGATGTCAGGCTGCTGACATCCGATCACTCGCTGACGAAGTACGCGACTTCGAGACTCGTTCGATTGCGTTGCGGAGCCAGCGCATTCGATACTGACTCCGGCTGCTATTGGTGTTCGTCAGGTTGATGAGGTTTAGCTGTGCGTGTTGCTCTTCTTCTGTTTTCTGTCGTCGTCAGCGCGAATCCTGTTGCTGGTGAAGAATCATGGTGGCAGTTTCTCGGGCCAGACGGGAATGCTCATTGCAGAGCGACAAACCTCCCTGTCAGTTGGACTGATCATGAGAATGTTACCTGGAAGGTTCCCATTCACGATCGCGGCTGGTCCTCACCGGTCATCTATGGCAATCAGGTCTGGATAACGACGGCAACAGCCGACGGGCACAAGCTCTTTGCAATCTGTGTCGACAAAAACACGGGCCGCGTCCTGCACGACCGACACATCTTCGACGTGCAGGAGCCGCAGAAGATCACCGTTGAAAACACATATGCCACGCCCACGCCGGTGATTGAGAAAGGTCGTGTATTCGTACACTATGGCACGTACGGGACAGCATGCCTGGACACGAGGACGGGCAATACCATCTGGACTCGACGTGACCTGAAATGCGATCACGAGGCAAACGCGGGGCCAGCCAGTTCTCCAACGATGATTGACAGGAACCTGGTCGTTCACGTGGATGGGCGAGACGTCCAGTATATCGTGGCGCTGGACCGGCCGACGGGAAAGACTGTCTGGCAGACGCTCCGGTCGTACGATTATTCGAAGGTTCCTGTCCATATGCGTAAGGCTTATGGCATGCCGGGCATGGCCCCGAGAGGTGACGGAGTCCAGCTTGTCAGTTCGGTTGCACAGGGGGTGTATGCCTACAGCGTTTCCGGAAAGGAACTGTGGCGAGTGCGTCACAAAGGATGGTCGATCTCGCCTCGACCTGTGGCGGGCCATGGCCTCGTGTTTGCCATCGTCGACCGTGACCACCCGGAGCTCTGGGCAATCCGTCACGATGGAGACGGTGATGTGACGGACTCTCACATTGCCTGGAAGGAAACTCGCAGCATGCCGCAGCGATGCACGCCGCTTCTGATCGACGAACTGCTGTATGTCGTGAACCGTGCAGGAATCATGACGTGCCTTGAGGCACGGACTGGAAACGTCGTGTGGAAACAGCGACTGGGTGGCTCATTTTCGGCCACGCCCATTTTCGCGAAGAATCGCATCTACCTGTTCAACGAAAACTCGACCTGCACGGTCATTCGACCCGGCCGAAAGTTTGAAATCGTTGCGGTGAATTCTCTATCGAAGCAGCAATTACTGGCCTCGCCCGCCGTGGACGAAGATGCGTTTATCGTCCGCACAGCCGGCTATCTCTACAGAATTGAGAAAGGGGCCCAGCGAACGGGTGGTCCCAGGGCTCGTCCGTAGTCATTTGTGGGCCGATGGGACATCGGGCGGCCCAAAGACTGGAGATAGGCTTGCAAAACGGACCCACTTCGGAGAACTAATCGGCGTTGAAAATGGACCCATCGTAGCAGTCTCTGGAAGCTTTGAACTTTTCTGGTTTGCATGCATCGGTCGACAAAACCGATGCGAATCAGGTCGCCAGATTCTGACGCTCTCGGTCTTGCAAACCAGGTACACGAAGAAAATCTCCGATGTGCCTTTGTGACTGCGTTTGGCGCGTGGGTTCTGACACTCGTGCGAGTTGAATCGTTCGCTGCTTTGGTGGATCAACTGCTGTCAGTTTGTGGTCCCGACATCTGTAGCGGTGTGCGGGACTGGATGCGTTTGCGAGTCCTGTCGTTGACGCGACGGTTGATGGTGTTTCTGTGTACTGGGGTCGATGCTGTCCGGACTCACGATTCCGACAGTCGCCGACGTTAATGGTTTCCTGGAACCAATACTCCACCAGGTACGGCAGCTCTCAGAATTTTGCCCGCAAGCCCCCGACGATTTCGTAAAGTGGCTCTTTTCTGTCTCGTGTGTTCACGCAGAGATTCCGGACAGATCACGACCACGGATTTTCTCACCAGAGATGGTTCAGAAAATGGAGGCAGGTCAAGGCAGATCAGTTGAATTGAATCAGCTGAGTCACTTCGGATTGGATTCGAGCCGGAATCCGGTGACCAGGTTTCCGCTCTGATACTCGAAGGTGGCGGTCGAATTCTTCGATTGTACGTGTGTGATGCGGTTTTGACCGTCACGGATCAACTTCACCGGAGTAACAGTCAGATCGCCGCCAGGTCGCATCACGTAAAAACTGACTTGGTTTGTGTCTTCGCTCAGGTAGTCAGCAATCAGCAGGAACTGGTTGATGTTTGAAAGATGCCCCGCTTCCCAGCGGACTTTACAGAAATCGAGCATCAACTGGCTGTCGGCAAAGTATTGGTTGGCCAGTGTTGCAAAGGCTTCCTGTGGAGCATCGAGAAAGAATTGAACATTGCCCCGCGTATAAGCGCGGTCGAAGACTTCCTTGCCCTTGAAAAAGTTAACCCACGCATCACGCCACGTCGCTTTGTCCCCGTTCCACGAACCAATTCTTTGGAAGTTCGCCCTGGTTGCGTCAAAGTCGATGCCACGGGATTTGGGGGATCGGTAAACGATCTGCGAGCCAGCTGCCTGAGCAAGTCCCTCAAATTTCCGTTCATACAATTCCGGGCGGGTGCGCTTGCCGACTGTGTCGAGCATGTTGTGAGCCAGTTCATGTGCCAGGCAAATCAGGTAGACATCAGTAACGCCGGGCCTTGGCGCATCGCCCGCAAAGCTGTTCTCCGGGCGGCCGAGCGGCAAATCAAAGATGTTGATGCCTGACCGCGATCGAATTTTCTGTGTCTTGATCGCCGGTCCTAACCATCCAGCGACAGTAATCGTTTCCACGTCCCATACGGTACGAGGCATCGCCATCATCAACTGGTGCATCGCTGCCAGGTGCTCGGGAGTGGCGGTGTTATTGTCAATGAGCAGAACACCGAGATCGACAAGGAGCATTTTGTACCCCGCTCGAAAGTCGAGGGCATCGGCAACTCGCTGGCGATTCAAGGGCGAATCAGGGAGGGATTCCAGGAGCACGGCCCAGTATTGACCGGCCAGCAGTGGCAAATGGGGACTGTCTTCCAGATCGAACCTGGAGCGTCCGAGTAAACCAGGATACTGTTTCGCCAGAGGAGCGAGTTGCTGAAATAGTTGTTCCCGCGATGTAAGGGGAATCAGTCCCCCGGCCAGGTCCGCCTGCAGTGAAGCTAACGCTCCGAAGGCTTGCTGTCGGACTGCTGGATCGTCGCGGAGAACGTTCCCTAAATCCTTTGCATGCTGTTTCAACAGATTGTGGAACGACTCTACACGCACAGGGAAGCCAACGCCTCGCATAAAGAACAGTCGCCCATTCTTGCCACCGCTGATCAAATCGAGAACGCCGTCGCCATCGAGGTCAGCCAGTTCGGGTGTTGTGTCGTCGCCATTCAACTTCCGAATGTTGAGATTCGTACCATCCGTCCATTGCATCAGTCGGCTTGCACTCAGCGATGATTCCCCTGCAGTTTTGACGTTGCGATACAGCGAGACGGTGCCCCAGTTCACTCCCAGCAACAGATCCAGCCGGCCATCCTGATTAAAATCCACGATGCGTGGATGCGAGTTGTACGCGAGGCTGAGATTGAAGAACGGTTTGCCAGTGCCAAATGTCGGCTTGTCCGCCTGCCCCTCGTTGCGATGCCACTCCAGCTTTCCACCGAATGATCCAGTCACAACATCGCCGAGCCCGTCGCCATCCCAGTCCGCAATATCGAAGCGTCCCTGGCAATTCGCCTGGACTTGGTAGGTCACTCCATCTTCGGCAAATTCGGGACTTCTGGCGGTGCCGACATTCTGATGAACTGTCACTTTGTTACCGGAGTGGCAGATAGCTAAGTCTGGCAACGCGTTTCCCACAAGGTTGGTGTGTACAAGTCCCGTGTAGGAATTGCCCCAGCGATCGCGTCCGCCGGCCGAGATTGGTTCCTTCGCCTGAAAGCGGGCCTGCTGTGTGGTCCCCCTGTTGCGATACAGCCACAAGCGACCATTGTCTCCCCCGACGAGCAAGTCCAGATCACCGTCGTGGTCCCAGTCGTAGCACCGAGGCACAGCATGCTGCCCCAGACTGATCGCTTCCCCGTTGACTTCGATTGGTAAGGGTCGATCGTAGGACATCGTGGGAAGCAATCCCGACGTGGTATCCTCCGCGAAGGCGACGCTGCAACAAAGACAAATTGCGATGGCAGTCCATCGAAGTGACTCGGTGCAATCAGAGAAGCTCATCTTCTGTGCAACTCCAGGTAACTCAACATCACGGCTTGTTGTTCCTGTTGCTTCTTCGGCGTGCGACATAAGTCACTGGTTCCTGATTTGTCCACTGTGTTAACTCGCAGCGCTACCAGTATACGGTCCTGTCCCCGTTAACCGCGACCAGTTCCAGGGTGCATCACAACGCATCCAGCGGATGCCACCGGATTACTCGAAACCAGCCCGCGTCTGGACTTCGGCGTCAGCCCGAACTGTGCCAGCAGGCTGCGGAAGTGATAATCTTACCGGTGACGGCGGCGGAGATGAGCGGGTTGGTTTCATGCCTGTTCTTCAGATTCGTAGTGCCCCTTACCGGCCACGCAATGTCGAATACCGCCGTCAGGTTTTCCATAGCACCTGCGTACCGGGGAATCACGTGGCAGTGGAAATGCATGACCGTTTGACTCTGCGGGCTCAGTATGTGCTGCTCTGTCCGGGACCGACGTGTTCGACGTGGGCTCCAGGTCCGTTACCGGATTGGGACGGGAGTGTGTCACCTGTGGTGAACGTGAAGTCCCTGTATACTCGTATTTCCGGATCGGGCGCGTGAAGTCGCAGTGCGTCGCGTGATGTGCGGAACATCACACGGGACACGAGCGGATTCTGTTCGGTGACGTTCGAGTAGGCGGTCCAGGTGGAAAAACTGTCCGGGCTGTGGATGGGGCCGGAATCCGAATGCAGCGCGACAAACGGAGTTGCGTAGACATTGCGGTGGCCCTCCCAGGTGATTCGCTGTTTGAATGTGGAAGCACTCCCGGTGTTCATGCGGCACAGAACGTCGCAGGCAAAGACACAGTCTTCAGCGGCCGCGCGGACCTGCGAACGGTGTGATCGGGGGACCTGTTCCAGATCAAAGGCGAATACCGTTCTGGCCAGGACTGTGCTGTGCCGCAGATTCAGTGTGATGGTCTGATCTGGTGTGCCGTGAATGTGCGCCAGCATGTCTGCTGTGATAATGCAGCCATTGAGGATCACCCGGTCCTCCACACCGGCTTCCCAGGAGATGACTGAACCGTGGGGGACATGCAGAGCACAGCGGTCGAACTGCACTTCGGTGGGCTCGGTGGCGATGACGCACTGCCCACCGGCCGGGACTGTCAAACGACAGTTCTTTGCGTGCAGCTCTCCAGTGAGGATGCGTATCAGCCCCAGATTCTGCAGGGCGTCCGGAGTCACATCCGTTTCGTCGACGTGCAGCTCCAGACCTTGCAGTGTGAGTTGGGTGTCGATCGCGAACATATCGGGGGTGTCGTCATCACTATCGGGTACCAGTCGCAGGACGGGCACGCAGCCGGCGGCTGCGGTGATTGTCAGCTCGTCCTGTGATGGAGCAATTCCCGCTGTTTCAAATGGACCCGATGAGGCAATGACGATTGTGCTGCCGTCATCCGCCTTCTCGACGGCTCGTTCCAGGGTCCGAAAGCGTTTGGGCTTCTCATTGGTTGTGACCAGGAAGGCGGCCTCCGGCGGACTCGCAGATGGTATGGTTGCAGTAGTCGCGGGACTGTCCTGCCGGGATTGTTGCTGTGCACTGACCGCTCGCTGAGACGACAGCGCTGTTGATGCCACGACCGGCGGAAGCTGGTTCGGGGATGTGCGGTCGGGGGATGTGCGGTCGGGGGATGTGCGGTTCGGTCGCATGGCCAGTGCAGTGCAGAGGATCGCGATAGCAATACCGCTCACAGCGATCCATCTGCCGACTGTTGACGACAGCAGCCAGCGTCCGGTTAAGGGGTCTGTGGGAGGTGCGGAGCTTCCCCGGGCCAGTAGAGATGGTTCTCGCAGGGGCCGGTTTGTGGAAGGGTTTCGCAACTGACGATAGGCACGATGAAGAATGCGTTTGACTGCGGCAGCCGACTGTGGCCGGTCTTTCGGGTTCTTCTGCAGCAGGCTGGTAATCAGATCGCTCAGCCAGGTCGGAAGTGTGGCATTCAGTTGGCGCACAGGAATTGGCTCGTGCTGTGTCACGCTCTGCAGAAACTCGATCGAGGTGCTGGCTGGGAACGGTGACTGCCCTGTTGACATGATATACAGCAGACAGCCAAAACTGAACAGGTCCGAGCGGTAATCGGCTTTGTGTCCCTGAGCGACTTCGGGAGCGATGTAGCCGGGTGTGCCGGCCAGCATCCCGGACTGCGTCAGTGAGTCATCTTCCACCACGCGAGCGAGTCCGAAATCCGTTAGTCGGACCCGTGTCGGTTCTCCAGTGGCCAGCAGGATATTGGCCGGTTTCAAATCACGATGGACAATCCCGCAGGCATGAGCTGCCGTCACCCCTGAGGCCACCTGACTGCCGATGGTGACGATGTCCTTGAGACGCAGCACGGGCGTGCTGTCAAGTCTCTGCCGCAGAGATTCACCGTTGACGTACTCCATCACCAGGCATGGCAGACCGGCGCGGTCGACGACGGCGTGCACAGTGGCAACACATTCGTGGTTGATAGAAGCGGCAGCCCTGGCTTCACGCAGAAACCGTTCACGTGCCAGAGGTTCTGTCGCCCTGGAAGGAGACAGAACCTTTAAGGCGACAATGCGATTGAGTGACGGATCGCGGGCGCGAAATACGACCCCCATTCCACCACGGCCGATGAAGTCGAGGATTTCGTAGCCGTGCAGGTAAGGGGAAGAACCGGATGTATCAACCTGGTCGAACCACTTCTCCACATCACTAAACGGCGACAGTTCGGATGTGCCCTGCTCAAGCAGCGGATTCAGGGTATCGCTGACAGATGTGAGTGGACTGTCTGAAGGGGTGGCGTCTGCATGACCGGCGAGATCCTGCAGTGCCTGGTCCAGTATCGTCCCGTCGCATCGTTCACTGACAGCCCTGGCCACCCGATCGACAAATCCGTCCGGCCCGGTCATCTGATCAAAACGCTGCTGGCAATCGGTGCACTGGCCCAGGTGTCCGGTCATGACGGTATCGTCGGCGGTAGACAGAGTACCAGCCATCAGGCTGTGCAGTGTTTCGTCGTCGGGGCAGCCCGTTATGCCGTCGTCATTCATCGTCGATCTCAGCAATCCTGCGTTTGATGCTGGCGAGTACACGGTTACGAGCCACGTAGACCGAGCCGAGATTCAGATTCAGTTCCCGGGCGACATCTGTGGGATTGTTCCCGTCAACGGCCGTGCGACGGAAGGCCTCCCATGTGGATTCTTCGACACGAGCCTGAACGTCCTTCGCGGCCCACGCAAACAATGTCTGCTCGTACTCCTGATTCCAGTAAGTCTCCAGGTCACTGGCTTCGTCTGGCAGGTTTTCCAGACGGCGGAGATGTCCGGTGTCGCCGGTGCCTGTCGGCTGGCGAAACCGGGCCTGCTTCATGCGGGCGACGGTGCAGCGTGCAACCGTCAGCAGCCATCCACGAAAACGGCCCTGATCCCGCTGGTATTCAAAACTGCCGATCTGGCGGCAGATTTCCTTCAGGACATCCTGAGTCAAATCCGCGGCATCCGCATCCTGCAGGCCCTGCCAGCGGGCGAAGCGGAAAATCAGTGGCCCGTAAATCTGGTGGAACTGTCCCCAGGCTTCCGCATCATCCTGATTACGGATCCGGATCAGCAGGCTGGACTGCGTCATGGAGTCCTGACTCTGCAAAGAAATGCCCTCCCCTGAAAATATACGGCGGAAAACATCGACACCGCCACCTGATTGCAATCCGACACCTCTATCATTCTCTCACCGATCCTTCTGATCAAGGTCGGTCTGTCCACCGTCGGAGCATTCCGGATTTTCCGGTGAATTACCCATCAAAAAAGGTCATTTCTGCACGTTCCCGACGGGATCTTTCAGGTGAATCACGCAATTCTGAAAAAAACCAGGCCGGACGTGTTAGGAAACGGCCCCTCGCGCCCAAGTCCACTCACAACACATGCGGCAGCGGTGTTGCTGACACACCCGTGGACACCGCCGGAACAATCCGGCCTGACAAAGGCGAGAACCATGTTGAAATCGTACTGGCTCACCAGACTCTGCGCTGAACTGTCACGTAAAACTGCGCAACGGCGATCGGCTGCGTCCGGCCGGACGCAGCAGGCCGGACTGGAATCTCTCGAAGTCCGTCTGCTGCTGTCAGGCGATCACGTCGCTTCGATGACGGGTGGCCACGGCGATTCCATGACCGGCAGTCACGGGAATGGTCACACGTGCACGGCACATGCTGATGACTCCGTGAAAGCCACTGAGCATTGTGCGTCCATGCATCTGGCTACCCCCGCCGGGGCATCGCATACCCTCGTCGCTTCGGGGAACTGGTCGGATGAAAATATCTGGGAAAACGGAGTCGTTCCCGCGGATGGGGCTGATGTGTATATCCCGGCCCATATGACAGTGACTGTGGACGGAGTGATTGACGCCGTTCTGCATACGGTCCGCATTGATGGAACTCTTCGGTTCCGGACGTCCGTCAATACTCAACTGTCGGTCGATACAATTGTCGGAGCCTCCGGCAGCCGTCTCGAAATGGGAACATCTGAACAGCCAGTGGCTGCAGATGTGACGGCCCGGATTCTGATTGCCGATACCGGACCCATCGATCGCAGCTGGGATCCTTATGCACTCAGTCGGGGGGCTGTTCTGCACGGAACAACTGTGATTCACGGAGCTGCCCGAACCTCCTGGGAGTCTCTGGCGACAGCACCGCAGGCCGGCGACAGCACACTGACACTGACCATGGTGCCGAATGGCTGGCGGGTGGGAGATGTGCTTGTCATCGCGGGTGTAAGTGACGAAGGGACAGGTGATGAAACCGTGCGTATTGCAGCTTTCGACGGACACACCGTCACGCTTGATCAGGTCCTGGCCCGGGATCATCTGCCCCCGTCCAGTGAGTTCCAGATCCATGTGGCGAACACGACACGAAATGCTGTCATCGAATCCCAGAACACCGCCCTCGACCGGCGCGGGCATGTCATGTTCATGCACAGCCGGGATGTCAGCATTGCCTATGGCGGGTTTTATGAGCTGGGACGAACCAACAAGCTGCGGGCGCCCGATGACGCCGTTCTGAACTCCGACGGAAGTCTGGTGGCCGGGACAGGGACCAATGTTCGGGGTCGTTACAGCGTGCACTTTCATCGCAGCGGCGTACAGGCTTCCTCGAGGCCAGCTGTGGTGCACGGGACTGCCGTGGTGGGAAATCCGGGCTGGGGATACGTCAATCATTCCAGCTATGTGGAGATGACCGACAACGTGGCCTTTAATGTCGCCGGCTCGGCTTTTGCCACGGAAGCGGGCGACGAAATTGGAATGTTTGTCCGCAATCTGGCGATCCGGACACACGGTACCGAAGGCGATACCGATGTCGAACGCGAACCGCTCGAAGACTGGGGACATGAAGGCAACGGCTTCTGGCTGCAGGGCCCCGGCGTCACTGTTGAGCATAATGTCGCGGCGGGTGCCACCGGCAGTGGGCTGTATGTTTATGCCAACGGGCTGACACAGGCTGGCTCAGGCAAGACCATGTTTCTGGCCGAAAACCTGACGGACCCTGCGCTGGCAAAGGGTGTGCAGCATCTCCCGGTCGCGCTGGTTCCGTTGAAAAGTTTCCGGCACAACACGGTCTATGGATCGGTCGAAGGCGCAGCGTTTGCCTACCTGGACTCGCTGATGAAGGTGGAAGACGAGGGACTCGATGCTCTGCGCGAACACGGCTGGGAATTCGAGCCCAGTGTCGTGGAAGATCTCACAGTCTGGAACGTGTATCTGGGAGTGACCGAGCTGTATACCGGAGGTGCACCGGGCAGCCAGCTGACCTTCCGTAATATCACCATGGTCAATCACATCGATTCCAGTGCTGAAATCGGACACAACGCGGAACTGCTCTATAACCGCGGACGACATCATTATGAAAATCTGAGGATCGAAGGTTTTGCGATGGGAATGCAGACGCCTCGTTCAGGGCTGATCACCGTTGACGGCGGATATTTCAACAATGGTCAGGATTTCCACATCGCGGAACCGCGGAGTTCGCATCGCCGACTGGAGTTCACCGGCGACATCGAGTTCGGGGGATTGCAGACCTTCGATTTCGATGGGGAACTCATTGACCGGACGCATTATCACATGGAAGCTGAGATTGCCCGCAAAGAAGATTCGGCCGAGCAGTGGTTCGGTCTGACCGACCATGTGCTTGTGAATACCGGCAACGGGGACAGCCGGCAACTGTTCTTTCCCGAACAGGAGGGAGAATACGTTCTGTTTCCGCAACAACTGCCGCCCACGACAGAATCGGATCCGGAGGATGCCGATCCGCGGATTCCAGGTCAGTACATTGGTCTGACTAATGCGGAACTGCGGGCACAGCATGGGTTCTCTCTGGGTGGCACTCTGCCGTCGGCCGATGCCGTTGATCAGCCTGATGACCAGATCAACGGATTGATGGGCACCCCGGTCCCCGACCCCTTTCCGCTTCCCGAAGTGGATGACCCGCTGGACGACGATGAGGTGGACGACGATGAGGTGGACGACGATGAGGTGGACTTCGCACGGCTGGTAGAGCGGATTCACATGCTGCGTGCAGAATCTGACGGTGAGTACGCGGAACTGCTGAACCAGCACGACTGGGAACCGGGTGAACGGATAGGGCTGGAACCGCTGCTTGACAGGCTGCGGGCAATTGATGAAGTCCGAATTCAGACGGAACTGGATGAACTGGATAGCGAGACATTGAGTAATCTGGAAGGGTTGCTGGATACTTTTGTATTCGCTGACGAAAACGAGACCGGGAACGAAACGGATGTCGTCATTGAAGTTCCCGAATCCAGCACCGGTACTGTTCAGGTCCTGCTGGACGACGGCCATGTTGTTGTCATGCGTGGCAACGACGAACTGCAACGCCGTTCGCTTACATCCGCATCGACGCTGACGATCGAGGGAACCGCCGGTGATGACAATCTGGAATTCCATCTCACAGACGCATCGAAACTCCAGCTTCAGTCCATTGCAGTGAACGGTCGTGCGGGAGACGACGACATCCGGCTGACTGGTCTGGCGGGTGAACTGGCCCGGATTCTCAGCCTCAGTGGCAATGCGGGAGACGACAGGATCACTGTCACGGAGACTGTTGAGGCGGGTGTCCTGATGAACGGTCATGCCGGACATGACTCGCTGCGTGGTGGGCGTGGTGGTGACACTCTGCACGGAGGTCCCGGCAACGATGTACTGACGGGTGGAGATGGCGATGATCGCCTGAATGGGCAGGGTGGCCACGATACCCTGTCGGGGGACGCGGGGCATGACCACCTGAACAGCCACGGTGGTCATGATGTACTGAGTGGTGGTGATGGCAACGACCGGATTCGTGGCGGGGCAGGTCATGATGTACTGGCGGGAGGCAATGGGCGTGACCGTCTGTATGGCCAGCGCGGCCGGGATACACTGCATGGTGGGGCCGATGACGATTGGTTGCTGGGAGCTGCCGGCAACGATCTGCTTACGGGCGGAGATGGCCATGACACTCTCGCAGGGCACGGCGGTCGAGACACGCTGTCCGGAGGGGCCGGGAATGATCGACTGACCGGTCACGGTGGTCACGATGTACTCAGCGGCAATGACGGAAACGACTGGTTGCGCGGGCGAAGTGGTAACGATGTCCTCGCAGGCGGCAACGGAGACGACCGCCTGGCCGGTCAGCAGGGTCGGGATTCACTGCACGGAGGTTCCGGCAAAGATCAGCTGAAGGGCGGGGCTGGCCAGGACATCCTGTTTGGTGGCGACGGCAATGACTGGATTTCCGGTCAAGCGGGTCGGGATATCGTTGTGACAGGAGCAGGAGAGGATCGGGTCACGGGATCCGTCAGTGAAATTGACGAGGACTTCGCGTGGATTGCCAGGTGGATTGACCTTGTGTAAGGCGGGGCCGGGTACCTGCCGGCGGTGGCCTCCAACGGAGTCCAGGGGCAGGTCACCGTCCTGCAGTTTCACGGGACGAACGGCTGCCGCTGTCTGATGACGAAAAGGCTGAGGCTGTCCGTCGGTTGCTGAAAGGGCAGGTGTTTTCAGATAAAAGCCTCAAGGCAACATCACACGCCCGCCGCCGACGACGATTGTTTGACCAGTGATGAATCGCGATTCATCAGACAGAAGAAATCGTGCGAGATCGGCGACGTCTTCGGGAGTTCCAATGCGTCCCAGCGGCGTATCATCGATGAGGCTGTCGAGCGTTGATTGTTCAACGCCGTCGAGAATGTCGGTATCAATCAATCCCGGGGCGATCGCATTGACCCGAATATTTTGACCGGCTAATGCTTGTGCAGTGCTCTTCGTGAAGCCAGTGATTCCGGCTTTGCTGGTTGCGTATGCGATCGAATTCGGTCGGGCACGCAGGGCCGAAATCGACGACATGTTGACGATCCGCCCGAACTCTCGTTCAATCATCTTCTGCTTGACCGCCCACGTCACGTTGAAAACGCCTGTCAGATTGCAGGCCATCGTTTGATTCCAGATGTCGAGGTCAGTCGCTTCGTGATCCACGAAATGAAACACGCCAGCATTATTGACGAGCAGGTCGACAGGTCCGAGTTTCTGTTCGACCGTTTCAATCATGGTTTGGACCTGACTTTCGTCAGCCACGTCGGCCTGCACGGCTATCGCACGCTGTCCCGTTGCGCTCACGACGCGAACAGTATCCTGAGCAGCATCGACGTTGGCCCGATAGTTAACGGCCACACTGGCGCCGTGTCGGGCCAGAATCTCGACGCAGGCTCGGCCGATGCCTCGCGAACCACCAGTGACCAAAGCAGTCCTGCCTGAAAACTCCTGGTCAGCCATTGAGATAACTCCGTGAATTCGCTGATTACTGCACTGAATGATTACTGCACTGAATGCTTACTGCACTGAATGCTTACTGCACTAAGCAACTCTCAATACCAGCAATGCCTGGTCCGAACAGTGTCTTAAAGGATTTCCTGCGGGTACTCGTTAAACGATCGAAATGCTTCCGCATACTGAACACCACACGTCGCACCTCGATACCTGGCGAGAGCCTCTTTCGAACGGACTGCCCCATCTTGTCGCAGCGGGTCGTACTCGACATTTCGAGCAAGAGCCATCAGTCGCCCCAGCCATTCACTCGCACGCGGCCAGTCGTCTGTCACATCCACGAATGTGTTCGGCTCGAAGCCTGTAGTGTGCCGGGGGCCATTGTCGTACCAATAGGTTTGGCGTGGTGCCCGGTATGGTATCGATTCATCAATCAGTCGGTCCGCATGTTTTAATGCGATACTCGACAGTCTCGATGCCACCTCGTGATCAGAATGCCGATCGTGAGGCCACAGCATGAACGCCACATCCGGCTGAATCCTTGCAACGGCCTCGGCGACCTTCTTCTTCGTTTCCACTTCAACGTCGAATGACATCTCTGCGAACTTCAGGAATCGCATCTCGACACCAAAGTCTGCACAAAGCCTGATCGTGCCAGCGGTCAGTTCCTGCTCACGTCCCTTCATGGGACGCCAGTTGGAGTAATCGCCAATCAGCGAGAGGATCACGACTCGATGATTTTTGCGGATCGCCCGCATCAGGATTCCGGGAATGCCGAAGATACAATCATCGTAGTGGGCACCAATTCCAAGGATCGTTCTGGGCATCGGTCGAATCCTCTGTCTGACATCGGACGTGAAATGGCGTTGGGATGGCTCCAGGAGCCACACGAGACTCGAAAGATAAGCCCTGCTGGTAGAGTTGCCCAGTAACAGCTCTGAGTTGCACAATCCCCGCATGTGCCACCGAATGAATCAAAAGGTCAATCTACGTGTCGTCAGCGAACTGTTCGACGCAACAGAGCGATCGACAGCAACTGAGACTATCAAAGACCTGTTCCCACTGGCTGATATGCTGACTGTGCGAATGGACCAGGACGGTGACCGTGAACTGGCAACCTGCAACTGGGGCCTGCTTCCGTTCTGGTGGAAACCATCTGCAAAGCACAAAACACACAAGAGCTTCCAGCGGATGACGTTCAATGCTCGCGGAGAAACCATTCACGAGAAACCCAGTTACCGGGAAGCGTTCAAGTCGAAACGATGTCTGATTCCCTGGACGGAGTTCTTCGAACACGGCTGGTACTTCAAGGTCCGCGACAGTGCCGTTTCTGCATTTGCTGGACTCTGGCAGAGCTGGACCGACCTGGAATCCGGCCTTTCACTGGAAACATGCACCATCATCACGTGCCCGGCCAACGAACTGGTCGAGCAGTACCACCCGAAGAAACGTATGCCTGTCATTCTGGACGACGCTGAGAGCCAGCGACGATGGCTGGACTCCGATGTTGTGGAGCGTCCTGCAATCGACGACCTGATTAGTCCTTTTCCAGCCAGCAGGATGGAGCACTGGAAAGTAAATGTTTAGCGGCATTCGTCAGGTTTCTCGATGAGCTAAGCATCCAGCACGCTGAGCAGTGTTGCTGGCAGTGTGAAGCTTTCGTTGCTGATTTCAACATCGGACACCGGGTCCACCCATGCACAGGCAACAACAGGCCTCCGAAAGTGAATGCGATGAGAATCAACGCATACGGAAATACCTGAAAACGAAGTGTGAACAAACGAGCTACGTAAAGTACCTGCTGTGAAAATGGGGCAGGGGTGTGGGCGGAAAAGTCAGCGATCCTTTAACCGCGACCACACCCTCACCACGCATCCAGCGGATTCACCGCTTCCCTCGAAGCCAGCCCGCATTTTGACTTCGGCGTCAGCCCGAACTGTGCCAGCAGGCTGGGGATGTGATGATCTCACCGGTCACCATGGCGACGCAATAGTTGTCAATGCACGCGGCATGGTTTCGGGGTGACATGCAGGGATGTAAACTCATGGTCACGCGTTTCATGAAACCCTTAGACGGAAATACCGACGAATGCCTCGTGACGACGACCAGAGTCCTGGTGATGAGCAGACGTACGAAGAAGGTGCACAGCCTGCCGAGTCGTCGGATCGCAGTCCGGGTGATCAGTCCTCGCTGTCGGATGTCGGTGGTCTGACCGGTGACGCTGATCTGAACATGGAAATCGTGGACCTGTCGCGGTACGAGGTCCAGGAAACGCTTGGTCAAGGCAGCATGGGTGATGCTTTGCGTGGTTATGTCGCTTCCGTTGCTCCCGAATCTGCTACTCCAGGTGCAGCTTCTCCAGTCCCAGAAGTCACTGGCGAACCGGTAGCAGGGAAATGCCCGAAGTGCCACGCACAGAACGAATCAAGCCGTAAGTTCTGCCGTGGGTGCGGTGAGTCGCTACGGATTTCGTGCGTGTCGTGCAATGCGGAAGTCCCCGTCTGGGAGAACTTCTGTGGAGCATGCGGGGGGAATCCGAAGGAGCTGATTGCTGCAAAGATTGCTGAGGAGAAACGGGTCCGGGAAGCAAACCGGATTGCCTCAGGGTATCGCAGGGCAGCCGTAATGCGGACGCCGTTGATCACAAATTCCATCGGGATGCCGTTTGCGTCATGTCCATCAGGTACGTTTGAGATGGGTGAGGGGCAACATTCGCATACGGTGACGCTGACGAAAGCGTTCGATCTGGGTGTTTACGAGGTGACACAGGAGCAGTACGAAGCGGTGATGGGTAGGAACCCGAGTTTTTTCAAGGGTCCTCTGAAACCTGTTGAACAGGTTAGTTGGGATGACGCTGTCGAGTTCTGTCGTAAGCTGAGTGCACTGCCAGCGGAGAAAAAAGCGGGTTACGTGTATCGTTTACCGACAGAGGCCGAGTGGGAGTACGCATGCCGTGCTGGGACCACGTCTGAGTACAGTTTTGGCGACAGTGACTCAGAGCTTGGCGCTTACGCCTGGTTTGGAGACAACAGCGGTGACCAACAGATCGACGCTTTGAATATCTGGAACACCGATAAGGACAATTACGGCCGTCGTCTTTTTGATCATAACTGCCGTACACATCCCGTGAGTCAGAAGAAGCCGAATCCGTGGGGTCTGTATGACATGCACGGTAACGTGTGGGAGTGGTGCCAGGACTGGGATGGCGATCATCCGAGCGGTTCGGTAACTGATCCGACTGGGCCAGCCTCGGGCGATCGCCGTTTGTTGCGTGGCGGTTCGTTCACCGATCATTCGTCGCTCGTCCGTTCCGCCCTCCGTTTTTACAGCGCCCGGCCGGTCAACCGTATTTTCAATATCGGTTTTCGTCTGGCCAGAACTCAGCGCTTGGTTCCTTAACCCCTTACCCGCCGCAGGCGGGTCACATTTTTCTGGTTTGATCGTCGCATGTCGACATGCCCATCAGCACCTTCGTGCCCACCGATCACCCCCAGACTTCATCACAGCACATCGAGAGGATCACTCGCAGTCAGCTTGCGTTTCATGAGGTTCTACGGACGGAGTCGCAAGCCAGCTTGAGAATCGTCGACTTGACCGCGTCCGCAAGTGCCGGCCAGGCAGACTCGAGAGACCGTTATCAACCGCACCGTAGCGAACACTTGCTGCACCGCACTCTGATCGCAGCGACGAATTCCCGCAAATGGAAACATTGGAAAACGACATGTGAACAAATGAGCTATGTAAGCTACATGCTGTGAAATGGGGGCCGGGGTCGCAAAAGTCCCTGTCGATTGTTTCGCAACCTGTCCGCCGATTTTTTGTGGCCAACGAAGGTTTGTCGTTCACTGATCGGGGTAACCCTTACTTACTTCTGAACGCCAGGCAGCTTTGTCCACAGTTCAGTGTTTTTAAATTGCGGGGTGTCCAGACAATGGGCCCGGGTTATCAGTGCTGAGTCTCCATAACTGTCCAGTTCAGGTGCAGAATTTCAGGCAACGTTCCGAAACTGGCCGGGTCACCTACCAGTAACTTCAGGTCGGGTGAAAATGCTGCATGCCTCAATTCCTCGGGCAATGCAAAACCGCCCAGTTGTTGCCCGTCTGTCATGTCCCAGAGTTTCACTTTCTTTTCGTTTACAATGCCCGCCATACGCCCGTCGCTGGACAAACGCAGTGAATAGTCAGACCCCGTGCCGACACTCATGGACGAAACCCTTTGGTCTATCAGATCTCCCGATGACAGGTCCCAACTCAACAGATTTTTCCAACCCAGGCCAAGCAGACACGGACGCCCGGCGGCAAACCGCAAATGCATGTTATTCGTAGAGATGCGGGCTGGAATGATTTGCTCCCATCTGGTCTGTCCATTGGCTGCGTTCCAGACAGTTATGGATTGTTTGATAAGCCTGCCAATAGGTTTATCAAACCTGTCGCGTTCCCAACGAATCTGGCTCACGCAGGCCGCCAGTGATTCACCATCAGGGGAGACGGCCAGGCACTTAACTCCAGATTGTGGGAGCGACCATTTCAGTTTCCCGCTGCGCGTATCCCAGACTCCGAGCAATCCCGGCACGATGAACCCAGTAGACGCAACTTTCGCAGATGCTGTCGACTTTTTTTCTTCGGCAGACGGCAAAGCAGTTCTCACAACGCGGAAACCGAGAGTATTGCCCCGGTAGACTTCTGCCAGTTTGCCACGGTTTTCGGGGCGACAATTTCTCGGAGAACTCTTCCAGCCACCACCCCGAAACACACGCAGTGAACCGGAAGCCGGCCCTGTCGGGTCAGTCACAGATACGGAACTACCGGA
>CALGTK010000237.1 GCA_937904325.1 uncultured Planctomyces sp.
GTTGTGACTGGGCCGTTGTGACTGGGCCGTTGTGACTGGGCCGTTGTGACTGGGCATCCTCAGACATTGGCAAGTCGTTCGCCCACCAACTGGTACCGCTGGGATGACCGCCTGCGCCACATCGTATCTCACGCCCTGCAGTGACACTTCCCGAACGCGAGGCAGTCGCCTGGAAGCCCACTATGTTAAATCATGCATAGTCTGATGGTTGATTACGGCGGACTTACTTGTTCGAGAGTCCTCTGCCGACGAGAAACGTTCGGTCGACTTGCACCGAGAGACCGATACGGCGCCCGTCACCGTCAAATGCCCCAACTGTCCACACGCCACTGGTACCGGGCGTAAACTCATTGGCCTGGCCGCGGTCAGTTTCCAGAACGGTTCCAAGGCACAAACTGTTCGTACGAATTTGGACAGGCTCGCCACCCGTAATATACGTTCCCTGCCCAACGCGGCTCACTTTCCTGTCGATTCCAACCATGTAGTAGGCCGCCCCGTCGATCTCAGACCAACGGAAGAAGTCGGTGCGAAGGTCAATCGTGGCGTGGTTGGCAGGTTCCAGCAGCGTGATCTCTTCTGATAGCCGAGCGGGAATCACAAGCTCAATTGTATTTCCCTTGATCTCCACCGTTTTCGGTAGTCCGTTGGAATCCAATTCAAGCAGGTTGCCGATGCGTCCGCTGTTGTCCGAGCTTCTTTCTGTAGAGTACCCCCCCTTGCTAACCGTGACGCCGTATCGACCGTCGGCGACGCCAACGAAAGCGGTTTGCTGAGTAATCAGCACCAGACGCGGCAGGTTTGGACTTCGTGCGACCGTCGCAGTGGACTGATCGAACAGTTCGATATGCACCATCGGAACAAGCCCTGGCGGAAGCTCGACACCCGCGATACGAAGAGTGATGCCACCAGTGAGCGCATCAGTCGTGTCAGGATCGAGCCGGCGCACGGCTTCGAAAACGCCCCGCAGCAAGACGCACTCGACACTCTCAATGGGCTCCACTCCACGAACGGAGCTATTCTTATAACTCCTGCTGATGCCCTCGTAGAAGGGAAACACAGAACGCATTAAGTCGAATGCCTGCCGGAATGCTGAGAGAGCCTCGTCGCGATCACCAGACTGCTCCAGGCTCAACCCGGCAGCGTATGCGGCCTTACCTCGTTGCCAGTCGGGTCGGGCCGTGTCACCAGCAACTTCCAACAATTCCGCAGGCGTACCTTTCGGCAACTGCCGGGCCTTTGATCGCTGGTCAGCGATCCTGTTGCGGGGCTGGGGCGGCGCATTAAGAAAGCGGTGAATCTCCTTTAACTTCTCAGCGGCAAGTTCGCGCTCTGCTGTTAACCCATGTGGACCGTCGATAAAAACGTTGTATCGCCGGGCCGCAAACTTCAGTTGCGAGACAGCCTCTTCAGAGCGAGTTGCCCGCCAGCCCAACAGGTTGGCATGCGTTTCCACGACATTGGCATATACTGCCTGTGCTACGAGAAAGTCGTGCTTGCCGAATGATGCGTTGGAGTCATCCTCGAGGATGGAGAACGCAGCGGCGATCAGACCCTTAACGTCGCCAATTTCACCGCAGCAGCCGATCATCTTGTTCAGGATTTCTCGCCGTTCCGCGCCCTCGGATTTTTCCAATGCGCGACGATAAACGCGGACCGCTTCGCCGTGCCTGCCTTCTATGTGGCATTCTTCCGCCCATGCGACCAGTTCCTCACGAGTTTTATCGAATACTTGTGGACCAACGGCCAGCGCGACAACGACGACGAATGCGGCGGTTATGGCGATTGCTGTCGCCATTTTCCAATGGCGGCGGATGAATTTGATGGTGTGATACATGGCACCAGGGCGTCGAGCCAAAACTGGTTCGCCTGACTCAAAGCGTCGGATGTCTTCCAGGAAAGCACGAACGGACGCGTACCGTTGTGCGGGTGATTTTGAAAGCGCCTTCAGGCAGATCGTTTCCAGTTCACGCGGGATGCGTCGGTCAAGCCCGCGAAGTGGCTGGGGATCATCCTTGAGCAGACGAACCAGAACGTTTGCAGGCGAATCGCAGCCGTAGGGTGCCATTCCTGTAAGCATCTCGTACATCACGGCGCCCAGCGCATGAACGTCCGTGGCCTCGCCGATTAAATCGGATTCGCCGCGTGCCTGTTCCGGCGCCATGTAGGCCGGCGTGCCCATGATCTCACCAGAGCGGGTCAGATTTGCATTCTGAGTCATGTCACGAGCAAGACCAAAGTCCGTGACATACGCCTGATGATTGGCGTCAAGCAGAATGTTGCCGGGTTTCAGATCACGGTGGATGATCCCGTGTGAATGCGCGTGTTGAACTGCCTGGGCAGCCTGCTTCAGAATTGTCAGGGTACGGCTCGGTGAAAGATGTTCGGTGGAGAGAACGTTTGCGAGCGACTCGCCTTCCACGTAATCCATGGTGAAATACGGCTCGCCCTCCGCTTCTCCGATTTCGTAAACGGACACAATGTTCGGATGTCGCAATCGGGCAAGGTGACGAGCTTCTTCCATGAATCGTCGAACGAGCGGACCGTACGTGAGTTCCCCTGGCCGCAGCACTTTAACTGCAATGTCACGTCCCAGCGATTGCTGGCTTGCGAGATAGACCACTCCCATTCCGCCGCGGCCCAGTTCGCGAACAATTTCATAATCGTCAGGCAATTGCGGCGGGGGACGATCATCCACAGAAGCGTCGGGCACCAGAATCGTCTCTGCAAGCGCGTACTGAATTGCATTGTGTGCGGCGATGGCCGCGTCAAATTCAGCACGCAATTCAGAAGGGATTTCCGCCTCTTCTCCATTGAGATGATCATCCACGAGTTGTTCAAGAGTCATAGCCGTCTCCCCAATTCGACAAGTGCGCGTGAAGTCAGCTTACGGACAGCGCCACCAGTGCGGTCCATGATCTGACCGACTTCTTCAGCGCTCAGGTCTTCAAAGAAACGAAGCAGTAACACCTGGCGATGGTCTTCGGACAATTCATCGAGCGCTCGGACAACCTTCTCCCTGTGTTCCGCTCGGTCGAGCGCTGTGACCGGTCCCGTCGGATCGGATGCGGGAAGCGGAACTGCTTGTCGCTTCTGAGCTCCGAAGTGGTCATTCATGTCACGAATACGATTCTCGATGATTCGACAAAGCCAGCGAGTGAATGAGCCGTCGTCAATGTACTCAAAGTTCTCAAATGCCTTGTGAGCGGCGAGGTAGGCGTCCTGCAGAACGTCAACACTCTCGACGTTCTGTCGCAACTTCGGCCCCAGTCGGGCGCGAACGAACATCAAGACACGATCGGAATGAAGCGCGAACAAACGATCGTACGCAACGCGATCGCCGGACCTGGCTTTCTTGCAGAGGATTTGAGTTATCGAGTCCATCATTACTATCAGCGGGGAATGGCGGAGGGCGTCCCGCGAAAAAAAACAGGAATCCTGAGATTCCCGGGGCGACGATTCAGCGGTCTTTAGTCAGTACGCTCCAACTCCAGTGATATTATGCTGTTACGCCGAATAATTGTACCCGTGCCGACGGCACTCTCTGCAGATGCTGCCCGCCGAAAACCATCACTGTATTGTCGCACTTCTGAGCCAACAGATGATCGATGTCGTGAAACACCTTCAATTCGACCAATCTCGCATCAGTGCCGTCGAAGGCGAGCGACCAAACGTTACCGTCTCTGATAAACGAAGTAGCCTACTGGATGGGTGATCGCCGCCGGTCGGTCCTGGTCTCCGCTAATAGCCTGGCAATTGCGATCTGGATCAAAACGCAGGCATCGTTCGGATTGAGCGCCATTGCGCGGGTGGTATGCCGGTTCGCTTGCTCATCCTCGTACCGAACAGAAGCTTCCTTCACGACTGCAAACGCACATCGCCGGACGTGATTGAAGACGACGTTGTAGCCGCCTCGCCGCTTTGTGGCCCGAACGTTGTGGACATAACTGCCCGAGAAGGCCGCTTTGGGATCGGTGGGTTTCAACGTGAGGTCAATCAGTCCAGACCACGGTTTCTCGGTGTAAGCCGTACCCATGTCACACCAGTCCTGCAACGCCTGGATTCGCATAGCGACGGCACTGGGTTGTGCAGCCGTATTCTCGTCAAGAACGAACCATTCAGAAAGCAACTGCAGTTGTGAGATCCCGTGATCACTCGCTTCGTGGCGTGATTTCAATTTTGCCTGTTGTGCCATCTTTAGTGACAATGAGAATATGCGAAGGTGTCCGTCAAAGGCGGCCATGGCAATCAGTTGTCCGCTTGACAAGAACTGTGCTTGAAGGGGCAGACTCGAATGCCCGGCGACTTCTGAGGTTGGTGAGCCGTCCGTGGCAAAGGCAATGCCGAGCACTTCAGTGTGTCGCTCAGGACGGAGTCGTCCCCTGACTTTTTACCCCCGTCCTTTTTGAGCTGAAGGTACCTTACGTAGCTCGTGCGTTCACTTGCCGTTTTCAGGTGTTTCCGTTTTGTGGTGATTCGTTGATGCGATCAGAGTGCGGTGCAGCAAGTGTTCGCAACGGTGCGGTTGATGACGGTCTTCCGCGTCTGCCTGGCCGGCACTTTCGAACGCGGTCAAGTCGGCGATTCTCAAGCTGGCTTACGACTACGTCAGTAGAACCTCATGAAACGCGGGTTGGCTGCGAGTGATCCGGGTGAGGCGGGGGCATCAGCTCACAGTCGCGAGATGCGGCCTGCACTCCGCTCGTCCTTCGCTGCGGGCCTTCGTTACAGCTTCGCTCCGCTTACTTGATTCCGCCTCCGGCGACTTTACTTGATGGAACTGCGGAGCACACGAAAGCCCAGGTTGTTGAGCCGGTTGTCAGGCGTGTATCTGCTGCGGTACGCCGAACGACAGCGGTCGGAGAAGA
Organism: uncultured Planctomyces sp.; assembly: GCA_937904325.1. GTDB lineage: Bacteria > Planctomycetota > Planctomycetia > Planctomycetales > Planctomycetaceae > JABMPE01. Next base: position 4,866 of record CALGTK010000237.1, read on the forward strand.
AGTTCCAGCTACCCCCCCCCCGGAGCACCCGGAGCGAGCCCGATGCAGCATTCGTCGAATCAGTTACCGAGCCGCTCGGATAATCTTCATCATACCAGTCCTGGCACCACTCCAACACGTTCCCATGCATGTCATATAACCCCCACGGATTCGGCTTCTTACCACCAACAGCATGTGTCGTCTCGCCAGAGGTCCCGCTGTACCACGCGTACTCGCTCAGCGCGGAGTCACTGTCGCCAAAGCTGTACTTCGTGGTTGCCCCCGCCCGGCACGCGTACCCCCACTCCGCCTCAGTCGGTAGCCGGTAAACATAGCCCGCAGATTGCTCTGTGGCCACAGTCGACAATTTACGGCAGAACTCAACGGCGTCATTTCAGCTCACCCTCTCAACGGGGGTCTGCTTGTTCTTGAACTTGCTTGGGTTCTTCCCCATCACCTTTTCGTACTGCTCCTGAGTGACTTCATACTGACCGAGATGAAACGGCTGCGTCAAAGTCACTTTGTGGGCTGACTCCCCCTGGCCTCGTGTAAATGTCCCGGCAGGGATCGGCACAAACCGCATGCCGATGCTGTTCACTGCCGGTATAACGGCCTTTGCTGATGGCTCGTCACTCCCATTCGGAGTCTCCGGTGACGATACCGTTCCCTCCGGCGATGCCGGTCGATCTTCCGGCTTCGTATCCGGCACACAACCCGTCATGGCAACAAGCAACGCAGCAAGCGGCAGATGCCTCATGGCGACGGCCTTTCCTGATCGGTCTCACGGAACTTCACGCCCTGAATCTACATCCCCTGCATGTCACCTCAAAACCATGCCGACTGCGTCGCTACTGGCCTTTGTTATTGCCCCCTGAAGGATCGACAACGTCTGGCTAAGAAAGCTGAGGGAATCGACCCCGAGACTCTCCGCCAGATTTGCGTGTTCGAACCTGCAGACTTGGTCGCACCGGATCAAGAGCCTGATTCGACGGAGAACCGTTAGCACCCGATGACCGAACTGACGTCCGCCATTGAACTTCATGGTCGGCAATTTTTTAACCCTATGGGTAGGGTCTACGTCGGAATGGCCGGGAACATGGGGGAGTGCAAAAAGAGAACCCTTCGAAAATCCGGAGGATTCCGAAGGGTTCCAACCTGTTCCAGTGAACAGATACCCCCGACAGGATTCGAACCTGTGACCCCAGCTTTAGGAAAGCTGTGCTCTATCCAACTGAGCTACGGGGGCAAGCAGTAATTGCTGCCGCGGACGGATTTTGCCAGACGGACACGTTGCTCGCAAGAAGGCCTCGGGTTTTGGTTAAGTTTAGCCCTTTGAGCCGCTCAACCGGGGTGAAGTTGAGGCCCAGCAACAAAGTGGTTGCGGTCGTCGACTGCGAGACGACCCGCACAACGCGTGACGGCAGAAAATCACCGTTTGTTCTTGGTCGAGGCCACCTTGGATGCGATTCGGCTTAGCACCTGATTTGCTCGAACCTCGCCTTCCTGGCGGGCGTGGTGGTAAGCGGCCTGCATTCTGCTGACCAGGTTCTGCATCGTCGATCGGTAAATTTCGAATTCCTGCCGAGCCGATGCTATCCCGTCGAAAGTGGTTCGTGGGATGACGTAGGTCTTTCGGATATCCACAAACCAGCGTTTCTTGCCAGCGTAGCTCGTTTCTCCCGCATCCATTTCTTTGATGTACCGAGCAAGCCGTGTTGCTGCATCGCGGAGGGCTCGTCGAGCTTCCTGCCAGTCGTCCTGGTCCGACCGGTCTGAATAGAGTCGCTCGTCCGTGCCAAGGTCCCGGTTCATGGTTCCCAGCCGAACCTGCAAATCGAGCAACTGTTTCTGCAGGCTCTGAAGTTGCCGATCGGCCTGAACGCTGCCTTTCCAGTCGCGTTCCATACTGTCAAATATTTCGTCGAGTTGATCGTCCGTGAACTCTGTCTCTGGTTCGTTATGCGACGCTTCGGGATAGTAACTTTGAGCGGCCTGCATGGGAGGCGGCTCGACATAGATCACGATGTTTGGATCAGATCCGGCCGGCACGACTGTAATCGCCTGATCAAAGTACGAGGCCGTGCCACCCTGCCCCTCAAATGAAACACCAAACAACGAGCACATCGGCACGAAGGCCGGGTCGACACCCAGCATACGGGCAACGTATTTCACAGAAACAGCCGCAACCGATGGGCCAGCATCCGGTGGGATCTGCAGAACAATCGCGTTCGGCAAATGTTGGGGCTTGAACCAGACCCAGAAATTTCTGGGCGGGTCGGTCGGAATCTGAATCACTTCCCACGATGCCGACGGTGGCCGCGCTGCGAATGCTGCGCGACAATCGTTTGATGCAGGATTGGGAACGCTGCCCGCGCTCATATCACTGTTCCGCTACGTAAAGTGTGCTGAGAATTCCCAACGCCGGCTGTGAGTGCTCGCCTGGCCTTAATGCTGAAACAGGAATTCGTCTTTATTAATAATTGCCCAGCAGATGTCTTCCAGGGCTCGTGCCTTGTCAGCATGAGACTCTGCGTAGGCCAGACTGTGATTCAACTCCGATTCGCTCGGGTGACGACTCAACGCCAGCCGGTACAATTCGATGATGATTTCCTTAGTCGAACGTCCAATCCGTATGTTGTGGTGCAGCCGGCTGCTTTCGTCGGTCAGTAGTTGATTGATGAAACTTCCGTTGAGCAGTTCGAGTGCCTGACCCAGACTTGAATCGTCACCGCGGTCACACTCGCATACTGACTGACGTTCCGGCTGACCGAAGACTTTAAGGAAGTCGACCTCGCCGAGTTTCGATCGGTCATGTGGTTGCAGGTCTGGAGCGGGCAGCCACGTTGCCTTGGTGTTTGCGGCGACGAGCCCAAATTGTTTTGGCCGTCCCGCCACCTGGCCGAGCGAGTCGACAAGCTGCTCCGCCGTCAGTTGTCGTGGCATGTAGTGCGAAAAGTACTTGTTGTCGTCACGATTGAATTTGTTCGTTCGCGAGTCGGCCTGGTAGGTTCGGCTGTTGAGAATTTTTCTGAGTATGTGGAGCCGGTCGAAATTGTGCTCCACAAAATCTTGAGCGAGTGCATCGAGCAACGGAGCATTCGCCGGCGGATTGGAATCTCGAAAATCGTCAAACGGTTCCACGATGCCTCGACCCATGACTTGAGCCCAGATTCGATTCACTTCTACGCGAGCGAAAAACGGGTTCTCCGGCGATGTCAGCCACGATACGAGAGCTGTTCGTCGATCTGTTGTGTTTGCAATCTCCAGATCGCCGCTGACAGGAACCCACGGTTTCATGACGCGACCGTCTGCCGGATGATGAACCTCGCCGGAATTTCTTGACCAGAGAATCACCTCTTCAGGCTGATCAGTCTTTCGCCGTTCGACTCGATTGAAGAAAGAAGCCAGTCCGTAGTAGTTGCTCTGAGTCCATCGTTCGAACGGATGGTTGTGGCACTTCGCGCATTGAATTCGCGTGCCCATAAACAGTTGGGCGGTCGACTCCATCGCGTCCATCGTGTCAGCAGCCGTTCGGTAGTAGTTGCCGGCCGGCGATGTGATTGTGCTGCCCGACGCGGTCAGCAACTCGCGAACAAACTGGTCATACGGCATGTTGTTGCTGATCGTGGCCTGCAGCCACTGGCTGTATTTGAAAACGCTGTTCAGGCCGATCTGCTTTCGGGAAACCCGCAGCAGGTCTCCCCATTTCTGTGACCAGAACATGGCAAAGTCCGGCCGACCAAGCAGTTCGTCGATCAATCGCTTTCGTTTTTCCGGCGACGTGTCGGTCAGGAATCTGTCGGAGTCTTCGATCGTCGGCAGTGTCCCCAGAACATCGAGATGAACTCTCCTGACGAACGTTTCGTCGGAACAAACACTCGCAGGCTGATACTGAAGCTGCTTGAGTTTCTGATCAACGTTTTCATCGATGTAATTGAAAGTCGGCGGGCCGTTCCACACGAAGTTGTCGACGTCTTGAACGAATGTCAGCAGCGGTGTCTCGATGAATTCGAGATATCGCACAATGACGGCGGTCTCGCCACGATTTTTTCCTGTGATGAGGCCACTGGTCGAAGCATCGGCGATGGTCGGATCAGAAAGTGAAAACTGCGATAAGTAAGTTACGTCTCGAACCGAGCCATTGGCAAATCGAGCGAGGACGCTGAACTGCTGAGTGTTGGCAGGAAAGCGAAGAACACGACTGGCCGACGGGAAGACATCGATGCCCAGGCAGGCAGCTTCCGGCGGATCGACAGGGCATCCCTCTCTAATCCAGTTGTGCAACAATGAGTACAACGCGTCACCCTGCTTCAGTCGTCGCCCGCCAGCGTGTGGGATCTGCATTGTCGGCTTGCGAAGCAGCAGGCTTTCCGCCGGATTGATTGTGTTGACTCGTCGACTCTGCGATTCCCGAACGAGCGACGCGCGATCGAATGCAGGTTCAAATCCAAACAGCGAAAGGCGAAACTCGCCCTTGCCATGAGGTGAGCCGTGACAGGCACCACCGCTACAGCCTGCCTTGGCCAGAGCAGGAAGTGTCTCGTGTTCAAACGAAACTTTCTGCGAACTCGCCATTCCGGAAACACGAACCGACACCGTCCGAGTGACATTGCCTGAGCGAATTTGCACGTCGGTTTTGCCATCGGACTTTGGTGTGACGCGACCGTTTGGAGAAACACTGAGCACATCAGAGTGCGCAATCCGGTACTCAACAATCGCTGTGACATCTGAAAGGTCACCGTCATTCCGTCGTCCTGTGACGACCAGCTGTGCTGAAGTTCCAGGACCAGACAGGTCGACCTGCTTCGGAAACACATCAAGTGCTAACACGCTGCGGCTGTATGAATCGTCGGCCGCACACGTCGAGCCAACAGACGCCACGCAAGCGACAGCCAGTATCGCGGGAGCGAATAGTCGGCTCAGACGATCACAATGAAGTTGCATTTGCTTCGTCCGTAAAGTGCAGAAGGCAGAGGGAAACGCATCGTTCCGTGGCAGGAGTGAAGGATGACTAAGCGAAGCCAGACGCGACCTACGGTTTCGACACGACATCCAGCGATGCACTGAGTTTTTCCGACGCGTGATGAGTTGGCTCCACGTCAAATAGATAAAGGTCAAATTCACCATTCCGTTCAGAAACGGTAACAAGCTGCCTGCCGTTGGAGTGCCAGGCCGGGTAGTCGTCACGTTCTTCTGAAGTTGTGATCCGTTGAACGTGCGAGCCGTCAAGATTCATCACGTAGACCTCGTAGTTACCGTCCCGAGTACTGACAAACGCGATTTTTTTCCCGTCGGGTGATACTCGTGGGCGAATATCCATGATCGTGTTTTCGGTCAGTCGTTGCTCGTTGGAACCGTCGGCGGCGACAGCATAGAGCTCGTAGTTGTTCTCGCGGCTGTTGGCGAAAACGATCGTTTTGCCGTCCGGCGTGAACGTTGGCCAGTTCGTAATTCCGGAAAACTCAGTCAGTTGCTTCTTATTCTTTCCGGCCGTGTCGACAGACCAGAGTTGCTGCGGTCCCGTTTCGGCAAAGGCATAGACGACGGTTTTGCTGTCTGGTGAAAACGTCGGACTGCGAGTCCCCCCTCTACCGGGATGCGTAATAAAAACATCCGTGTTTTCAGCTCGATTATGAATCACCAGCCGAGCTGTCAGATTGCCCGTGCACTGCGTGTAGGCAATCCATTGCCCGTCGAGCGACCACGCTGGTTCAAGGTTGTGTCGATTACCTGCGTCTTCGAAAACAGGAGTGATCGACCGATCGTCCATCTTCATCTGCAACATACGGACGAGATTCGGGCCTTCGTCATAGCAAAAGACAAGCTTCGCGCCGTTTCCGACAAAGCGTGGATCGCGTTTCAGCGCGCCGTCCGTGGTTAGTTGAATCGGATCGGCAGCCTGCGCATCGGTAACAACAAGCAGCAAGATCAGCAGCAACACGGGACCAATGCGGACATTCAACATCCAACGACCAACATCAAACATTGAAGTTCTGTCGTTCGATGCCCAACGCTGAGTGTTCGATGTTCGATGTTCAAAACAGTTCATCGATCACACTCCCGCCATCCAGTACCTTCAATTCTGCACGTTGCTGAGCACCGACGCCGGTCAGTTCGGCGATCGTCGTTCCGGCCATCAAAGGCGTGATTGGTCGAGAAACCGGACGCTCGCCTTTGGGATCGCTCTGCCCAATCACTCGTCCAGGTTGAACTCCCGCGCCGGCCCAGATTGAAAAGTAACACTGATTCCAGTGCTCACGGGCGGCTCGATTACTGATGCGAGGTGTGCGACCGAATTCGCCCATCGCGATGAGCAGCGTGTCTTCCATCAGTCCGCGCTCGGTCATATCGTCAAGCAGCGCCGAATACGCGCGGTCGAAGATCGGACCGTGCCGATCCTGCAGCAATTCAAAGTTGTAAATGTGAGTGTCCCAGCCCCAGTCGCCGCCGGGCGTAAAAGTTTCGACATACTCGCTCCAGTTAACCTGGACGTAAGGCACGCCGGATTCGGCCAATCGCCGAGCCAATAGACAACCTTGCCCGAAAGTGGAGCGGCCGTAGCTCGATCGAGTCTCCTTTGACTCTTGCGTCAAATCGAAAGCCGCACGAGCTTCAGCACTCGTCAGCAACCCATAGGCTGATTGATATTTGTGCCCCCACTCTTCGACCTTCGCCGCATCGAGTCGGTATCTTTCTTCGTCGAGCTGGGTCAGAAGCTGGCGGCGGTCACTGATTCTGCCAGGTGACATGTTGGGCATCATCTTCAAAGTGGGGATGCTGACTTCGCCACGATCAGAAGCACTCACGAGAAACGGATCGTAAGCTTTGCCAAGTGTGCCTCCGCCGTATCCTTCGATTCGCCGCGGCAAGTCGCGAGGGATGCCGCGTCCAACATAGAAGAACGGAGGCAACGAACCATCCTGTCCGCGATGCTTGGCAACGATCGCTCCGAAGTTCGGCTGAACGGGGCCAGGCGACTCTTCAAAACCGGTCACGCCGACGGTACCCGCTCCAGGGTGTCCGTTGTTCGAATTCACCATGGACCGAATCACGCTGAACTTGTCCGACCGAGCAGCCATGCGCGGCAGCAGTTCAGTGAATTTCATCCCGGTCGTGCGCGTGTCAATTGTGCCGAACGGACCTCGATAATCCATCGACGCGTCTGGTTTTGGATCCACCAGATCGATGTGGCTGGGGCCGCCCCACAGCCAGAGCAGAATTACCGATTTCGCCTTCGCCCGGCTCTTCGCTGCCGCAATCACTTCCGGTGTCGGCAGGCCAGCCCTCATAGCCAGCGGAACGGTGGCGGCAGTCCTTAAAAACGAACGACGTGTCGAGCCGCCGCAATCGCGTGCCTTAAATGAACCGAAGTCGATCATCGTTCGGAATCCCTCTGAAACGTCTATGAAGGAAGCGATTAAGATGCGCGAATGGCTCACACGTGCCAACTGTATAGTTGACAAGGTCAGCCCAACGGCACAACGGTCGCTGGCGGGATCAAAATGTACCAGACACTCTTGAGTTGGTAAACAATGTTTACAAACGTGCCACTAAACTACCGACCGGATTCAGATCGGGTGAAGTGACTTACGAAACTGATATATTGTTCCGTTCCAGGCAGCAAAGAGGAAACGGCTAATCATGCTGTTACCCTGCTGGGAATTAAACAACTCATTCCCTATGTCGACGAAATAGTTTAAGAAATCAGTCATGAAATTCCTCGGTGCAAAAATATTCATGGTTGTGGTCTGTCTGCTGGTCTTCCCTGGCCCCTGCTTCGGGCAGAAAACGCCGCCGAAGAAAAATCCAAACAAAATCAAAGTCCTGCCCGACATGACCGAAGGTGTCATTGCCGAAGGCTCGATCATCTTTAACTATGTCGATGCGAAGCGGCGCCGCCGGTTGACGCTCGATGTTTATCGTCCGGAAAATCGTGATCGTTTGTCACCAGCTATTGTGATGTACTTTGGAGGCGGCTGGCAGAACGGCCGCCCCGGTTTGTTCGCTCCACTGGCACAGGCGTTGGCTCAACGTGGCTACGTTTGTGTCGTGCCAGAGTATCGCCTCAGTGGTGAAGCCCCTTTTCCGGCCGCTGTTTATGATGCCAAAGCAGCCGTTCGCTGGACGCGAAAGTTTTCCAAACGCTTTAAAGTCGACCCGCATCGCATCGCCTGCCTTGGAGGGTCTGCTGGAGGCCATCTTGCCGGCTTCGTCGCGGCGACAAGCTCAACCGGTAAGTTTGAAGGAAAGGGTGAGCACCGTGAAGTATCGTCCGAAGTTCAGGCGGCCGTTGTGATGTGTGGTCCAATGAACCTGCTCGACCCGAACACAGTCGAGCGTATCGAAAAATCCGCAGGAACTGCATCCGGGCATGCGGTTATCGACTTTCTTCAAGGGGAGACTCCGTCCTCAAACGAGGTGTTGTATCGAGAAGCCTCGCCGATCACTCATGCCGGAGCTCACACACCACCTGTTCTGTTCATCGACGGTGAATTTGATAATCCCGGAAATCGATCAACAGAATTCCGAGCACTACTTAACCAGCACAAGACTGCGAATGAGTTTGTCATGCTGCCCAAAGCCCCACATCCATTCTGGGTTTATCGAGAGTGGTTTACGCCGACCGTCGACGCTGTTGATTCATTTCTAAGGAAGCACATGCTGTGAATTTCTACGGTTCATCCCGTTGCGGAAAGCTGGACGCCCGATTAACAGTCTCGAATACCTGCGAAAATCAGGTGAGTTTCGGGTATCATATATGCTTTCGAATTCCCCCGCTGAGCATTGTACCTGCGATGCTCGCATCCCATTCTTCGATCGAATCAGCGAGCGGTTTCCTATGCGGAATCGACTACCAATCACGTTATTGCTCAGGATGGTCGCAGCGCTGACGCTGTTACACAGTGTCGGTGTCGCCGACGCTTTTTCAGCAGATGCCGACTCTTTTGTAACGGTCATCGCACCGGCCATGCAGAAGCACTGTGCGAAGTGTCACGGTGCGAACGCTGACGAACTGGAGGGCGACCTTAATCTGCTGAAGTTGAAAAGCGGCGATCTGGACGACAATCCAGAGCTGATTCGTTCGCTGATTGACGTGCTCGATCTGGAAGAAATGCCGCCCGAAGGCGAGCCTCCGCTCGATCCGAAGCTTCGACAGCGAATGATCTCGGAATTGAGAGCCATCCTGCATTCTGCCATCGCTCGCCAGAAGACGTTTCCACATGCTCCGGTACGGCGAATGAACCGTTTTCAGTACAACAACGCCGTCGTTGACCTGTTCGATTTGAAGTGCATCGTCTTTACGTTGCCTGAGCGAATGATGCGGGAGCACAAAGGTTACTTCAAACCCGAAACCGGAAAGATGGCAGACGTCGTCACGGTCGGAAGCCGTCCGCTGGGCAAATCTCAGATGATCGAACGGCGCCTCGCGGGTGTTGCAGCTTTTCCTCAGGACTTGCGAGCTGAACACGGCTTCGACAACCGTGGCGATCATCTGTCGTTGTCGCCGCTGTTGATGGAAGCGTTTTTGAAGCTGGGCCAGTCAGTGACTCAAAGTCCTGACTTCGCTCCGAAGAATGTTGGCATCTGGAAATCGTTCTTCGAAGCACCGACTTCAGAAATTCAACAGAAAGCCGAAGTGCGACGGCGGCTTGAGGTGTTTCTTACGAGAGCTTTTAGACATTCCGTCAAGCTGGCATTGCTGGAACGGTATGTTAGCTTCGCCGATCGACAACTGGGCTCGGGAGTTGCATTCACAGATGTTATGAAGGCGGTCGCGGCCGCGACGATCTCGTCTCCGAGGTTCCTCTATCTGTACGACAAATCCGGGTCCAGCGAGACGGCAGAATCTATCGACGACTTTGAACTCGCCTCGCGTCTGTCGTTCTTTTTGTGGGGCAGCATCCCGGATCAGGAACTGCTCGAACTGGCAGACGACAGCAGTCTGTCGGCGCCGGAAGTTCTGGAAACGCAGCTCAATCGGATGTTGAAAGATCACAAGCTGAAACGTTTTTGCGACAGCTTTCCGGCACAGTGGCTGCAGCTTGAAAGAATTATTTCCTCGGTGCCAAATCGTGAGAAGTATCCCAAATTCTACTTTTCAAAATACCGCGACAGCATGCATATGATGATGGAGCCGTTGCTGCTGTTCGAAACGGTGTTAATTGAAAACCTTCCGATCACGCAACTCATCGATCCGGACTTCACATACCGATCAGCGTTGCTGGAAGACGCTTACGGACTACTCGCCACAACTGGCAGGAAGAAGGGAGGAGGTGCAGTCGGTGTTCTCACTTTCAGCCGCGTCCCCGTCACCGATCGGCGAAACGGCGGTGTCATTACCAACGCCGCCGTCATGACGATGACTTCCGGTCCGGAGCGTACTCAGCCGATTACTCGTGGAGCCTGGATCGCGACCGTCATTTTCAACAATCCGCCAGAGCCTCCACCAGCCGATGTTCCACCCCTTGGCGAGAAACCGTTCGCCGGAGAAGAACATCTCACGCTCAGAGAACGGCTGGCACTACACCGCGAACGGTCGGACTGCAAAGGCTGTCACGAGCAGATCGATCCGCTCGGCTTTGCTCTGGAAAACTACGATCCGATTGGCAGATGGCGAACTCAGTATGAGAACAGTCGTGATGTCGACATGTCTGGAAGGCTGTTTCGAAAGCACGGTTTTTCCGACATTATCGAGTTCAAAGAGGCGATACTCGTCGAGAAGGATCGCTTTACCAGGGCGCTGGCCGGACACTTACTGTCATTTGGGCTGGCTCGTGAGCTGGGAGCGGCTGACGAGGTCGCTCTGGACGAGATTGCTCGAGCGACCGCACAGGATGGATACAAGGTTCAGACGTTGCTTAAACAGGTAATTATAAGCAAGCCGTTCCTCAGTAAGAGTAATCCAGAAACACGTTCAGTGGATCAACGATAATTCGAAGTGGTATCACGATGAGATCATTGTCTCGACGAAAATTTCTGCGCGGAGTTGGCGGCACCGCATTGGCTCTGCCGTGGATGGAAAGTGTCAGCAAAGCTGCGCCAGCCAAGCCTGTTGCACAACGGATGGCTCACTTCTATGTGCCGATCGGCGTTGTACGGCGAGGTTTCTTCCCGGGCGAAGCTGACGACATCATTCCGAAGGGTAACCTTGGTAACGTGATGAAATCGCTCGGCAAGCAGAATCCGAACTTCAGTGTCAAGCCGCTGGACCAGCTCACACCGACGATGCAGCCGCTGGAGAAGGTCAAGAATAAAGTCAATCTGATTACCGGCATGGACCGGACTTTTCAGCAAGGCACCGACGTGCACGCCCAATGTGCGTCGTGCTACCTCAGCAGCGCCGAGCCATACACCATTAAAGGAACGGCCTGGCCACTAAATCGGACCCTTGATCATCTCGTCGCCGATCACGTTGGAACGACAACTCCGTTCCGAACACTCGAGTTCAGCTGCAACAGCCATAGCGACAATAAAGAGTCGATTTACTTTGACAATATCTCGTGGTACGGCACAGGGCATCTTGCACCTTCGATTCGTGACCCGCGTAAGATGTATCACCGGCTGTTTTCGACGCAGGAAGTCGATCGATATCGCGATGTCACAGACCTGGTACTGGAAGATGCGCGGTCACTCAGTAAGGACCTTGGCTACACAGACCGTCAGAAGTTCGCGGAGTATTTGGAATCGATCCGCACGATCGAAACTCAGATGGATCGACTTGAAACCATGAGAGCTGGGTTATCCAAAGTTGACTTCAAAGAACCCACCGATTCGCATATGCCGCGGGGCGAGTACATTCGACTAATGGGTGATCTGATGGTCGTCGCCCTGCAGACCGGTTTAACAAACGTCGCCACATTCATGATCGGTCCCGAGCGTTGGGACACTCCGTTCATGTTCGAAAGTCTGTTCGACAAACCCCGCAGTCATCACGGAATGTCGCATAACCAGACAAAGATGCTCGACGACCTGCTCAAGGTCGACCGCTTTCACATGGAGCAGTACGCCCGTCTTATCGAGAAGATGAACCAGATTGAGCAACCCGATGGGACTACGTTGCTCGACAACACACTATTCACCTACGGGTCCGGCCTCGGTGACGGCTCGACGCATCAGTACAACGACTTGCCAATTATCGTCGCCGGTGGTGGCAAACGCGTGCAGTCCGGGCAGCACATCAACATGCCTGAAGGCACGCCACTCGCGAACCTCTGGCTGACGCAGGCTCGAGTGATGGGATTGAATATGGACCGGTTTGCAGACAGCAGTGGAACGATCGACCAGCTGCTTGCCGAGAGATAGGACCGGTTCCTCGCCGAGAGCTCGAAGCAGCCCCGACGCACTGAATTTAAAGCCAGACATTCTGCACAGAAGAGACTCTTATGAAACTGCCTTACGCTGTCTTGGTCCTGCTGATCTTCTCCAGGTTTCTTGCGGCCGAAGACCGACCGAACATTCTGCTTTTCACGGCTGACGATCTGCACGCTGAGTCGCTGGGGGTTTACGGTGGACTTCCGCACGATCTTACGCCGAATCTCGACGCCTTCGCCGCGGAGAGCCTGCTGTTCAACAAAGCGCACGTGAACGTCGCCATTTGCGCTCCGTGTCGAGCAGTTATAGCTACGGGGCGATACAGCCATCGTTCTGGAGCGATGGGATTCATGCCAGCTCGAGAAGACGTACCGGACGTTGTGACCACGTTGAAAGCAGCCGGTTACCTCACCGGAATTCTCGGTAAGGTCGGACACTCGACGCCGAAAAAAACGATGAAGTGGGACTACAGCTTCGACCAGAAAGAGCTTGGGAACGGACGAAATCCAGGCATCTACTATCAGCGTAGCCAGACATTCCTCAAAGAGTCTCAGGCAGCGGACAAGCCGTTCTATTTCATGGTCAATTCGCACGACCCGCACCGACCCTATTGCAACCCGGAGAAACTCACAAAGGGTGCGGCGATGCCTTCGCGAGTTTACAAGCCAGAAGAAGTTGACGTGCCGGGTTTCCTTCCCGATCTGCCGGGTGTTCGAGCAGAGCTGGCAACGTATCTGAATTCCACGCGCCGACTCGATGACACCTTCGGCAAGGTGATGCAGGCTCTGAAGGAATCCGGCGAAGCTGACAACACACTCGTTCTGTTCATTACGGACAACGGAATTGCCGTTCCGTTCGCGAAATGCAACGCATGGTTCCACAGCTCTCGAAGCCCCCTGCTGGTTCGCTGGCCCGGAATCATCAAGCCAGGTACTCGCGACGACAATCACTTTGTGTCCGTCGTCGATTTCTTTCCGACGTTTCTGGACGCTACGAAGAGTAAAGGTCCTGCCGGACTCGACGGTCGATCATTCCTTACACTACTGAAGGGTCAGACTCAGGATGGCCGCAGTCACGTCTTCACACAGATCGACTCCAAAGCTGGCAACGCGGCCGTTCCGATGAGATGCGTCCAGAACGCACACTTTGGCTATATCTACAACCCGTTCAGTGACGGGAAATACTGGTACCGCAATAACAACGAAGGACTGACAATGGCGGCCATGAAGAAAGCCGCAGAAACAGATGCCGCGATCAAAGCACGCGTCGACTTGTTTCGTTATCGCGTTCCCGAAGAGCTCTACGACCTGAAGAACGATCCTGATTGTCTCCACAATCTGATTGGCGATCCGACTCATACCTCGACGTTGAAATCGCTGCAGGTAAAGCTGGTTGCTCACATGGAACGCACGGTTGATCCGATGCTGGCCGCTTTTCAAAATCGAAACGATCGAACTAAAGTCGACGAGATTCTGATCGCTACCTACGGTCCGAAAAAGGACGAACGTCCCAGACCAGGAAAAGACAAGAGCAGGAAAAAAAAGAAGCAGGATAAGTAGCAACCCGTGTCGCCACTGGCCAGTGCTGATGGCCCGTGGGGCGTTCTGATGTTGAGAATTCTTTGCTGACAACAGCCGTCCGTCAGTGGACAGCCAGGGCAGTATTCAGACGCCTGGCAGGCCTATGCGACCATCGCTCACGCGTTCTACAACCGCTCCGAACTCACCAGCCCGGCTTTCGGTATCAAACTCCGCCAGGCGGAGACCCTGGCACAGATCGATGGCGTTCGTCTGATCATCGTGTTTCCAAATCCAGTCATGCGTAGACGCCGGTAGGAATGTGCTTTTTTCTATAGATCGGTTGCGTGCAGTCAGTCCACGCGTTGATGCTGCCGTCATTGTTGGTATCAATTTTGACGCTCTCTCTTCTTCCTGTCGTTCGACGAACTCTTGTTGTACTGCGACTCGATGGCCATGAAGTTATCGAGAGTCTTCGTAAGACGAGTCCGGTCGGCGGCGTGAGCCGGGTCGGTCGCGATGGCCTCGCTCTAGCGTGATGCATCGGAGGTGATTGGGATATCGTATAGGTTGCCGTCCTGATTCAGTCGGAAGCGTTTCTCTCGGATGAAGAAGCCTCGGCCGTAGTTGATCAGCACGTGTTTGCGGTTCGTTCCTTCTGCGCCGACGAGAAGATGAGAAAGATCCATTTTTCGGCGCCCGAACAGGAAAAAATGGGTAACCGGCAGCGAAGAGCGGCTGATCAGGATCGCCCTTAAAGGGCTGATGGGGCCCGTCGAAGTCAGAGGCAAGAAATACCCTGAGCACGTTCCGATGACCGCATTTGGTGGCATGCTCAAGGATAACGATGTCGCCGTTTCGGCTGCAATATTTTGGTCGGCTTGGTCGTGCTGTATTGAATCGCGCCGATATCCCAGTTGCCGGTCTCAGGCAATGGACGGCCGTCGAAGTCCGATTGATAGAACTCGCTGAGGTTGATCGCTTTGCCGAGTAGTGGGCTATCGGCTTTGAGGTGATAATCTTGTTTCTGCAGATCGACAAGGCCCGGATCGCCGCTGCCTGCCTGGCTGCTGTCACCGTTATATTTAGTGCCGGGAGATTTGTACTTTGAGTACCAGTTGGCTGTTTTCAGGGCGCCGCCAGATCGATTACCGGTATAAGGAGAGGACGAATAGATAAACAGATTGTTTCTGAAATGGGCCCCGGAAGGTTTACCAACAGGGTTCCCGCCCCGGACATCAATACGGGCGCCGGCATTTTGAGATCTCCCAAATCCATTGTATCGGGCTATCGTATTGTTATCGAAATAGATGCCAGTGCATGGTG
>CALGTK010000238.1 GCA_937904325.1 uncultured Planctomyces sp.
TCTGTGAAGCTGCCCGGTCTGGTAATTGACATCGAACGCTGCTGCGTCGACCTAGAAGCAATTGTCTGTCTCGACAATGGCCTTCTTGAACTGGTCGCCTGCACGCAGGGCAGCAAGGAACACGAGTCGATCGTCGCGGTGTCAGCCAGAGCCATGCATATCCATACGGCGCTGCTGCTGCTGGGGGCGGACGATGGGCATCCCGCAATTCGCAAACAGGTGGGCGGAAGAGAAAAACAGTGGGTCAGTATTCCACCACAGGGTGATGTGGTCGAGGTGTTTCTGGTGACGACGACCAGGGGAGGAAAGTCCGTCGAACGCCCCGTAAGTGATTTCATCATCCGATCCAGCCAGCGAGTTGATGAGGTCGACGGTGCAGTGATCACAGCGCCCGAGCAAAACCGGAAGCCCGGGGACGTTAAGAACGATCGTTTTTCTCACACATTTGTTTTTGCTGGTTCGCACCTGCGAGACAATGGTTCGGGCCCGCGTCAGTATCTGGCTGACTTGAGTGGCAACGTGATCTCCATTGCCACATTCGGAGACGAACTCCTGTGCCTGCCGTTTCGTGAAACTCAGCAGGACAACGCACTGATGTGGCGAGTCAAACCAGAATCGCTGCCCAAAGTCGGCACGAAAATGACCTTACGGCTTCGTCCGAGACTGAAGAAAACCGAGCGTGGAGATGCTGGCACGACATCCGCCGACTCGTACAGTGACTACGCTGAAGAACGCACGAAAACATCTGGAACCAACCAATGATTCGTATTTATCTGATCACCATAACTGTGCTGTGCAGTGCTGCTTCGGCCGAGGACGGCTCGTTTTACCGGAATCCCCGCGGCGTCTTCTCGACCCGGCCTGGGGAAACGAAGTCGCTACAGAACATTAAGCGATTCGGTCCAGTGGGGATGGGAATTGATCTGCTTCAGCCAGCGTTTGTGATGCGGATCAGTCATATCGAAGAAGGCTCTCCAGCCGCCCGAACCGGTAAGCTGAAGGCTAGTCAGATCATTGAGTCGATCAACGGACAGCGGCTCGCTGATATTGACCCGCGTATTCAGCTCGGACAAATTCTAGCCAGAGCCGAAGCCACTGACGGTGCTCTTGAGTTTGTGATTAAGGGCGAGGCTGATCCGGTCGTCGTCAGGATTCCTGTGCTCGGTGCGTACAGCAGGACATGGCCATTAAACTGCCCTAAGTCGGACAGAATCGTGCGTCAGGTTGCCGATTATCTGTCCCGGCCTGATTCCAACGAGGGGCTTGCGGGGATCGGGATGCTGTTTCTTCTCTCGACCGGCGAAGACAAAGACCTCGCTGTCGTGCGCAACTGGGCGCGAAAGGTATCGGCACACAGGTATCCCTGGTACATCGGGTACGGCGGGATTGGTCTTTGTGAGTACTATCTTCGGACCGGAGATGAACGAGTTCTCACGACTGTCCAGCAGCTGGTCGACAACGCCGTCCAGGGTCAGTATCTCGATGGCTGGATGGGACGAGGCGGCGTCAGCCCAACGTATGGCAATGGTCATCTGAACGCGGCGGGAACTCTGGTGGTTGCCTTTTATCTTCTGGCGAAAGAGTGCGGTGCTGACGTTCCTGATCACTCCCTGCACCGGTCGTTGATTCACTTTTATCGTTACGCCGGACGCGGAGGAAATCCATATGGTGACAATCGGACCGAAGTCGGCTTCGTTGATAATGGCAAGAATGGACTACTTGCTTTTGCCATGAGTGCTGCCGCCGCGCTCACGCCGGACGGTGAAGACTCGGTCTACGCGGCAGCACGTGACGTTTGTGCGATGCAGAGTTTCTACACCACCAGCTTCATGCTCCACGGACACACTGGTGGCGGGATTGGCGAGATTTGGCGCAGCGCAGCCATGGGACTGCTCCAGAAAAAGCGGCCGAAGCAGTACCGGGAGTTCATGGACAATCGTCAGTGGCATTACGACTTGTCTCGTCGCTTCGACGGCTCTTTCGGCATCCTTGGTGGCGCCGGCTACGACAAAGAACAGTGGGGCGTTGCCTACCCGCTCGCTTACACGATTCCCCGGCAGACGCTGCGGATCACCGGCGCACCTCCATCAAAGTTCTCAAAGCAATTCCAACTTCCTAAACAGCCGTGGGGCACCGGGGCAGATAATGTGTTCCTCTCGCTGGAAGCGGTGCCGGACGCCGACGGCAGGTTGCAGGATCTTACGAACGAGACACTCGCCAAAGACTCCAGCATGCCGTTTCTTAGTAGGTTTCACGGTGAGGAACATCCGACCGACGACGAGATTCGACGCTACATCCACCACCAGGATCACAATATCCGCTTCGTCGCTGCCAACAAAGTACTGGGCATAGACAGTGGCTACATTGGCTGGCGTTCACCCGGTGGAACCGTGCGTCATGAACTGGTGCTGGAATTCCTGCGGCACAAAGATCCTCGAGTACGCCGCGCCATGTTTTCGGCAATCGTTAAGCGGGTTGATGTGCTCAACCGGGCGATATTTGATCTGGCGATCGATGCCGTGAAAGACGATCAGGAAGCATGGTCGGTTAAGGACCCGGCGCTGCAGGTCATTGGTCACGCCCCTGCCGACTGGATCGTGCCGCACGTTGACTCGCTGCTGCCTTACCTGCAACACGAGGAGTGGTGGTTACAGAACGCCGCGCTCCAGGCACTGACTCCTGTCGTCGCGGACGAGAGGACCTGTCAGCAGGTAATGCCACCGATCGGCGAACTGGTCAGGCATAACCAGCGAACTGCTCTCACGGCGGGCCTGATGCCTGGGATTCGGGCTCGGATCAAGCAGGCCGGACCGGCGGTGCATCGACTGGCGAAGGAAACGCTGAAAGAGTCGTTCACGGGCTTCGCCGGTGTGAAGCGGGCCCGGGGTGGGCAGAATGTCACTTCGACGTTTGACGCTCACTTGAAATTCATTGCCGAGTCGCTGGCCGACGTGCCTGGTGGACTGGATGTGCTCTACGAAGTGGCACGCGACCGACACCCCGGCGAGATCCTGCCTTACAAGGAATTCTTCCTGAATGCAGACCCCAGCCAGTTTGGTCCGAAACTCAAAGGGGCGATCACTCCAGTCATTACTGAGGAACTGATTCCTGAATACGTTGGCCGCAACCGGGCGAAGTTACGGCAACTCGCTGCTGCCGAAGTTCAGTCGGGCTATCCCGGCGGATCAAGAGATGCCGTCGATGGGCTTGTGGCCCTCTATGACCGGGCCGGACATGATGAGTTTGGTTGGCACATGTTTATGGATTTGCGTAACGCCAGGTGGACCTACTACAGCTTCGACCCGATTCCTTCCGAGCAGATACCTTTTGATCAACTCATCACGCGTTACCGCAAGGTGACCATGCCCAGGGACATGGACACGTGGTTCGAAACTGGCTTCGAGGCCAATGACGCAAATAACTGGGGAGAATTCAAGTGGGGCAAAAGCCCTTTCGGCCACTATCTGGGTAAGATCCCGAAGGGCCCGATTCATAAATGTAGCGCAGGCTGCATCGGGCCTGGCTGTTATGGCGCAACTAAGGTGAACACCTTGTGGGAAAAGGAAGTATTGCTTCTGCGTCAACATTTTGAGGTTCCACCGATCAAACCCGGACACCGTTACCGCCTTCGGGTCAATGACGGCAACCATGTCGGTTCAGGCGGCGGGCACATTATCTACATCAATGGCAGGCCCTTGATCGAAGCCACGACCTGTAACGGTCGAGGCGCGGGTGGCCTTCCTAAGGGCGCGTACATCACCAAAGAATTCATGGATAGCTTTAAAGACGGCGCCGTATGCGTCGCGGTGATGACCTTTCTCCGGTTCAATGACAAGTACAAAGTCAAACCGGCCTCGCGAGTTTCCCAGGGCAAGTTCAGCTTACACCTCGAAGAACAAAAACTACCCCCGATGGGCGACGATCTGCTCCACAAGTCGGCCACGATCGTCTCCATGCTGTCGTCCGAGTGGCAGGCTGCTCAGGATCCCGATGATCGAGAACGGCAGGCCGGTGCCCGGAAGTTTCGGTACAACGGCAGGTTCAAATCGAACATGAAAGTTCTGGGGAAATGGAATGTCGTCGGCGAAGTTGCGGAGATCGCTGAGTTCGATCCGTCGAAGAGGTTAAGGCGACCCAACCGTCCGCCGTTCTCAGCGATCACATTTCAGAATGGCGGGGCGACGGATGATTCAACCTGGATCTGGTCGGCCGACAGGCTGATGGATCTTAACCGGTACCAGGCACTTAAGATGACACCGAAGATGCTCGACGGCAGTGAGTACCTGTTTATCGAAGCGGGTGGATTCAGCACGCGCAACAAGCTGGGCTGGAAATCAAAACTGTACGTGTTGAGTCGAACTAAGAATTAACAACGCCACTTTTACGAGACATCAGACAAGCGACGGAAAATACGATGCAAGCAATGATTGCCCTGGCAGCGACTGTATTGATCAGCATCCCTGCGTATGCTGCGGACGTACCCGCCAGATTACCTGACCCGGATGGTGAATCCGGAAGTACCACGAAGCCGGTCAAGGTCTACATCCTCGCCGGGCAGTCGAACATGGTCGGGCTGGGGAACATCAGCGGAGCGAAAAATGTCTACTCCGGTGTTTATTTAAGCTCGGATCCGTCCGTCCCGAACCAGCCGTTCCAGGTTTATAAAGTTGGTAACTACAAGATCTCGCGGCTGAATGTCTATCTTTTGGACGGTACACCAACGGATGAACCGGTTGCCGACGGACAGTTTGAGGTACCGCAGCACGGCGTCTATCAGCTGCACTGTGGATTCGCCGACAATTCAATGTGCGTCATGGAAATCAACGGCAAGGAAGTCTACAGGCGGAACTCAAGCAGCGAGGCAATCAAACAGAACGTCACTCTCAAGCCAGGTCAGCGGTACAAGTTCAGGATCTCCGGAATCAAGAGAACGCCGCCGCGGTTCTGGTTGCAGAAGACAGACCTGCTCGGTAACGGCGATCTCGAAGCAGTCGCCAAACGCGAAGGCAAGTTTCCGTGGCTGGTTGACAACGACGGGCACTGGTCGGTTCGCAACGACGTTTATTTTCAGGAAGCGCGTATTGCACCGGACGGCAAAGGTTCGCCGTTGAGTGCCACATCGAATGGCAAGTCGATCGGTCCGGAACTCGGATTCGGGCATGTACTGGGTACGTTCCATGATGAACAGGTGCTGCTGATCAAGACGGCTCAGGGGAATCGGTCACTTAGTTTCGATTTCCGTCCGCCTGCAAGCGGTCGGACCGATCCGGACAACCAGTTTGAGTCAGCTGAATACAGGCTGATGGTCGAGGGTGTGCGCAAAACACTCGACAACATCGAAAAGGTCGTTCCCGGTTACAAAGGTCAGGGCTACAAGATTGCTGGCTGTGCCTGGTTCCAGGGACACAAAGACAGCTTCTCCGACCAGGCGATTGCGGAATACGAAAAGCATCTGGTGAATCTGATCAACGATGTCCGCAAGGAATTCAAGCAGCCGAAGCTGCCTTTTGTTGTCGCTACAGTCGGATTCGGCGGGCATAACATGGCGGATAAATTCGAGAGGATCCTTAAAGCACAATTGGCGGTCGGCAATGCGCAGCAGCATCCTGAGTTTGCCGGTACCGTGGCTTCCGTCGATACGCGTGATTTCTGGCGTAGAGGTCGACGAATCGCCCACGAACCAGGACTACCATTACAACCGCAATGCCGCGACTTACATGCTGATTGGCGATAGTCTTGGCCGCGCGATGGTTGGTTTGCACGGCGGCACAGCAGAACCACTTCCACTCGCACCTCGACCGAAACACACGACCACCCTGCAAACTGCCGATCCGTCTGGAAACGAAAAGGCGGCCGCACAGAAGGCCCTCAAACCTATCATCATCGATGGTATCGCGGCTTCTTACATTGCCAACCCTCGTTTTAGTACCACGCTGCTCCAGGAATCTGCCGGCGAACGACCGCAGCGGCCCAACCAGTTTCTGCGCGGCTCGATGTACGGTCTTGTTAACTGTTACCACGCAGT
>CALGTK010000239.1 GCA_937904325.1 uncultured Planctomyces sp.
TCTGCTGCAGGTTGCTCTGCTGCAGGTTGCTCTGCTGCAGGTTGCTCTGCTGCAGGTTGCTCTGCTGCAGCGACTGGCTCATCGCCAGGTGCTTCCGGAGTTGCTGCCTGCAACTCTTCTTCCGGTGTCAGATTTTCTTCGACGGGAGCCACTTCTTCAGTTGCTTCCGGGGTGACGTCTTCCGGGGATGGGGTGTCCGTGCTCATCAATGATTCCTGCTCATCAAATTGTCGCCGTTTGATTGTTCGGCTTGATGTCGCTGTTGATTTATGGGTCAGTCGGCCAGACAACAGCCGCTGCAATATTTAATTACTTCAGTCTCATGCATCATGAGGCTGAAGCTACCTTAGGGCTTTGGCAGCAAGTGTTCCGGGAATGGCTGCGGATTCTGAGCCTGATGCTCATGCTCAGTGCCGCAAACCAGTCGAAGCTTCTTAATCATGTGACGGCCGAGCTTGCTTTTCGGGAGCATTCGGCGAACAGCTTCGTGGAGAATCTTTTCCGGGTTGGATTCCAGCAGTTTGGCGGCTGTTGTGACTTTACGACCGCTCGGATATCCCGAGTACGTTTCGTAAGTCCGCGTTTCCATCTTAGAAGTGTAATATGGGTGCGTCGGGTGCCGGCCTTCAGCTCCTGAGAACCGAATTTTATCGGCGTTCAGCACAATAACGACGTCACCGCAGTCGACGTGCGGCGTGTAGTGAGCCTTGTGTTTTCCCATCAGGACAGTCGCGATTTGTGTCGCGATTCGACCAACAATCAGGCCGTCGGCGTCAAGAACAAGCCAGTCAGGGCTTGTCTCTTCCTTCTTCGCCATCGAAGTTTTCTGGGTAATGAGCGGCACGTTTCTCTACCTTAATCAGACGCAGATGTATCGTTCAGAAATGCTACGAAGAATCGTCGTAGCCTGTTTAGCTGCAATGTGTTACACAGATTCTTCGCAGAACCGGGTGCGAAGGAACGCGAAAGAGTAGCGAGATCCCACCGGCGATTCAACTTGTGCAGCCTGTGGCTATGTCATTTTGATGCAACGAAAATCTCAATCGTCGCCGTCCGGCGACTCGAGTGCACCATCAACAAGCCCCGAGTGTGCCGAATCAGGATAGTGAGATGGTCTCTGATCGGGATTCCAGTCTCGTCCGCTGCAACTTTCTACGAATCGAGAGGCAAATCCTGACGTTAAGTCGCTTGATGCGGTCGGCACGGCCAAGTCATTCGTCGTCAAGAATCTTTTGCCAGAGTTCTCGAATCTGTTTGAGTCGCTGCTCAACTGTACGAGTATTAATGCTCAGGCGGTCGCCGATTTCCTGGTGAGTGAACCCATCAATTTTAAGAGCCGCGATTAGCTGCGACGTCTCGTCAGGCAATGAGCCCAATAGTTGTCGTGTCTGGTCAGCCACGACTATGGCGATGTCGGGCGGCACCTTTTCCGACTCCAACTGGTCAAAACTACCCTGGACGCCGCCTTCGTTTTCGCGAGACATGACCGCGGAATCGCCTCGAACGTCTCCGCTGCTACGTTTCTGGCGAGGATCCTTTTCGATTATCGCCGCCGCTTTGCGAGTCGTAATGACCACCAGAAGTCTCCACAACTGGTCGCGATGGTCGAGTTCCGGGAATCCTCCGGCGGTTATGCCAGCCACATCTTCTTCGTCCTGCACACGTCGAGACGAGTTTTTCAGGCTATGTCGAGCGACCTCGATGATCTGTTCCGAGTATTGATTCCATAATTCCTGAGCAGCGACCTCGTCACCGATACGAACTCTTTGGATGATTCCAGTGACAGTACTTGCTTCATACGACGCGGTCGGAGCTTCATCAAGGACTTGTGACTCCCTGTCCTGACGAGCTCCCGGATCTTGAAGCATGAACTGCAGAAGCGGGCCTCGTTTGCCAAGTCTCACGACCGAGCCGCGTTCGATGATGAGTGTGCCCACCTGCTCGCCGTTGGCGTACGTGCCGTTAACGCCGAGGTTGTAGTATTCCCAGCACACGCCATCGTGAAGCAATACCGCGTGACAACGCGAAATCTTTCCGCTCTTGTCTTTAAGGACGATATCGGATTCCGACGACCGGCCGATCGATACCGTGTCTGGCGGCCCAAATTCCTGCTGGAAAAGCAGTTCTCCCTCATTGGAGACCACCGTGACTTTCAGCCGCTGCATTGACGAAGCCGTACTTGGCATTCGGGCCGTCCCGTTATGAACTTGGAAGTTCTAGTGAGATCGAGTTTTGGTGGAGTGATTTTCGTGTGCAGTTTTGCAGGACTACTCACGTCGGCGTATTTCGAGTCGGTGTTTTCGAAACGGTATTTACTACTGTCGAGAATCGTCCGGAAGAATTCACAGGAACGCGACCACGGCCTGATTGACTCGCGGCGAAACATCGTCTCTTCGTCATCATTCGAAAGGTTTCATGGCTGTTTTAGTCGTTGCGGGAATCACCGATTGGCAGCATTATGTTCACCAGTTTCAAGGTGTTTACCAGCATTTGCTTAACATCCACATCGAGAATTTGCTAGCCGGACATGTTTCGGAGCACATGCCGGGAACGTGTTGTTAATGTATCGAACGCTCAATGGGGCACGTCATGCGGATGCTGAAACCTTTGTCTGGGAGTTCGGTGATGAGATTTAGGGCGACCACGCTGCTAGTGACGGTTCTGTCCGGCAGCATTCTGTCTGATCAGCAGTTAATGCTGGCTGCAGAGGCCGAATCGACGAGTCATACATGGCAAAACGCCGCTGTAGCCGCTGACCACCCGCTGGCCAGCGAGGCGGGTGTCGAGATGCTGCGGCAGGGAGGGAATGTCGTCGATGCAGCAGTGGCTGTTGGGTTTGCTCAGTCCGTGCTGCGGCCGGCAAGTTCCGGCATGGGCGGCGGCGGATTCATGGTAATCTGGGATGCGAAGAATCAGCGGTCGATCGCTTTGGATTATCGCGAGCGTGCGCCGCTGGCAGCCACTCGAGGTATGTACGCCGAAGGCGGAAGCGAAGCCAGCCGCCGAGGGGCTCTTGCTGTCGCTGTCTCGGGGCATGTTCGAGGTTTGTGTCACGCTTTAAATAAATACGGCACGCTTTCACTGAGCACAGTTCTGCAGCCGGCGATTCGCTTTGCGAAAGACGGCGTGCCACTGGACGCTCACGAGTTGTCATTGCGCCGAAGCAGGATTCAGTCGGTACGACAACACCGCAAAGATTTCTCTGGACTCTGGAATGAGTACCTTGGCAACGGCGAGTTGCCGGATACTGATGGCACCGGAACACCGCGACTCTGGTATTCGCCGCAGTTGCCTGCCTTAGAGCTGTTGGTTCGCGAAGGAGTCGATGGCTTCTATGAAGGGCCGATTGCCGAGAGCATTGTTTCGCATCTCAAGAGCCGTGGTGGCATTCTTACCATGGAAGATTTCCGGCGAATGGATGTCGTGGAGCGTCGCCCGCTGACCGGCGACTTTGACGGGATGCAGATCGTGGCGATGCCGCCTCCGTCGAGCGGCGGCGTGGCGATCATCGAAAGTCTCAACATCCTGACATGGCTCGAGCAGAACAAACTGCATGGGCGACTGGAAAGTCTTGGTCACAACTCGCCGAAGTACATTCACGTGCTCACTGAGTCGCTCAAGCATGCGTTCGCCGATCGAGCCACTTGGCTTGGTGATCCCGACTTTACCGACATCCCCGTATCGCGTCTGACCAGCGCTGCTTACGCAGCGAAGCTTGGCGAACGGATCGACCTTACCAGGACGCGACCGCTGAAAGATTACGGGCGGTATCTGCCGATTAACGATGGCGGCACGTCGCACTTTTCGATCATCGACGTCGATGGCAACGCCGTCGCCTGTACAGAAACGATCAACACGGGCTTCGGTAGCTGGGAAGTTGATCCGAATTTTGGAATCGTCCTGAACAACGAAATGGACGACTTCGCCGCACGACCCGGCAAGCCCAACGCCTACGGCCTGATTCAGTCTGAAGCCAGCGCGGTCGGCCCTCGACGAAAGCCACTGTCGAGCATGTCACCGACGATTCTTGTCAAAGATGGCAAAGCCGTCTTCGTTGCTGGAGCTTCCGGTGGTCCGAGAATCATCAGTTCGACGCTGCAGGTGCTGCTCAACATGACTCGGTTCAGGATGTCGCCGACTGACGCTCTCAGTAAGCCACGCATTCACCATCAATGGCTGCCCGAAACGCTGCTGCTTGAATCACCGCTTGACACGACCGTCGCCGAAAAGCTGCAGCGTTTCGGTCACAAAACGGCAAAGCGGGACAGACAGGCCGTTTCTCAAGCAGCTCGACGAACCGCCGCGGGCCTGGCAGCCGCCAGCGACACTCGCAAACACGGCCGCGCCGCCGGTTTCTGAATTCTTCAGGACGTACTGTTCTCCAGGTGACATTCGCAGCGCGGACTGTGTGACTCTCAAATAGCGGCAGCCAGTTGGTTGTTCAGTTCGACCCAGGATTCGCGGTAGCCTTCGAGCAGTTCAATGGCTTGCTCGGCCGACTTCCGATCCTGCTGCATGTCGGTCATG
>CALGTK010000240.1 GCA_937904325.1 uncultured Planctomyces sp.
GCATGTTTCTGACAAAGTTCTACACTTCTCTGCGTATTTCGGGCTGTACCTCGTATTGGCAGTTCGGATTCGGATTGTTCACGAAGCCTGGCCGACGATGAGGCAGACGGTCATTCTGGCTGCGATGACCAGCCTTTATTCAGCATTTGACGAGATCACTCAGGGGATCTCAATCATCAATCGACACCCGGACATCATGGACGCCGTCGCCGACTGTGCCGGAGTCGTTACCGCGATCTTCGTCGTCGGAATTGTCGACTGGGCCGAAAAAATAATCCGTGCTGCTTCGCCAGTCGAAGACAGCACGGATTCATAATCCCTCTTTGATGAACGCTCGCGATCAGTCTGCGATTACCCACTTGGAGTGCGCATCTGAAATTAATTCTTAGACGGCTGATTTTGCTCTGTGCTGTTCTTTGAATTCGTCGGGAGTTCTGTATCCGCAGGTCTGATGAATTCTCTTTGAGTTGTAGAAAGTGTCAATGTACTGGTAGTTACGCTGAGCCGTGGCCGGGCGATGTTGTCGAAGGATTCGAACTTTGTCCACACATGCTTGAGCGACCAGAAGAAACGTTCCATGACAGCGCTGTCGTAGCAGTATCCCGCGTGATGCTCGACTGGGGCGACTCATCGAGCAGGTCATGTTGAGAGTTTTCAGAGCCTGCTGGTAGTTGTCGCTGGTCCACTGCGAACCTTAGTCGCTGTGATGAAGCAGGCCGTTCGTGTCAGGCTTTCGCAATTCGACGGCGTTACGAAGAGCTGAACTGACCAGCGGCGAGGCGTCGTCACTGCATGGTTCGGGCTCCCGAGCCAGCTTCTCGTGCCAGTCTCTGAGACTCTTCACGGCAATACCAACGGCATCTGCTGCCGCCTTGAAAAGAGTACCCTTGCTTAACGACAAGTATCGACTGCGGCCTGCTTGAATTCAGCATTGAATGAACGACGTGGTTGCTTCGATTTCTTTGGCATGACGGCTTCCAGGAAATACGTCAGGTGTCCATCAGTGATGGGCTACCACAGCTTTCGCGTAATCGATCATTTATGGGTGCTTATAAACACTTAAGGGTTCGGGTAATCGAATTCAGAAGAGTGACCGGAATTTGTGCTTCTTACTGTCCATTCGTGGTCCAGATTCTTCAGGTGTGGTTGGTAAATGCTGACGAGGCGGTTGTGAATAAAGCCTGCATAAACCGAACAGCCTGACACCGGTGTCCAGAATTACCTGTCATTTCCGTGGCAGATCCCGTTTCGGTATTTCTTTCGACCTATGTTTGCAGTGTCGAACTCCATGTCCGAAAGCAGACACCATGCTCAGCACTCCTGAAACGCAACTTTCTTCCGGAGATGTCGATGCCGTTGTTCAGGCAGCTGGCCATGCGGCTTCAGCCACCAGCAAGGGGCAATCTCAAATTCGGCGGCCACAAGATACTTTGGCCGAGATCGAGTCGATCGAGCAACTCATCCACGACGCGGAATCAGATCATGCAGACACGTTTAATATTCCGGAACACCCGGCCGTTAGTCTGATTGGTGATGATTCGCGTGTTCGGACATCGCCTTGCATCGCGTGTCACTCGACGTCAGCCCGGCGCCTCTACTCGATCGGAGGAGTTTCCGAAGAACTTGTTGAATGCGAAAGTTGCGGCCTCGGCTCAATCTTTCCAATGCCGGACTCTGACCGGATTCAATCGTTCTACCCGGCTGAATATTACGGTGAACCAACCGCCAAGTTTGAACCACTGGTGGAACATGGCGTGCGACTAGGCGCGAAGATGCGAGTCAAATCGTTTGTTGGCGATCTGCCATCCGGATCGAAAGTTCTGGATATCGGCTGCGGCCGAGGTGTCATGCTGCGGGCCTTGCTCGATCTCGGCCACGAAGCACACGGGGTTGAAATCACTCACGAAGCCGCATCCGGCGCCGACCCTGGAGCACAGATTCGAATTGCACCGGAGCTGGCAAAGGCCGGCTACGAAGAGAACGCATTCGATGCCGTCATCATGTGGCATGTCCTCGAGCATCTTCCGCATCCCGAACAGACACTGGTTGAGATTCGACGAATCCTGCGGCCGGGTGGTCGGTTGATTCTGGCCGTACCGAATTTCGGAAGCCTTCAGTCGCAGCGCACAGCCAATGACTGGTTTCACCTCGACCTGCCACGGCACCTCTACCACTTCACACCAGAAACGTTACAGCGTCTGCTGGCCAGCAACGAATTTCATTACGAGTCCGTGCGGCACATGGCTATGTTGCAGAACTCGTTCGGCTGGCTGCAGAGCATTCTCAACCGAGTTTCGGGCACGCCGCGAAATTCACTTTACTCATTGCTGCATCGAGGTGGCGAACATCCGGTCGTTCAGAATCTGTCGATGCGGCAACGGCTGAAATTGAAACTTGGTTACTGGCTTGGATTGCCGCTCGCGGCTGCTGTCAGTCTGTATGAGGCAGTAGCAGGGCAGGGTGGAACAATCACCGTGACAGCAACGCTGGGTCGGACAACGATGCCAAACGAGCAATTCAGCACTTCGAATCCGCCGCGGTCGTGTTCAGTAAGACCATTTTCGTCATCGACCATATACAGCGCTGCCCGCTTTTTTTGTTCCAGATTTGGTCAGCATCAACGTGCCGTGTTCAAAGTCGAATGCCGCCAGAATTAATTTGCGAGTCGGACGCGTCCCCGCCTTTTTCCAGTGAAACCGTCCGACATTCATCAGGTGAAATGCGGTGAATGAGCCGTTCGACATCTGCCAGACGATTCACTTGCTGAGCCGGCGGATGTCCAACACTTTGCACCCAGTACTCGGCATCAGATTCGGCTCAAAAGTACGAACGAGGAACGGGCTCCGCACGGTCACCAGTTTGACGGTGTGCCCAACGATAAATCGTTTTATTGCCGACTGGTAACCGGTTATGTCAAGCAGCTCTGGCATCGATGTGAATTCAGAAGTTTGCACTGAGATAAGTCAGGGTGGTGACAGCAGCAGAACGAAAAGAGCTCGATTCGGCAACTCCGAATCGGGCTCTTATTCTTCAGTAGATGTTAGTGGTTAAACGCCGTCGAGATTCATCATCATTTCGGAATCAAGGACGAAGCTTTCGTCGATGACTTCGACGTCGGTTGTTGCCGGGTCAGCTCCTTCACCGACTGCAGCTGTGTCCGTTCCGGAGTTTCCGTTGATGACGTCGTCACCCTGTTCGCCGAGGATTGTGTCGTTGCCACCACCGCCTCGGAGCGTGTCGTTGCCGTCTCCACCGGTGATGGTGTCGTTCATTCCCTGGCCTTCGATGAAGTCGTCGCCGTCGCCACCAGCGATTCCGTCGGCTCCGTCACCGGCCATGATTGTGTCGTCGCCATCTTCTCCAATGATCTCATCATTGCCTGCGTCACCAGTGATGAAGTCGTCACCGTGATCGCCACGCAGAATGTCGTTGCCTCCCTGGCCTCGGATACGGTCGTCGTTCCGTCCGCCGTCGAGTGTGTCATTTCCGGAACCTCCGGCGAGCGTGTCACGCCCTGATAATCCCAGAATGGAATCGTCTCCAGCCATGCCATTCAATGCGTCGTCACCGAAGTTGCCGCGAAGAGTGTCGTTGCCGTTGCCGCCTGTTACGACATCGCTATCGAGACCACCGTCGATGACATCGTCTCCGTCTTCTCCGGACAGAGTATCATTGCCGGCGTCTCCAAGAATCTGGTCGTTTCCAATCCCCCCTGCAACAATATCCTGCCCATCGCCGCCGGACAGTGTGTCTTCGCCTTCACCTCCGACCAGTGAATCATCACCGATTCCGCCACGAATTCGATCGTCCTGAAGACCTCCACCCAGGGTGTCGTCTCCAGCGTCACCGTTGATCTCGAGAATAACGCTGCCAGTGTCGCGTCCGCCGGCGTCGATGAAGTCATTCCCGAAGCCGCCATTGAGAACCAGCACGATGCGGCCAACTCGATCCAGATTTTCCACCCCGATGACATCGTTGCCTGACAACACATTGACAAGAACTGTCTGAATGGAGCTTGGGTCGACAGTGATAGTTGCCGTACCCTGACTGACAGTCAGCAGGCCCTGAGTGTCCTGGGAAACGGTGAAGGAATCGTTGTTGGAAGTGCCACTAACACTAACGGTGTCCGACCCCGAACCACCGTCGGCAGTATCCAGCCCATCGCCTGTTCCACCGAAGACGATGACATCTTCACCCTCGTCTCCGTTGACGATGTCATTTCCACCCTGGCCATCGAGAGTGTCGTTACCAGTGCCGCCACTGAGTGAGTCGTTACCAGCTCCCCCCAGAAGTGTATCGTTGCCTTGTGCTCCAGACAGGCTGTCGTTGCCACTGCGACCGTTGATGAAGTCGTTACCTGCTCCGCCGATGATCGTGTCATCACCCAGTCCACCGTCGAGTGAATCTCCAATTGTGTCTGCGTCTTCGATGACCGTAATGGATACCGTTGCTGGAGTACTTCTTGCACCTCCATCATCGGCAATCGAGTAGGTAAACGTGTCGACGCCACTGAAGCCGGGGTTCGCTGTGTAGGTGATGCGACCATCGCCGAGACTGACTGCCGTTCCGTTGGCTGGTTGCGTCTCAATCTGGATGCTGGCAAAGTTAAGAACACCGTCCGCATCCGTGTCGTTAGTCACGGGTATGAACGTTACGGGTGTCGCAAATATACTCACCGCGTCATCGGTGGCGACAGGGGCAATATTTATTGTTCCGCCGACAGCGGCCGGTGCAGCATCAGCAAAGAAGAGATGCTGGGTGAACTGGACCGTGGCACCTGCTGGAATCGTAAACACCGACCGCAGGCTTAGCCCGACGTCCTGGCTGGAATTCGAAAACCCGTCCAGGTCAGGATCGTTGAAGACCATGTCACTGAGCGGCCGCGAAATTGTGGCGACGCTGCCGGGACGACTGTCTACTTCGAAGCGGTCTGTTGGGACCGGGTCGCCAGAGAGTCCAGTAATTCCGGTAATCGTCCCGACGGTGTCCACGTCGCCGAGCATGTTTGATTGAACGAGAATCTCGACGCCACTGGCGTCGAAAAGGCGCCCGCCTGCACTCAAGACTCCGCCGAATGAACCAAAATCGCTGCTGTGATAGTGCGTGCCGCGGAGGAATTCGAGTGTGACTGTTGCTCCTGTTGGATTTGTCACACCGTAGGTCTGGCTGAACAATGCACCAATTGTCGTGGAGTTAGTGTCCTGCAGTGGTTCAACCTGCTGAATCAACGAGAAGTTCAGGCCCGACTGCGCGAAGGTACTGTTTACGTCACTCGCCGTTCCCAGAACGCTGGCGCCCTGGGCGTCAAGCTGTGCGATTGCCCCACCGTCAACGATGATACCGGTGAAGTTGGCGTTCGAACCGAAGCTAGGGTCAGTTGGCCCCAGCGGGCCGGCCGGGTCGTATAGTGTTGTTGTAGGCTGTCCTGCAGCGTCGACGGTGATCGCCATCGAAAGGTCGCCAGTTCCAACCGTCAGTACTGCCGATGCGCCCAGATCAGTAGTTCCACCCGTCGAGACGGCAGAGTCAAACTGCGTTACGAAGGGTGGAGCAGGTGGAAGCGGCGGAGCGACCGGTGCTGGCGGAATTGGCGGTGGCAGGTTCTCCGATAGCTCGCTTTGAATTTCGTCGTTGCCGTTGCCGCCTTCGATCGTGTCGGCCCCGAGTGTTCCTCGCAGCGTATCATTGCCGGCCTGGCCTCGGATGACGTCGTTGCCAAATGTCACAATGTTGACATCGGGCCCATCTCCGAACGCAAGGTCTCCTCCGTCGCCGCCAAGGATGGTGTCGTCGCCACCGCCACCATCGAGAGTATCGTCACCGGCCATCCCGTTGAGTGTGTCATCGCCTTCACCGCCCGCGATAGAGTCGTTGCTGTTTCCGCCGTCGACAAAGTCCGCTCCGTCGTCACCTGACATTGTGTCAGAACCTGAGTTACCGATGATGGTGTCGCCTTCGAGACCTCCGCTGATCAGGTCCGCGCCGCCGCCTCCAAGGATGAAGTCGACCCCGTCATCACCGCTGATTGTGTCAGCGCCAGAATTGCCGTTCAGCGTGTCAAGTCCTTCGTTGCCGGACAGGCTGTCGAGACCGTCGCCACCAAGGATACTGTCGTTGCCCAGGTTGCCTGTGACGATATCGTCGCCGTCGCCAGCCTGAATCGTATCGTCTCCGTCATCGCCCGATACAACATCGTCGCCGTCGCCGGCATCGATACTGTCGTTACCTCCCAGACCTGCGATTGTATCGTCGCCATCTCCGCCCATGATCGTGTCGTTGGCTGTTCCGCCTGTGACTGAGTCGTCGCCGTCCTGGCCGTCAATCAGCGTGGCCAGATCAGGACTACCAATGATCACGTCGTTGCCGTTTCCGCCTTGTACGTTGATGGATGTCAGGCCGGTAAACGCTGATGCCAGGACTCCGCTCAAGTCAATCGTGTTATTGCCCGAGCCGGTGATCAGCACAATCGAGGTGACATCAGTAGCCACCACATTGGGCAGTGATGGTGCCGTCGTAGCTGGTGAGAAGCTCGTTCCGATCTGAACGTCGACCCGACCGGGGGTTGTCGGGTTTTCCCGAACGAGTACCGTTTCGTCGGCGTCGGTAAGAATCTGCAGCTCACCGGATCCAAACAGTACCGATGCTGCCAGCAGAGTCCTGTCTTCCAGTTTCTCAAGCGAGTGCCCTGTTTCACCGTGTGAGAATTGGAAGACTGATCGATCTAGTCGATGAAGTCTTCGACTGTGCTTTGACGCGGCCCGACTCAACTTCGCACGAAAATCATTCAACCACGGACGAACAGTCACGAACGGCTCCTTCCTGATTAGTTTCCGACTGCGGAATCATTCGGTCCACAGATTCGGAGTAATCCCTACCGGCTTCCTTGCCAGCAGACGCGGACTGACCGACTGCAGTGGTTGCATCGGTTCTTCCGCAGTGGTTAAGTCGACCCGATTAACGTGAGCGATCATTGCAACTCGTGCCAGCGAGACATTCCATCTAACCGTTACACGTGGCGCTGTCACAGGAGTTACGACTGTGGCAAGCGTTCGAATACGCACTGCCGTTAATGGACAAAAAGTTGACGGATCTACTTCAAGTCGCTCGTTCATAAAATTCTTAGTGGGTTTCCTCCAGCGCCAGAATCTGCTGACCGGCATAATCATTAGAGTTTCACAGCGTTGACCGTGAGCCTGGTCTGGGTGGTGCCAACTCCCAATCTGATGATGCTGGCCGCAAGTCAGGATGATTGTTGCTGTCAACAATGCATGGGACATCGCCGATTATATTTCAACTGCGCAGCAAAAAACCGGTGAAGAGGACGTGCCCAATACTGTTCGGCACTCCGATTGTTGGTCTGCCGAAGTGGTGGTTCAGTGAG
>CALGTK010000241.1 GCA_937904325.1 uncultured Planctomyces sp.
TGCCTTTTTGAAATCGGTAGATCGACTCGGTTTTCACCGTCAGAATCGTCAGCCGGCGGTAAGTCTTTGCCTTTCCTTGACGTTACGCCTGACGATGAGCCTGACGCTTTCGCTTGGATATCGTCAGCAAGTGGTTCTTTCTGAAACGAATCGAGTTGCTCAAGAGAACAGTGGCTTCCCTCTTCCTTGTGCTCCATCGTCACGGCAACGCCGTAGCCCCTGAGGACAGGGACCAACCGCCGAAGACGTCGACTGAAGATGTTCGTAAATTCCGGGATGGACTCCACTTTGGAGATCTGACCTGACTTCTGGGCCTCGCAAAGAGCCTTCACGAGATCGACTGTTCGACCCGCGAAGGATCCGTTTTCGTTCATGTGGTAAAGAACCGCCTGAACGATGACGTCCTTGTCCGTCTCCTGAGACTCAGCCTCGGTGTAACGCCGCCCGCCTTTCCGACACTCCTCCCGAAGTAATGCCATCAGAAAGTCTCGTTCCGA
This sequence comes from uncultured Planctomyces sp., assembly GCA_937904325.1. Lineage (GTDB taxonomy): Bacteria > Planctomycetota > Planctomycetia > Planctomycetales > Planctomycetaceae > JABMPE01. Next base: position 498 of record CALGTK010000241.1, read on the forward strand.
TGTCGTGATTCGGTCACCGGTCATCTCGTAATACAGCGAGATAACCAAGTCCTGAATCCGTTGGCTGTCCGCTGGCCACTCCTGCTGGAATCCATCGTCCGGAATCTTCACGTTCGGACACAGTTGTGAACTCAGGAAGAATTCACACCCGTCTTCCCGCATCTGGCTGAAGACCTCGATCAGCCGGCGTCCTTTTGCCTTTTCGTTCGTTCCTTCTGCTTTCGTGTTGGACGACATAAGTCGTTCCCCTTGTTTAACGTCCCAACTCGCGACTTGAGGCAGGCCAAGCGGCTTTGCTCGACATAACTGCCCATTCGCCGGGGACACAAGGGGGGCACCGCATTCAGAATGCAGCGGTGGATCGAAGACTCCAAAGTCGTAACTGCAAGCAGCAGCAAGGATTGGGAAATACAGAAACAACTTTCTGACGATTCAATTTCTGCCGATCCCTGAATATTCAGTATTTGAATCTCATCGAAACCACCTTTTGCGGAGTTCCGCAGACGTGTCAGACGGCTATCCGATCCAGAAACGAAAAAAGCCCCCTGACTTGTACCTGGGTACAAGTCAGAGGGCCATTTGTCGTAAGTCTAGTACACCCGGCAAGATTCGAACTTGCGACCTCCGGTTTCGTAAACCGGCGTTCTATCCAGCTGAACTACGGGTGCAGAACGACCGATGTGAGTTTGTTCGCGAAAACAATAAAAGAACTCGACGGGCGTCTGGCGCGTCTTATATCAGGGCAGTTAGACGATTTGTAGTCAAATCGGTCAATGACCGAGTCGGCCGGCTGAGCTCGCCAGAAACGAGCCAATTGTGAGGAATTCATCAGAATTCCGGTGCTTGAGCAAGCCGGGATCAAGCAAGCAGCGGAGATTATGACACACACCACGGTTATTGCTGCAGGTTCAGAAGTCGCCGAGTAACTCTTCGCCGTTGATGGTTCCAAGGGCTCGCCAGATTGACAGTTCGACTGTGTCGCCGACTGATCGTGCTGAGCCGTCGGCCAGCAGAATGTTGACTGAGCCGATGTGGTGGCTGCGTGACGTGATGGCCGCGTAGGTTGGACTGCCGGTCACTCCGTTGCGTCCTTCCTGCCAGGAGTTGTAGTCAGCGTCGACGATCTTGCCGCCGACGGAATATCCAACGAATGAATTCGGAGTCAGCGTGACAGTGACTCCGGTATGGTGGACTCGGCCATCTGGCCATTCCGTATGCCCCGTCCCTTTGTATTGAGCACCGCTCGCCACGGCAGCTTCAACATCAGCAATCGTTGCAGGAACCGCCGTGGAAACTGGCCCGCCGTTGCGAGTGTAGTCGGTCCAGGCTTTCACCTCGGCCGCCGCCAGCGTATTGCTCATCCCGTCCGTGATGGACGAGTCTCGCCGACGACTGTTCGGATAAAAAGTACCATCGCCGGTCGCTCCGGTCGTCGGATCAAAAACGAACCATGTGCCATAGTTGAAACCGTACGTCGTGGGGTAAAGGATCGGCCGCCCAGAACCGGGATCGCGAGCGACGTCGCTCTTTGGATCACTCGGACAGGCGAATGTGCCTATCTTGATTCCGCTGATCGGTAGCTGTGAGTCCCACGGCTGACTGAGGTTAATTTCCTGGGCCAGATTAGATTCTGAGATGAAGGGCAGGATGCGCCCGTGGACGCCCCATGACGTGTTGTTGCCCGTCGTTCCGACTGACAAATCGATGGTCGCTCCGGGAGGCATGACGCTGTGTGTGTCGAGATAATTGTGCAGGGCGACACCAAGCTGCTTCAGATTGTTTTTGCATTGGCTGCGTCTTGCTGCCTCGCGAGCCTGCTGCACGGCCGGTAGCAGCAGGGCCACAAGAATCGCGATGATCGCAATCACGACGAGCAGTTCGATCAGAGTGAAACCATTCCGATTCCGCATCATACACGCTCCGTGGGTGTCGTATCGGCCGTTGTCGTACCAGCTTTAATTCGCAGCGAATGATTATCCAGACGTCACCGGCAACACCGTCGTCAAACATTGATGCATCAAAACAAGGGCCGGAAATCTTTTCCCGAAACTCGCAAAATTTCCAAAGCGGCGACACCCGATCCACAAGTTCTCGAAAAAAGTTCTCAACCCTTGATGTCGATGCGACTCGAACACGAAAGCTAGTTTGTTCAGAATTCAATCTGTCTGAATCGTACGGACAAATGCTCGCCACAGCCGATTAATTATTCGCCGCTTGAACAAATGAAGCGTCCTGGTGGGACGAACTGGGCGTCGCGATGGGAGTCACGGAATGGACGAATTGACAGTTCGCATCACAATTAGAAAGTTAAGGGCTACAGCCCCGATCCCAATGTATTCCCGCTATGGATTTGCGGAGTTTTATTAGACAAGCTCGTCGCGGTTGCCAACTGACGGCAACCAGACAACTGGAGCTGCTGCTGCTGTGTTCGGAACAATTTACAAACATCTGACAAACTTCTGACAGTGATCTGACCACTCGCCTGCCGACATAGAGTGAAATACTCGCCGTACCGCGTCGGTGGGAATCCTTCCGACGTTGACTGTCATCTTCCCGTCCTTGTACGGCCGGTGAAGAGTGTCCCAGAAATCCCGGAGGTGTGTTATGAGACGAATCGGTCAAACCATCGCAGCAGCGGTCGCATTGAGTATTTGCTTGTCGGCAGCGGCTCAGGCGAGTCAGGTCGCTCTGAGTGTGGCGATGTCGAATCCCGTTCTAAAGTCAGATGAGAAACAGTCGGCATTTCTTAAGGTGGGACTCAACGGATTCAAGATGCCTGTCACGAGTCGACGAGCTCCTGTAAATGTTGCGCTGGTCCTCGACAAGTCGGGCTCAATGAACGGACGAAAAATTGCCGAAGCGAAGCAGGCCGCTATTCAGGCTGTACGGCGTCTGAACGCTGATGACATTGTCTCCGTGGTTGTGTACGACTCAACGGTAGAAGTACTCGTTCCCTCGACGAAACTGGTTGACAAGGATGCTGTCTGCAGGAAGATTTCTCAGGTGCAACCCGGCGGTCGGACAGCTCTTTTTGCAGGAGTGAGCAAAGCGGCTGCCGAGTTACGAAAGTTAATAGATCGGGAACACGTCAACCGAATCGTTCTGCTGTCGGACGGGATGGCCAACGTCGGCCCGAGCGCTCCGAGCGAACTTGGATCGCTGGGAGCATCACTCAAAAAAGAGAACATCTCTGTGACGGCGATGGGCCTGGGGCTCGACTACAACGAAGACCTGATGGTTAATCTTGCAGGCAACAGCGGCGGCAATCACGTTTTTATCGAAGATGAGACTCAGATCGCCGCGTTGTTCAACAAAGAATTCAACACCGTTCTGTCGGTGGTTGCACAGGAAGTCGCGATCACGATTGAAGTGGCTAAGGGAGTTCGTCCTGTCCGAGTGTTCGGCAATCAGGCGGAAATTAACGGTCAGAAAGTAGTTGCAACATTGACGCAGCTTTACAGTGAGCAGGAAAAGTTCCTGGTACTTGAGGTTGATGTCCCAGCGTCTCCGGAAGGTAAACCTCGAGATATCGCTCAGGTCAGCGTCGACTATGACAACATGCTGACACTGGCTTCTGATCGGCTCAGCGGGAAGGCCAGTGTCAATTTCAGCAGCTCGGATAAAGTCATCGCTTCCAGTGTGAACACGAAAGTACTTGAAGCGGGAGTTCTGCTGTTTGCCAATGAGCGGAACAAAGCGGCGACAATTCTTCGGGACAAGGGAGACATTAAGGCGGCTCGGCAACTGCTGATTCGAAATGCGGAATACTTGAAGAAGTACGCCACTAATCTGGGCTCGGTCGAACTTGATGCAGCCTGCAATCTGAATACGATCCAGTCGAAAAATCTGGACGGCGTTTTATGGGGACGCTCCCGAAAGGCAATGGTGCTAGAGCAGTACCGGGCTGACACTCAGCAAAGCTACGGTGCAGTCGACCTGAAGCCATCGATTCCTAAGCAGAGAGCTGCTCAGTCTTCTGAAAGTAAAGCTGCTCCAAAGAAGGCGGCGAAGCAGTAAACCGGTCCCTGAAGTTACAATGTTTGACGGCGGTGCGAGTAAATTTGCTCGCGCTGTCGTTTTCGTATGTAAGACTAAGCGTGAGCACCTATCGAAAGACCAGGAAAACTGCGAGTCAAACCACTTATCCTTTTGATACTGATTGTCGTCCTGCCGCTGGCCGGGTTGACGTGGCTTGGCATGCGCGTTGTGCGCGATGACGAAGTAAGTCTGCAGCGAAAGTTCGAAGACGTTTTTGCTGTTCAGATTCGTGACATCGACCGGATTATCAGTCAGCATTTCGAAACGCTGTCGAACGAACTGAGCGAAACAGCACGGCAAGTCGAAGATCACCCTGTTGATATTCGAGCACTCCTTCGTGAGTCGCCGCAAGTTCGTCAGATCATCATCCTTGATCACACGGGGACAGTCCTTCATCCAGATCCGACTACGGAGTTGAATCTCAATGAAAGAGAATTCCTGCACGAAGCTCAGGAACTTATTCGAGATCGAGATCTGATTCACGCATGGCGAGCTGATTCGGACTACGATCAACGGCGTCAGGCTGCTACGACTGGTAAGACTGAAACTGCGCCGAATCATCCACCGAGAGCATCCGAAGGGTGGCACGTCTGGTATTGGGGCCGCGGCATTCACTTGATCTACTGGCAGCGGCGAGTGGACGGAAACGTCGTCGGCCTGCTTGTCGAGCGAGGGCGTTGGATGGCAGACCTGATTGCCGCATTACCCGAAACAGTCAACCAGAAGCACGACAAAATTCCTGCCGCATCGACGTCTCGGTTTCGACTCGTCGATTCGATGGGCGATTCGGTGTATGAATGGGGCGAATATGAACCGCCAGAAGAGTCTTCTCCTTTAGTGGACTCTGCTGTTTCGGCACCACTGGCGTCGTGGCGTCTTCAAGCCGTTGTGCCCGAAAACCTGATCGCTGTACAGAGCAGCGGAATCGTATTCCAACTTGTCACTGGAATCGTCGCGGCCACTGTCGCTCTGTCGGTGCTCGCTACATTCTTCTGGCGTGAATACTCCCGCGAAGTACGACAGGCATCACAACGCGTCAGCTTTGTTAATCAAGTGTCGCACGAATTGAAAACGCCGCTTACGAACATTCGGATGTATGCCGATCTGCTTGCTGACGACCTGGACAACCCTGACGGGCATGCTGGCGACAAAGCGTCCGACCGGCTGCGTGTCATTGTCTCCGAAAGTCAACGTCTCAGCAGGTTGATCAGCAACGTTCTGACATTCGGCCGTCAGCAACGCGAAGCCCTCGTGCTGCGTTACCGTGAAGTATCTGTGGATGAGCTGGTACAGCGAGTTGTCAAGCAGTTTGCGCCAACTCTGGAGCGGTTGGCAATTACTACCGAACTGACGCTCGATGCATCACAGACAGTTTCGCTCGACGACGATGTCGTCGAGCAAATCCTCGTCAACCTGATCAGTAACGTCGAGAAGTATGCGGCCGATGGCGGCCTGCTGAAGATTTCCACCAGTCGCACAGCTACGTCAGTCACAATCATCGTCGCAGATGCCGGGCCGGGCATCCCGATCGCAATGCAGCATGCAGTCTTCAAACCATTCATCCGTGTTTCGAGCCGGCTCGAAGACCCAGCAGGAACAGGCATCGGACTAAGTATTGCCCGCGACCTGGCACGACTTCATGGTGGCGAACTTCGCATGACAGACTCCGCAAAAGGAGCTAGTTTCTGTGTCGAACTGCGTGCTTCAGAAGAGGACCGTAAGTCATGAAGGTGCTACTTGCCGAAGACGACGAGCTGACACGACATGGCCTGGCGGAAATACTCGCCTCTGAAGGCTACCAGGTCGTCCAGGCCTCTGATGGCGCTGCAGCCCTTGAGCATTTCGCCAATGAAGTTCCAGACTTTGTTTGCCTGGACATCATGATGCCCGAACGCAGCGGCTACGACGTCTGCCGATCGATCAGATCGACGCACCCGGACATTCCCATCATTTTCATCAGTGCCAAGTCAGAAGAGATCGATAAAGTTGTGGGCTTCGAACTGGGAGCCGACGATTTCATCGTTAAACCGTTCGGCGTCAGGGAAGTCGTGGCGAGAATCCGTGCGGTGACGCGGCGATGTCATGTCGCGCGCGGCGTCAATCCGGCTGCTTCATTCACGATGAGCGACATTGAAATTTTCCCAGCAGAACTTCGTGCCGTCCGAGGCGAGCAGACAGTCGAATTGAGTCTGCGTGATGTGCAGATTCTCGAACTACTGCACCGAAACGCCGGTCAGGTTCTGGATCGAAATACGATTTTCAATCACTCGTGGGGCGAAGACTACTTCCCCAACAGTCGAACGCTCGACCAGCACATTTCTCAGCTCCGCAAGCGAATTGAGGTCGATCCAAAGTCGCCTCGAATCATTCGCACAGTTCACGGTGCCGGATACCGTTTTGAACTTGAATCCAAAAACTGACCGAAAATAACACAATCAGCAGCACGACAATTTGGCACACCGACTGTCGTTCGGCTGTGATGTTTTTCGTAGTCGATTAGTCGGAGTCCAGGAGCGAGCAGAACCGCAACGCTTTGCCAGGCTTCCTGCCAGTGTGGTCGGTGTCTTTCAGAACGAGCTGGCCATTAACGATGACGTGCTGAATTCCTTTGTTGTATTGAAATGGCTCGGTGTAAGTTGCCTGGTCAATCACCGTTGCTGGATTGAAGACAGTCACGTCTGCCGCCATGCCAACTCGAAGAATACCTCGATCGAGCAGTCCGATCTTTGCAGCACTTAGCGACGTCATCTTGCGGACCGCATCCTCAAGCCGGAGCAATCCTAATTCGCGGACATAGACGCCCAGTACTCGCGGAAACGTTCCAAAGTTGCGTGGATGCGGATTGCCAATTCTAAGCAGGCCTTCAACGGCGTAAGCCGAACCGTCCGATCCAACAGAACACCACGGCTGCAGCAATGCGAGATTCATGTCATCTTCGGTGTGGTGAGCAAACACGGTGCTGACCGAGCCACCTTCTTCAAGCAGCAGATCAAACAATTCGTCAAGCAAGTCGACGTCCTTCCGTCCCTTCGTGCGAAAATCCATCACCCGGTCCATCGTCAGGCCGCGAAATGAAGTGTTTGCACTGACGAGCATCCGACTCCAGTCTCGACCGACGGCGGTGTAATGGTTGTACCAACCGGTGACGCCGGTCTCGATTTCGCGTTTCAGCCGGGATCGCGTGTTCTGATCGCGCAGCCGTTCCAGCAATTTCTGACGTCCTCCCTCGTGTGCCCACGGAGGAATTATGCTGACAAGATTATTGTTACCTCGCGTGTACGGGTAGACGTTCGCCTGAATGTTAAGTCCTTCGGCCCTTGCGACTTTAATCAGCTTGACGACTTCGTCCATCCGACCCCAGAACTTCTGGTCCGCAATCTTCAAATGGATGATGTCAACGGGCACTCCGCTGCGGCGTCCAACTTCGATCGCCTCGCCGACAGATGCAAAAATCCCGTCGCCTTCGTTGCGAATATGCGACGAATAGATTCCTCCGTATTTCGCGACGACCGTGCACAAATCCGCCAACTGGCTGGTTGTGGCCAGCGAACCGGGCGGCATCATCACCTGACTTGAAAGTCCCAGCGCTCCGTCCCGCATGGCCTCGTCGAGAAGTAACTTCATCGCCTGTATGTTCTCAGGCGACGGCGCACTGAAGGATTCGCCCATTACCGAACGCCACAAGTTGTTCAATCCGACGTACGATGCGACGTTCACTGATACTCCAGCCTCGTCGATAACGTCAAAGTATTCTCCAAGTGTCGACCAGGTCTTCATTTCGCCATTGACGGTGAATTCCTGCGGGGACAGTTGATTCTGCCGCGGGCCTGCCGAATTGCCTTCGCCAAGGATCTCTGTGGTGACCCCCTGTCGAATCTTGCTTTGAGCGTACCCGTCCTGCAGCAGCTTCAAGTCAGAATGCGAATGAATATCGATAAACCCTGGGGCCACTACCAGGCCTGTGGCATCAATTTCAATGTCGCCTGTTCCGGCAACCAGCCCCACTTTCACAATACGTCCATCCGTAATCGCGACATCGCCACGAAACCACGGATTGCCCGTTCCGTCAACGATTCGACCGTGACGAATGAGGATATCGAAGGCATTTCCAGCCGCATTCGCATTCGCATTCGAACTGGTCAGAATCCAAATCGCAAACAGGATCAACAAAAGGCGAATCATCATCGACATTACTTTCGGAAAGAGTTCGCCGCGTCCCGATTCAAAGAGAAGCCGGCCTGGTGGGAACCGCCGTCGAATCTATAAACGTCTGCTGCCACAGTTCGAGGATCAACAGATTCCACAGACGGTAGCTGTGATCCCACTTCGCTGCCACGTGTTCGTCGACAAGTTTCCGGACAGCCTCAGGTCGAAACCACCCTCGTTCCAGCGACTTCTGATCAAGCAGCACGTCAAACAGAAGAGGCTTCAGTTCATTCCGAAACCAACTGTCGAGTGGGACTCCAAAACCCATCTTGGGGCGACTCTGAATTGATGCCGGCAGCAAGTCACCGAATGTGTCGAGCAGGATCTGCTTTCCCTGTTTGCCATTTCGTTTGAATTTAAGCGGCATCCTTGCGGCCAGTTCTACGACTCTGTGATCGAGAAACGGGCTGCGACATTCCAGGCCATACGCCATGCTGGCAATGTCTACTTTCGGAAGAATATCGCACGGCAAATAGGTCAAGACGTCGGCGCACGTGGTCTGAGTCACAAAGTCGCGAGACGGGCATTCGGCATACGCGTTCTGAAGGAATGACGCAGAGTCAGCATCGCCGAGTCGTGCCAACATACTGTCGGAATAAATCTCCCGCCGACGCGAACGATCAAAGATGCTGATCCAGTTGAGATATCGACGTTGAGGCTCTTCGCCGAGCGCATCCAGAAAACGTTTTAACCTTCGCCTGAATGACTTTTGCTCGACAGACGCCGGGATACGTTGCCAAAGGTCAGAAGAAAACAGCGAGCGGACTGGCTTCGGCAGATAATCGAAGACACCGGCCAGCTTCACGGCGCGATAACGGTCATAACCTGCGAATAGTTCATCAGCTCCGTCACCGGACAGCGCGACGGTGACAAACTCACGCGTCATTTCAGAGAGATACATCATTGGAATCGCCGAACTGTCTGACAGAGGCTCGTCGTAATGCCAGATCAATTTCGGCAGGATGCTCAATGCGGACGGCTCGACGACCTTTTCGTGGTGGATTGTACCGAGGTGTTCTGCGGCTTCGCGAGCAAATGTCCGTTCGTCAAACCTGGCAACCGGAAACCCGATCGAGAACGAGTGCACAGGCTGATCGGATAGTTCCTGCATCAGCCCGGTAATAATTGTGGAGTCAATGCCGCCCGACAGGAATGCCCCGAGTGGAACATCGCTTCGCATCCGCAGGCGTACAGCCTCCGTGAGAGTTTCGCGAAGCTCCGTCTCAACCTCTTTTTGCGCAGAGGTATTTGCCCGAACCTTGTCCTGACAGTTTGCCGCACTCCGTTCATACGGCGGCGTCCAGTATCGACGAACAGTCAAGTTACCGTTTTCGAAGGTTGCAAGGTTCGCTGGTGGCAGCTTCGCATAACCGCTCAGAATCGACGTCGGGTGCGGCACGTACTGATACGTTAGATAATGATCGACAGCAATCGGGTTAATCTCACGGCGGGCATCTTTGAGCTGCAGCAATCCCTTCAGCTCGCTGGCGAAATCCACGCGTCCCGCATGATGTCGATAGATCAACGGTTTCTGACCAAGCCTGTCTCGAGCCAGTAGCAGTCTTGACTTGCGAGCATCCCAGATCGCGAAAGCAAACATGCCGCGAAGTTGAAGCACGCAGTCATCACCGAACTCTTCGTAGAGATGGACGATGACTTCCGTATCGCTTTCAGTTCTAAACTGGTGACCGCGCGATTTAAGATCGTTGCGCAATTCGCGATAGTTGTAGACCTCTCCGTTCAGCACGATCCAGACGGAACCATCTTCATTCGAAATCGGTTGCCGGCCTCCGGCGAGATCGATGATCGAAAGCCGGCGATGTCCGAGTAGCGCCCCGCGATCCAAAACTGGAAGTTTTGAATCAGAATTCGCGTTTCCATTCAGAAGCCCAATGCCTGAGTGGTAAATTCCGGAATCGTCAGGGCCACGATGCGCCAGCACGTCGACCATTCGCCGCACCTCGGCGATACTGGGAATCCGCTGAGGATGATGCCAGCTTAGACCTGCAATTCCGCACATGAATCTGCTCGGTCGTTAGTTAGCTGGTGAATGCAGCCACGCCGCTGCGCGACGAAAAGGGCAAGAACTTGATTTTACCAGGAGCCGTCTCAAGGCACCACGGATTTACGAAACTGTTCAGGTCGGAAATTACTTTCGGAACGCTTCCGCCAGTTTAGATTTCAGATCGTTGATCGTGAGCCCGTTGGAGAGAACTCGTCCATCCCGCCCAACGAGAAAGATCGTCGGCACTGTGACCAGACCGAATTTCTGCGCCAGCGGAGCGTCCAGTCCACCTGGCTGAAATATACTTGCCCACGCAATCCGGTTTTCTTTGGCAAATTCTGTGACGTCCGCCGGTTCCTGATCAAGGTTCACACCGACGATTTCGAAGCCTCGGTCTCCGTATTGTTCGTACAAACCGCGGAGTACCGGGACGTCCGCCACAAACTGAGTCGACCACGTCGCCCAGAACACGACCGCAACGACTCGACCTTTCAGATTCGCGACGCCGATCGTTCGCCCGGTTGGATCGGGGCCGCTCAATGACAGCGGCTCACCACGCAAGCCCATTCTCTGAAGTGCACCCGCGGCACGGACTGCCTGCGGAGATTGACCATGCTTGCTGACAAGTTGCCCATACCACTGTTTGGCATCGGCAGCGTTCGCTGCAAACTCGGAGTTCAAAGCAAGCTGAAGAATTGCGTCCGGGGCATCGTCAGCTTTCGGATGTTTTGACACAAACGTTTTGAGATTGGTCAGCCACGTTGTCTGAATTTTCTGCTGCTGTTCAGTCGTGGCTGCTTTTCCGATGTCAGAACTGTAGCTGGCAAAGAGCTGCCGATACTCGGCGTAAGCAACCAGGCTGGAATCAGGTGTCACCTGCTTAAGTCTACCCAGCAATTGGTTCAGACGAACGCCGGATGGCTTGTCCCCAGCCTGCAATGCTGAAGTCAGACTGTTGATCAGTTGTTTCGTCCAGGTTTCTGTTTCCTGTCCAGGTCGAGACGCCTTAACGATCTGCTCGATAATCGCCGTGCGTTGGCGAAGGTAATCAATCAGCTGTGCCGGTTTGGCGCTCTGCGGGGGAGATTTCTCATCAATTGTCTGAAGTTGAGTGATCAGCGTTTGCATCTCCGGCGTCAGTTCCTGGCCGGTGGAAACGCCAACAGGATTCGCAGGTTGCATCAGAATCCCGCCGATCTGGACCTGGATCGAATCGCCTTCCGCCGGTCGGGGAACTTGAGTCAGCTTCCAGACATTGCCGATCCTGATCATCTCGCCAAGTTGCACAAACCCGTGTTTCCCAGCCGTTTCGACAATGGCCATCGCCCCTTCATAGACGATCAGGTCTTCCGCCGCTTTGCCATCGTCCTTGGGGATGACACCGGGCATTGCGCCGTCGAAACGATTCCATTTCGAATTGCTGGAAAGCGTCCGCGACTTGGCAAGCACCGTTCGCATCGCTGCGGCGGGCTCCTGGACCTTTCGCAGAATCTGGCTTGAAAACTCCTGGATCAATCCAAGCTTCTGCAGGTCGTCAGACGTCACCAGGACGGACGCGAGCAGTGTCGCGTCGTTGGCAACCATTGCAGAGATCGCCACTCGCGAAGCCTCTTCGGCGGATAGAACTATCCATTTTTCGATGCGACCGTCTTCGTTTTTGTCGATGCCCCAGCGTGAGCCGTCCGTGTTCAACCACCGTGACTGATCAGCCTTGTGATTGAAGTCTGTGTCGAGATCTCGATAAACCTCGATGCCATTGCGGTAGTAACGCCACTGGTCGATGTATCGATCTTTATTAGTGTCAACATAGCGACGGAGAATCAGGCCGTTTGGATCAAAAACGGCGAAGCCGGATGTCAGTTCGTTTCGCTCCAGCTCAACCTTGCATTTAGCGACATCAGCCTTGGTCGGACTGTCGTATTCAATGTCTTTTTGAGCCGGGCGGTACTGCAAAGCGAACTCGGGAGTCGGCGTCTGCGCGCAAAGCAATCCGCACGGAATCGACAAAGCGAGGGTCAGGATGGCGAACGAACGACGCGTCAGCATCGGGAAACTCCGTTTTCCGAATGAATTCACGAAACTCAAAGACGCCGTTCGGCGACGATGAAAATTCGTAATCGATGGTTTCAGGTGAACAGCTAGCGGCGGGCGTGGACCGGAAAGTGACTGACCGGCGCATCCAGCACGGCGAAACACGGGCACTCTGCTCTGGTTCGCCACGCTGAGCGGCGTCGGACGTGCAGGTCAGTCAAAGCTTGCAGGCAACAGTGTATCGCAGGCGTTTCGACCGAGTCACGACCAGTTCGCACGACACAGGCTTCTAATAATTCCGTGGTTTCGGTGACTTTTCGAATGGTTCTGGAAGTCGCACTGACGTACGGAAGTGAAGAAAGCCCGCTGCGAGGCAGGAAACAACAGTCGATGGACAGTCTGATCAAGCTGATTCATTCAAACGTCGCCCCGGACTGTGTGAAATTCACTGGTGTGGTTTTTCCTGTAAGGCGGGGCAGGAAACGGTCCAAGTGTCTGCAGCACGTAGAAATCCTTGTCCAGCTGCTTCAGTAAACGGCTCATCACTTGTCCAGGAAGATCAACGACAGCACGGTTCGGTCAGTATTTTTCTAACCAACGCGGCATGAAACCCGAGTTTGCAGACTTCCCGCTCAGTGTCTCAAAAATGTCTCCGAAACACCCCCAGAGTTGCCTGGACTGACAAGCCAGGTGTTCGCTACGATTCGGCTGCTCCACGCTGCCCGGTGGTGTAATCGGTAACACTGCAGGTTTTGATCCTGCCATTCCAGGTTCAAGTCCTGGCCGGGTAA
>CALGTK010000242.1 GCA_937904325.1 uncultured Planctomyces sp.
CAAAAGAGTTCGTCAGTCTTTGAGTTGGTCAACCCACAATGTCAGCGTCTTTAGTACGCAGCATTCAAGCTCCAAACACGTCAGCTCGTTGAGTTGACCAACAACCTTCGGAATCATCGACAAACGACTTCTGCAGAGGCATATCCATCTCAATTGCGTGAACGAATTGGCCCAGTCCCTCCGGCAGCGTTTCCTGTTATTTCCGGGAGAGGTCCAGCGTCTGCAACTGCGTGAACTGATCCAGAGAATCAGGATACTCGCAGACGCAACAAGCTCCGCGCCGTTCTGGGAATTCCGGATTCCGGAACACACACCTGCCGAAACATCATCGCTGCATGTTCCGCTCCGGCAACCTTGAGGGTCTCAACGTACTTGATGCCGGCTGTCAATCAGCTACTTTGACTTCGGGATTCACGACACATTCTTCCGGCCAGCGACCGCACAGAACATCAACGACACACTCAGCAGCCAACTGCCCCATTGCATCCAGAGCAGTCTGGTCAATCCCACCAAGATGTGGTGAGAAAACGATGGTATTATGCTCGCGCAGCGGGCTGTCGGAGGGTAATGGTTCTTGCTTACAGACATCCAGGCCGGCGCCAAACAACGGACCGTCAGTCAGCGCGGTTACAAGAGCGTCTTCGTCGACCAACCCACCCCGTGCAGTGTTGATCAGCACCGAATCCTGCTTCATCTTTGAAAATGTCCCGGCATTCATCAGGTCCGTCGTCTCGGTCGTGCATGGCATGTGCAGGCTGACGATGTCTGATTGTGAAATCACCTCGTAGAACGTGCCCAGTTTGATGCCCAACTCGTCGGCTATCTCCGGATTCGCAAACGGGTCGTAGCCGACAACATCCAGGCCAAGCCCCTTGCAGCGTGGAATCATCGCGCGTCCGATTCGTCCCAGACCGAGCAACCCGATCGTATTTCCCGCCAGCCGACGTGGGCTGTTGCGTCGCCACTCACCATCACGAATTTCTCGATCGCGCCGAACCGTGTCGCGAAAAACGGCGGTGATCAGAGCAATTGCCTGCTCGGCAACGGAATGCTCGTTCGTGCCTGGTGTAATCGTGACGGTAACTCCGTGCTCCGTCGCTGACTTTAGATCCACCTGATCAAATCCAACGCCAATCCTTGCGACGACCTTCAGGTTCGAACCGTCGAACACCTGAGGATTGTATTGCTCGATGCCGGCGATCGTTCCGTCGATCCCGTCAAGGAACGTTAGAAACTCTTTCGAACTGATCTGCATGCAGTTAACCGGCGGAATAACCACCTCAAACCCCGCAGCATCCAGAACCTCACGCCAGGGGCCATGCCCTTCCTTAAAAACAGCAGGCGTCACAAGAACTCGCGGCATTTATGCACTTTCGATTTTGATTAACAAAGAAAACCGGCCCAGCGAACGATCAACCAACCCACAACCTCGATCTCTTAAAGCAACCGGCGAGATCGATCATAACTGACTCATGATAAATCGTCACGAGTTGGACTTCCGTCCTGACACACATCAATCCGGCACTGCCGCCGGTTCTATTTCCACAGGAAAGATATCACGAGTTCGACGGCTGGATGGCAATTTGCTGAAGTCGTGAGTGTGTATTCCGGCAGCGTCGATGTTGAAGATACTTCCGGCGATCGGCTCAAAGGCTGCTCTAAAATGTGCTGCCGATTTGAGCGAGATGTATTTCATCGAGGCGCAGTCAATGCCGAGCGATCGTGCAAAGGCCATGTCGAACGGCTGCTCGCGTGCAGTAACGACGACAATGTTGACCCCGTCGATTTTCAGCCACGCCGACGTCCCCATTGATCCTGTCAGTCCAGCGAACATCGGACCATCGTAGGCAAACGGGCCATCCGAAATGGCAAGAACCTCGGCTTCTGTTTCGACCGGCGGCCCCTGCACTGGCGAGGATTTTCCTCCAAGTGAAATGGCGACCCGGCTGCCGACTCCTGCATCATGAGCCTGCCGGGCGACAGATTCATCGACCATGTAAAGAATCAAAGCGTCCTGCAACTTAAGGTCGAGAAATGTCTGCAGGACTTCTGTGGAATCTCCAGGCGAACCACCTCCAGTATTGTCAGCGTGATCCGCCACGATGACCGGGAAATCGCCAGCCTCTTCACCACGCCGCAATGCTTCACGGACAGGTAACTTCGGTACGTGCCACCGTTCACGCCGTTTCCAGATCCATTCGCCGAGTTCGTCAGCCGTCCGTTGTGCCAGTTCTTCGTCACCGTCGGCAACCACCATGACCGAACCGCCGACTTCCGGAACATTGGCCCACGGAAATCCCGTCGCAATGGTCACACAAACAATGCCTGGTCGATCCTCCATCGCATGCACTTTTCGAAGTACTTCATCCATCGGCGGTTGAGTCGTCACCTGACAGGCAGTGCTCCAGAAAAGTGGCAACTGATGAATGGCCATCCGCGGCTGGATTTCACCACGCAGGATTCGCGCGATGATCTCAGCCGCCTCGACACCTCTCGCTGCCATATCGACATGAGGAAACGTGTCGAAACCGACCAGTGCGTCAGCGGCAGCAACTCGAGCTCGCGTGTGATTTCCGTGTAGATCCTGAGTCACAACGATCGGGCGATCGGAGCCGAGGTATTCTCGAAATGCCGCGATCACGTCGCCATCGCCGTCGTCGATCCCGTTAACCACCATCGCTCCGTGAAGGTCGAGCAACGCTCCATCGACCGGGCCATCCGTTCGCTCAGCCTCGATGAGACGGTCCAGCATCTCCCGTTTCAATTCGTCGTAATCTTCTCGAACAATCAAACCGTTCGGAAATGCCGAAGCCCGCAACAACGGAACCAGCTCGATGCCGTATTTCTCGGCTCCTTCGATAAAGCCACCCGTGCAGACGTTGGTTCCGCGAAACACTTCAAGGATGTCAGCTCCGCGAATGATTCCCCGGTCAAACTCGAACTGCTGCATGGTGGTCGGAGAATCGACGCACGTACTCGTCTCATGAATGATCCCGCCGGTCGCAATTCTCATAATGCAATTTCCAGACTCGTTACTACCAAAAACCATACAGCAGACAGCATACGCTGATAACAATTGAGTTACCGCTCACGGATCGCACGACCCGACGTCGTTGGGTTTCGGAAGCACGGAATGTGTCATCCTCACCTTAAGACGACATTGGGACGACTACCTGAGCACTGCAACCGACATGATGAAGCGTCCAATCACCACGTGACACAAGAATTTTTGATATTCCGCTCGACATTTAATGCTGTTAGCTGCCGGGATCCCTCTTGAAAGTTAACGATGCTTTGTTTCGATTCGCGGCCGCTCAGGATTTGAACGGGACGTGTCTCTACCTGATGCGAACTCTAATCAAGGAACGTAGAATCCACGCAACTCGAAAGCTCAGCTCGACTGTTTTTTTTGCAGCGTTCTCTTTTTCATAGTGCGAAATCATTTGCACCTGTATCCGCCGATCGAAATTTTTCTGCGTTTTTTCCGCACCCGATTCAAAAACGACTCCGTCAGGTTGTCACTACATCGCGATCACTTCATCCAGGATGGAAACTCGACCAATACCTTCTGAGCACCGTCACGTTTGTCGCAGAACACTTCGAAGGCTTCCTGAATTTCTGAAAGAGGAAATCGATGTGTAATCAGCGGCTTCACGTCGACTCGACCTTCGCCGATCCAGCGCATCGCCAACGGGAAGTCTCGCTCGAAGTCGGGGTTCATGCTGCCGTGGACGGTCAGATTTTTGATGACCAGATCCCGCATGCGGAAGTTGACCGTCTCTGGTGGAACACCGAAACAAAGAATCCGCCCAGCCTGAGCACACAGATCGACGCACAGGTTCATGGCCTGATCATAATGCCCGACGCATTCGATCACGATTTCCGGAAGTTCGCCGCCAAGGATTTTTCGCACAGATTCCGTCGGATCGCTCGTTGCGTTGCAGACCGTCTCGGTCGCACCGAATTGCTTACTCATGGCGAGGCGGGATTCCAGAACATCCATGCCGATGATGTGACGTGCTCCCAGGCTTCTTAATGCCATGTTGAAGAATTGTCCCATTGGTCCCTGGCCGACGATAACGACGTCACGATCCACCATATTAGGCAGCTTCTTTAACGCAAAAATCGCCGTACCCAAAGGCTGAGCCAGCATGCACTCTTCTTCGGACACTCGGTCATCTAAAGGAATCGCACGCGTCTCGTTGACGACGAATCGTTCACGCAATCCTCCCTGGTTAACCGGGACACAAAGGACGCGATCACCTTCTTTAAATCGACTTCCGTTAGTAGCGACGACTGTGCCGGTCATCTCGTGTAGAGAATGCCCCAGCTTAATCGGCCACTCGTCGGTACCACGGAAGAATGGCAAGTCTGATCCACACAAACACGTACATTCCGGCTGAAAGATGATCTGCCCAGAAGCCGGTACGTCGCTCGTGGCAGACGGCAACTCTGGTTCAGGGACGTCAACCAGTTCAATTCTTCCAGGACCGATAAACTGACCAGCAAGCACAATAAAATCTCCCACTCAGCAGTCGAGACCTGAGAGCAGCGACCTGCCGCCGCCAACAGAAAACGCCCCGGTCGCCTTCTGGCAACCGGGGCCGATTTCGATGTTCAGTGAACCTTCAATCCGACATCACACAAATTGGGTGACGCCAGGCAACGCCGTCGGTACGAATTCGACAGGGCTGTCCCATCCTTTTGAAATATCGGGAACTAACGATAACTTCGAGTTCATCGCCATCTTCCTCGTCACTTCCTTGCCTGTGTAGCCAGCCACCCGCCCCATGATCGCCATCATCGTGCTGTTGACCATGCGATCGCCATCGTTGATATAGTTACCGGAACGGATCGACGCGAAGAACTCGTCATGTTCCTGCTGGTACATATTCGGCTTCGGACCTTCGTACTTCCAGGTCCGATTGCCCTTCAGATCAGCGATCGTACTGCCGCGGCGTTCTATTTTGGCTGTTCCCTTCGTTCCGAGAATGGTGCACAGATTCTCGTTGTAGCAGCCAGGAATCTGCCGCTGTGCGAGGAAGCCTCGAGCGTCATTATCCCACACAAAGTTCAGCTCAATGTGGTCAAAGATGTTGCCGCCTTCTGCAGGAAGTTGCCGACCACCTACCGCCGTCACACTCTGAGCCGGTCGGTCGCCCATCGCCCAGGCAACCCAGTCGCAAGTGTGACAAGCTTGTTCGACAAGTCCGTCTCCTGAGAGCCACGTATAATTATACCAGTTGCGAACCATCCATTCGATGTCAGACATGCCTTCCGGGCGAGTACTGGCCGGTGGCATCGGCTTGACGGGCGACGTCAGGTACGTCCCGTAGACCGCTCGCACGTCGCCAATTTCACCATCGAGAACTCGCTCGAACAACGCCTTCTTCTGGAAGTCGTATCGCCAGCAGAAGCCCGCCAGGACGGCGAGATTCTTTTCCTTCGACTTTGCTACAGTTTCGAACACGGATTGTACGCCAGCAAGGTCTGTCGCCATTGGTTTTTCGGTGAAAACATGCTTGCCGGCGTCGACGGCCGCTTTGAACTGCATCGGTCGAAAACCTGGTGGGGTCGCCAGCAGAACAACGTCCGACTTTTCAATGACCGCTTTATAGCCATCCAATCCGCCGTGAATGTCGTCGTCCCCCACCTTGATCTGATCGACAATCGACTTGTCCGCTTTGAGTCGTCCAAGACTTGCGACAGCTCGTTCGGCAAAGGCGTCGGCGACGGCGACCAGTTCGGTTTTCTCATCAGCATGCAGAGCCTGACTGGCCGCTCCCGTTCCTCGCCCGCCAGCACCTACCAAACCGACCTTCAGAATGTCAGATCCTGCCGCGTATACCGAAGGAGTCAGTCCCGCGAGGTTGGAGGCGGCAACTCCGCCCGCCAGGGCTGCCGAGCCGGACTTTAGAAATGAACGCCGACTTTCGTCAGTCGATGAAGTACTGGTCGGTTGGTTGGTGGTCGGTTCAGTCATTGAAAGTTCTCCCGGGTGAGATCAGTTGGGGCTTCAGGCAGGTTGATCGCTAAACCGCACTGACAGTACGGGCTGAAATCTTATCAAACCATGCATCGCATCTGCGAGTGAACGATCGGTCCTCTTTGATGCGATTGCCATCACCGCGTCGCAAAGCCAGAATCTCGCAATCCCAAACACGTTTCGTACTGTGCCGGAATGTCTCGTCGTCGAAGCACAACCCCCATCGCACATTAATCCACATTAAACAGTCCCACCTCGAAAGACATCGCCCATGAAACGTCCAGCAGTCGTTCTGAGCATCGTGCTGACAATCGGCCAACTCGCAAGCGTCGTTCGCCCCTCTGTCTCTGCTGACAAGCCGTTGAGCCGGATCTCGTTTGGCTCCTGTGCAAAGCAGAATCAGCCACAACCAATCTGGGATGCGATCGTGGAAACCGATCCTCAGCTGTTCCTGATGATTGGCGACAACATCTACGGCGACACCGAAGACATGGCATTGCTTTGGAAGAAATACCAGATGCTGGGTGCTCAGCCGGGCTTCCAGAAACTCCGCAAGCACTGTCCAGTTCTGGCCACGTGGGACGACCACGACTACGGAGCCAACGACGCTGGTGTCGAGTACCCTAAGAAACGTGAGTCCCAGCAACTGTTTCTCGACTTTTTCGGAGTCCCTCAGAACTCGCCGCTAAGAACACGGGAAGGCGTTCAGTCATCGCACACATTCGGACCGGCCGGAAAACGAGTCCAGATCATCCTGCTGGACACTCGTTACTTCCGCAGCCCACTGACTCGAGGATACGTCCCCAGCGAACGTAACGAAGGATTCCGTGGCCGCTACAAAGCAACGGCCGACAAGTCGACGACGATGCTCGGCGAAGCACAATGGAAATGGCTTGAAGCCGAACTTCAAGAGCCGGCAGAAGTTCGTATCATAGCATCAAGTATCCAGGTTCTGCCCGACGAACACGGCTCTGAAAAATGGGGCAATTTCCCCCACGAACGAACGCGTCTGTTCCATCTGATTCGAGACACCAAAGCCAACGGCGTAGTATTGATCAGCGGCGACAGACACCTCGCGGAAATCATGGAAGTCGACTCCGCCCGCTCTGGCAATCCGTATCCAATTTACGAGGTCACATCGAGCAGCCTGAACGCTCCCAGCGGAAATATGACGAAAGCTGGAACGCGATTCGCCAATGAAATCAATTCCTACCGAATAGGCCTGACCTATTTCGACACCAACTTCGGCATGATCACCATTGACTGGTCACAATCAGACCCACTGATCCGAATGCGGGTCCAGGACGAAGTCGGCGACGTCGTCCTGCAAAAGACCGTACCTCTCTCGCTGCTTCAGCCGCCAAACTAAACAGTTCAACAGGACTCGCACCGGCAAACAGGAAGATGTGCCGTGCCGGCAGTCATGAACTGACAACTCTCGCAATTGCCCGAAGTGCGAGGAAATTGTTCCAGCCGGCAAGTCGCACCGGATTGGCTTTCGACAACCGATCAGACCTGATTTCAAACTAACGATTCAATGGCTTGTGTCGGCTCCGGCTCGGGCGGTCGGCGGCACCGCCGAGACGTTGTTTTCGGTTGGCTTCATACATCTCGTAGTTGCCTTCGAACCAGTACGCCTGCCCTTCACCTTCGAAGGCCAGAATGTGCGTTGCGATTCGATCGAGGAACCAGCGGTCGTGGCTGACGACGACTGCACAACCACCAAAATCCTGCAGGCCTTCTTCCAGTGCTCGCAACGTGTCAACATCGAGGTCGTTCGTTGGTTCGTCGAGCAGAAGAACGTTGCCACCTGAACGCAGCAGTTTCGCCATATGAACCCGATTGCGTTCTCCACCGGAAAGTTGCGAGACGAGCTTCTGTTGATCTGTCTTCTTGAAATTGAACCGCCCGCAGTAAGAACGAGCGTGGATCTCGGTTGTTCCAATCTCAATGTGATCGCGACCGCCTGAGATTTCCTGGTACACCGTCTTTGTCGGATCCAAAGTATCTCGTGATTGATCGACGTATGACAGCATCACTCGATCGCCAATCCGCATCGATCCGCTTGTCGGCTCTTCAAGGCCCATAATCATTCGGAACAGAGTCGTCTTCCCGGCACCGTTCGGACCAATGATGCCGACGATACCGCCCTTTGGTAGATCGAAGGACATGTTCTCGAAAATCATCATTTCGCCAAACGACTTGCACAGGTTCTCGGCTCGAACAACGACATCGCCCAGTGTCTGGCTCGTCGGAATCTGAATCTGTGCAGCGCCGTCCCGGGCATCGTACTGCTGCTGAGCCAGCTCTTCGTAACGCTGCATACGAGCTTTGTTCTTGGACGCTCGAGCTTTCGGGCTCATCCGAACCCATTCCAACTCGCGAGCCAGTTCCTTCTGACGTGCCGACTCGCGTCTTTCTTCCAAGGCCATCCGCTTATGTTTTTGCTCAAGCCAGGATGAATAGTTGCCTTCGTACGGAATGCCTTTGCCCCGTTCGAGTTCGAGGATCCAGCCGGCAACATTGTCGAGGAAGTACCGGTCGTGAGTAATGGCTACGACTGTGCCGGGAAAATTTCCGAGGTACTGCTCGAGCCAACCTACCGACTCAGCATCCAGATGGTTTGTCGGTTCGTCCAGCAAAAGCACGTCCGGATTCTTGAGAAGGAGCTGACAAAGAGCGACTCGTCGTTTCTCGCCTCCGGAAAGGCTACCGATGATGGCATCGCCCGGCGGGACTTTCACTGCGTCAGCAGCAATGTCCACGCTCCTGTCCAATTCCCAAAGATTCAGAGCGTCAATTTTGTCTTGAACCTTCGCCTGATCTTCGAGCACTTTCTCCATCTCATCCGGAGTGAGCTCTTCACAAAGCTTCATGTTGAGATCGTTGTAGTGATCAAGAATGGCTCGCGATTCTGCCACCCCCTCTTCGATACACTCATTTACGGTTTTCTCAGGAGACAGCCGCGGCTCCTGAGGAAAGTACCCAATCTTGATTCCCTTGGCCGGCCGGACTTCACCTTCGTACTCTTTGTCCTCACCAGCCATGATCCGAAGCAGGGTGCTCTTACCAGCACCATTGTTGCCCAGAACGCCAATCTTGGCGCCCGGATAGAACGACAGCCAGATGTCACTGAGGATTACTTTCTCGTCGTAAAACCGAGTGAGATTCTCGATCGTCATTATGTAATTATCAGCCATGACTCCGACTTTCCGATGCGGATTTATTCTGCCGCGGGTTTGATAAATTCTCGAAGATACTCGCAAGCCTGATTGAAGATACCAGCCTGCTGCGATTCTCGCGGTCCGGCGACGTTAAGGGTGCGGATTCTATTTTCAGCGATCCATTCCTCAACCGGCTGAGCATCTAATTCCGCCATAAGATCAATAACCAGGCACGGTTTCTGGTTTTGACGGGCAATTGACTCCGTCAACGCCGTCCCGCCGGTTAATTTTCCTCGACTGAGGATCAATGTTCCGTCGGATTCGTCTACGTTCAGTCTGGTCCGCACTGCGTAGTTTCGCGAGGTGGACTCCCTTAACGGAAACTTCGCTGGAATCCGGCCGTCTTCGGCCCGACGACCACGAGGGCACCAGCCACCGCACGGAATTCCCAGATCTAATGCCACCTGCAGAGCGGCTCGATCGACGCCGGTTTGGCCACCTGAAATCAAACTATCAATCAAGATGTTCACTTGGCTTAAATCTCAGACGACAATACACCCGGCGATGGTGTTTTCTAGTCGCTCAGTCGTCGCCTCCGCAAACGTACAGATACCAGAGAAAATTAGACGTCTCGCATATTCACATTGGAAGCCGCTCGTGCAAAGGCCGCAAAGCGACGCACGTCACCAGTTGCTTCAACCGCGTCGAAGTCTCAATCGGGCCCAGGCCGCACCACCTGTCACCCGAACCTCGCACAAATGCTCGCCAGACACTCAGTCCGCGAACAATCGTGACCTAGTCTTAAGCGTCGAGAAATCTATTTCGACAAGCTCGATCGCTCCGGCAAGGCCCGTGCCATGTTCAAATCAATCATAAAAAGCATTAGCTATCACCTGAACTACTACAGTGAAGGCGTCGTCGGATGGTGGGACGGCATTGGCCTGAATGATTACCTGCTTCTGCTCGTCGGAGCCTTTGTTCTCGGAGTCTGGCTGTTAAAATCTGATCCGATGAAAACGCTGTAGCACCGAAGGACCACTCCGCCTGTGGCATCCTGGAAACGCCTCAACTAAACTCCCCGCTCGACGGCTTATGCGAGCAATTTGCTTCGCGCCGCTCTGAATTCAGAGCACGACCGAAGATCAATCGGGGACGAGATATGGATTTCGAGGACCGGCTGAAGCAGGCAATTGAACGCGGGCAACAATCCCGTAGTGCTCGCACAAAAGCCGAACAACAAAAGACACTTTCCGCGGAAGAGCTGCGCAATCTGCACTCGTTAGCCCGTCTCAATCTTTCGGACCACGCCGAGACTCTGCTCCGGAAACTGGCCGACCACTTCCCCGGCTTTCGCTTCGAAACCGTTGTTGACGAAGACGGCTGGGGAGCCCGCATCAGCCGCGACGATGTGAACCTTGGCCGAGGCAGCCGAACCAACCAGTACAGCCGCTTTCAGATTCTCGTGCGGCCATATTCTGAAAAAGCGAAGATTGTCGAAGTTGTGGCCAAAGGAGCGATCCGCAACAAAGAGCTGCTGAACCGCAGCCACTACCAGTTTCTGGCCGAGTTCGACGAACCTCGATTCAAAGAGGTGGTCGATCTATGGATTCTGGAATTTGCAGAGCAATTCTCGTCGACCACATAAGTGTACCAAACGTCCAACAATACGGAGTTCGCGATGTCACGCGCTGACCTGTGCTTCGTTTGGACCTGGTTTCTTTGCTATCGGTTGCCTTTTACCAAAGACCATTGCTTCCGGTCCTGTGGCATTTGCTGGCGCGGGAGCAACGTCATACACCATCATAACACTTTACAAAATATTGGGCGATCTCCAGCCGACAGCCGACAGTAGAACCAGCGCCAACCGTCGCGTCACCAACGACTTTGGTCGACAAATCATAAACTAACTGCAACATACTCCTTCGAAAGCACAGCCATGAGCCGCGAGTCCGATCTTCAACGAGTTCTCGACACAGGCATCGTTTCAATTATTCGAGCTGACTCGGGCGAGCAACTCGTCGACGTTGCAACCGCACTTTACGACGGCGGCATCGACGTCATCGAAGTTACGTTCACCGTGCCGGGCGTTCTCGACATCATCTCGGCCGTACGCAAGAAACTTGGCGACAAAATTCTGCTCGGAGCCGGAACAGTTCTCGACACGGAAACTGCTCGCGCTGCAATTCTTGCCGGAGCGGAATTCATCGTGACTCCGACGGTCAACGTCGACGTGATCAAAATGTGCAACCGCTACAGCAAGGTCATCATGCCAGGCGGCTTCACCCCGACTGAAGTACTTACCGCCTGGGAAGCCGGCGCCGACATCGTGAAAGTCTTCCCCGCTGACACCGGCGGACCGTCACACCTGAAAGCACTGCACGGCCCGCTCCCACAGGTTCGCCTCCTTCCAACTGGCGGAGTCGATCTCGAAACGCTCCCCGGATTTTTCCAAGCTGGAGCCTGTGCCGTCGGTCTCGGATCAGCCCTCGTCGAGAAACAGGCCGTTGCTTCCGGCGACATGAACCGCATCAGCTCGCTAGCCGAACAGTACGTCGCCTTAGTGAAAAAGACCCGCGGTCAGTGATTCTGCGACGGCACTTGCCGAACATGTCGAAGGACATGACACCCGATGTACCGGCCTGCCAGTCTGTACTGTGTGGCAAGCCGGTGATTCACTTGTCACACCCTGCCGTGACGCTGTTTTGTGACCGCGCCTGCTCGTCAAAATTCTCAACCGCGCCGCTGCAAAGACTCAACAGCAGAACGAGCACATCGCACAACATTCAAGGCCCTGCCCTGGCGGCACCGTCGTTCGTATTGAACGGCAAACTCTGGCGGAACTCGAAGAGTCCAGTTTGTGTCGTTGACCACTCCTGGACTGTTGTAAAAGCCACTCATACCTAACAAATCGGTAAAGAACACTGACACGTGCTGAGCGTTACTGGCCAGTATCGCCGCGAAAAGTGCATGAACGAGTTCGCCCGGTTCGGACGACACTTGGCGTACAAAGGCTGCTCGTGAAGTTTCCGGAATAAGCAGCCGATCTGCCAGATACTCACCCCAGTCGTGGCCGCGGCGGCCATCACACCAGCCGCGGGCCAGCATCCAGATCGGAGGCGTGTCATGATTCCCCATCATGATCCAGTCATTCGAGCACGCCTGTTCAATACGGTAAACATCTTCCGGACTCTCAAGCTTCGCCTTCTGAACCACTCGAAATCTGCCAAGGCCATAATGCTCCATCACTCGCCGCAACGGATACGGCAAGGTACTCAGCACTTCACAGGCGACGTCTGATGTCAGGTCACCGCCAGCCTCACGAACACAGTCCAGCACAACGTTGATCAGGACCGAATATTGTTCAACCTGATCGTTGGTCAACTCAGTGACCCAGCCTTCACCGAACGGTTCGCTTGACTGATCGAGCTGATCCGCAGTGGCGATGGCAAAGTCAGCCAGCCCGGAATGCTCCGCAACGTCTTGAGACTCATGAAGCCGAGCCCCCGATCGAACACCAACATGCGACGGTTGAACATCACGACGATAGACCCACGGGCAAACCATGCCGTGCGGGTGGTCGATTCTTACGCCGTCAAATCCAGACAGCATCCGCTGCACACGTCGCCGCAGAAAGGTTTGTGCATTGCCCGATGCGATCTGAGCTGGATGAAAAACAGCATACCCCCACGGTTGCCCTTCAGGGTTCGTGCGACTCGGCGGTGCGCCCATCAGATAATCAGGATGAAACAACGACGCAAATTCCCGCGCGTCGTCACGTGCCATTCCAATCTGCAGATCGCCGTAAAAGCTCAGTTGCGGAAAGCAGGATCGCAACACTCGTCGCTGCCGATCCAGCACAAATTGAGGAAATGCAGCCTTCGCGTCCACTACACCAGCACCGTTCTTAGCCAGCCACGAGTCATTGCCCTCACAGAATTCCGCAAAGTCGATATCTATCTCTGCGTCAGATTCACCTCTCACACAAAAGCACGCAAACGCTTCATCCAGCGCCGCAGAGAGTTCATCCCACGCATACTCATGATGCGTTCGGTACGTGCCCACTGGTCGCCCGTCCACGATGCTCGTCAGAGTTTCCTGACTGAGAATCCCGCGCCAGTACGAATCTTCCACCAGCGGCTTCAGGGCTACTGAGCGGAAATCGTGCGGAAACAAACGGCCGTCGTAAGGACAGGGAGTCGATCTTGCCGTCTGCCCCTGCGGCCCGAACTGAATACCGTTGAAACCAAGCCGCTGCAGAAAACCAATGAAGTTCGCAGCACCACGTGAATTCGGCGATCCTCGCCCAACATCCTCGTCAGCGGTCGACGGAAACGCAGGATCGTGAATCTGCAGAACAAGTCGCTTGATTCCCAGCCGTTCCAGATTTTCACTTAACTCCAGCATGGCAAGCTCCGTTCCACCTGCCGGGAACAACTCTCGGCCCCAATGCGACATCCATGATGCGTTACACAAAAAGGGCTCGAAGCAACACTTCGAGCCCTAATCGATCTCAATAACCCGCCGAGCGTAATCAGCCCGCCGCGGTCGGCGAAGTTGGCGGCTTGAATTTAATTTTTTCGATGTACTTCACAATGTTGCCACTGCGTTTGTCGACACGTCCCGTGCAGGCCCCAACAGCATTGATCACATTGCTGAAGTGAAGATCGTAGTCGGCGTCAATTTCAACAGCCATATCCTTCGTAATCGGATCACCAGGGCGTCCAATCAATTTCAGGATTTCAGTGTTCAGCTGCTCAAAAGCACCTGGACCAACACCAAGATTCCGTGACCCGAAAAACAGGCCAGCCAGCGTTCCGTCTGGATTTGCACGAAGTTTCACCTTGATATCCGGAAGTGGAATCTCGTCGGAGGAAGTCGGCTGTCCCTGAGCTGGCATGTTGATGTTGAAGTCACCTTCCGGCTCAACAATCTTCAACGTCAACATAAAGAAAATCAAAAGCTGAAAAACGATGTCGATCATTGCCGACATGTTCGTTTCAAGCTTTTCACCTTTGGCCTGTTTTCTTCTTCTCGCCATAACTACAGCCTCCTCAGGCTGACACATCTAACCAGCACCGTTTCACATCGCGTTCAAGAACGTATGCAACACGCAACACATCTCGAACGTCATTCTTCCGGACCGGACATTGCTGACATCGCAAACGTCTCGAATCCAGCGTCCTGACAGAGCTTAATCAGTTCCTGCACAATTCCGGTCTGCACTTCAGAATCCGCCCGTACTTTGACCGTGACGTCTTCAAGTTGAATCTCTTTGTTCTTAAACAGAATCGCTTCCTTTTTAAGCTGAGCGCCCGCCGACAACGGTAGCACGGGTTCGCCATCGATGAAGTTAAACAGCCACGGCTGAGTATCCGTCTTTTCGCCCTGCATGTCGCGATAAAAACCGACATTCAGAACGAGTGAGTGCTCAACTTTTACTTCCGGCGGTTTAGCCAGCGCATCGCGCGGCAACTTGACTCGTTCGTCAGCCTGCGTCTGTTCAAAATTAGTTATCACCATAAAGAAGGCGATCAACTGAAACACGATGTCGATCATGGGAGTCATGTCGACTTCGGCTTCAGGAGCGTCGTTTGGTGGTCGCTTTGCCATTACAAAACCCGTCAGCACAAAGGGAATAACCCCGGACCCAATAAAGGTTCCGGGAGAATTCTGCTCATAAAGTCAATAATTATTCCTGAGGTGCTGCCGGAGCACCCGCTGGAGCCGCTCCACCTGCTGGTTTCGGCGGTGCAGCGCCCTGTTTGCCGGCCTGAGCGAATCGACCCATCAGACCTTCGCTGACCATGCCAA
>CALGTK010000243.1 GCA_937904325.1 uncultured Planctomyces sp.
ATCCGTGCGCTCGGTGCGCAGATATTTTTTCAACTCCGAGAGTCCGCTGAGTTTCGTGCCACCGATTTCGGCGTCCTGCACCACGGGATGCTGCTTGCGGCCGCGTGTGCCGATGCTCAGGATTTGTTCGCGCGGCAACCCAATCGCATCGAAACCCTCCATTACGATGCCCCACGGGTCGATGTCCTTGTGGCAATCGTAGCAGGTGCCGGCGCTTTGAGTCCCATTTTACGCATCTCTTCCGAATTCTTCCTGAGTTGCGCGTGACGTGTCCGTCCGGTATCGGTCAGAAATACCTGTCATGCGTGGCGGTCGGACGGGTGCGGCTGACGCTCGCCCAGACCATTGCGTTCGAGCAACTCGATCATCGTCCCGATTGTCCGCGCGTCCGACGAACACTGCGACGACAACTCCCAACAGCAGGATGCTTACGCATGACCACTGAAACCGACCGCCAGAGACATATGGCCTTCGTTGAAGCGCCATTGTTTTCTATTTCTTCCAGAGGATGATTCTGAGCATCCACTTTCTTGATGAGTTCCGACATGCACGAACCATGTGGACTTTCAGCTCGCGTTATCTCACAACAACGAGCTGCCGCTGATTTGAATCAATTGGCTTCGCGAGATGGCTTCGACAGTGGAATCTCTTCGTCGAGCACCAGCGCTCGCACGAACTGAGGCGGCGGAGAGCCGTATGACAGCGCCCGGTCGTGGTAGGTCTTCAGATTGAAGCGATCGCCCCATGTCTTTTCTGTCTCACGGCGCATTTCGACCTGCTCCAGATACCCGACGAAGTAGGTGGAAAGTTGCGCCGATGTCAGTTGGGCTCGCTTCCACTTGCCGGCGGCCTCACGTTCTTCCTGAAATGCGTCCTCGACCATCAATTGCATGGCGTCGTAGCGAGAGATGCCGTCCACATGTACGGCCTGATCGAGTAGTGCGTTCGTCACGTCTCGCAAGTACCACTTCAACGTGATCAGCTTCAGCAGCGGGTCGTCATTACGGAATCCCTCTTCACACATCATCCATTCGGTGTACACGGCCCAGCCTTCAACGAAGACGCCCGACTGAAACAGGTGCCGCAGTTTGCCGGGATAGCGGTTGGCGTGTGCGATCTGCAGGAAGTGGCCGGGCAATGCCTCGTGGATGGTCAGGACATCCAGAGACCGAGTGTTGTATTCGCGCAGGAATGACTCCGTCTGCTTATCAGTCCACTTTGCGGGAATCGGAGACACGGCATAGAACGTCTTTTGTCCCACTTCGAGCGGTCCTGGAGAATCGCAATAGGCAAGTGATACTCCCTGTCGGAACTCCGGCATGATGATAATTTCCAGCGGGTCGGGCATCACCGTGATCAGGTCTTTCTGCCGGATGAAGTCCGTGGCGCTGGCGGCCGATTGCTTTGCCATTTCGACGATCCCGTCGGCTGCCGGAGCATCGGCGTACGCCTTCTCCAGCCCGAAACGGATGATGCTGCGTCGGTATTCGTCTGACGGCATTTCCGGGAACCGCGTTAGTGGGTACGCCTTGCGGTAGAGCCCCTTCGCAATCTCGTACATTTGCGCGTGCAGTTCACGGACACGTCGTTCGCCAAGATCACGAATTTGCTCGCGTGTTAGCGGCGAATGAAGCGTGAATGACAGTTTGCGGTCGAACTGATCCCGCCCAATGCGGAAGTTTCCTTTCGCATTCGGCAGTAACTCCGCCTCAAGCCACTCTTGATGCTCGGCGACCGCCTTCTCGGCGATGGTAATAGCATCCTGAAGTTGCTTCCGTTCGGCTGCCGGCAGGCTATCCATGCGCGGCCGAATCATGTTGTCGACAATGCTGAGTACGCCACGGTTCTGGGCCACGGCAGTTTCTGCGTGGATCGCTGGAACTCGAGCGGGGGTCAATGTCCCACGAACCTGTTTCAGTAGTCGTGGAAACTGCTGCATTCGCTTCGCTGTGTTGTTGAGCCTTTGCCGCTCGGGGGCGAAATCCCGGGCCATCAGGCCGTACAGCGAGTCCCCGGTGAGTCCGGTGTAGACCAACGGGTTCCAGGCCCATTCCTGCAACTCAGTGAGACGCCAGAGTCGCGAGTCCAGCGCGTGCGCCAATAGTGCATAGTCCACCTGATTCGCACGGCTGAGTTTGCTGGCATCAAATTTCTCGAGTTGAATGACAAGACCGCGGATCCAATTGATCTGCTTGGCGCGAGCTTCATCGCTGATTTGATCAAGCTGGTCATCAAAACGGTGGTCTCCCAGGTCCGTCGCTCGCACTGGAGAAAACGCTGTGGACTGCTCAATGTACTGCTGGCCGAGATTTGCGAATTCGTCATCCATTGGGGACGCGTCACCCAACGACGTCTGTGCTGCCAGGAGTGTGATTACCGCAACGGTTAGCAATGGTGCTTTCATTATTAGTCCCATGTGAGCTCTTCGCTGAGTGTGTTCAGGT
Source organism: uncultured Planctomyces sp. (assembly GCA_937904325.1). Taxonomy (GTDB): domain Bacteria; phylum Planctomycetota; class Planctomycetia; order Planctomycetales; family Planctomycetaceae; genus JABMPE01. The sequence continues at coordinate 2,445 of CALGTK010000243.1, forward strand.
TAATGCAACTATCCTGCGTGACGACGACCATGTCTTCGACTCGCACACCACCCATGTCGCGGCGATACAGGCCGGGTTCAATCGTCAGTGCATCTCCGAGGAGCAATTCCGGCCCTTTTATGTCGAGCAATGGCGGCTCGTGAACATCCAGACCGATTCCGTGTCCGCTGCCATGCGTCATTGCACAGTACGAGTCGGGATCGTCGTCACTCGGCAGTCCGGTATTGAAACCGTCAGCTTTGATGACGGCGATAGTCGCTCGATGCACTTCTTCTCCCGTTACGCCGGGAGCAACGGCCCTCTCACCTGCCGCTCTGGCTTTACGGACCGTCTGATGCATTGTTTTTATTTCGTCAGGGATATCGCCATGGACTACCGTGCGAGTGCAATCGCCCCAGTACAGCGTCGCTCGACTGCGGGGAAAGATGTCAACGATAACGGGCAGACCGGTCAGTAACTCTCCGGAGCCAACGTCATGGCAGTCAGCTCCCGTTGGTCCACCAGCCACAATTGACCTGGGATTGCTGAAACCCTGATCCATCAGAAAGTGATCAACCGCCGTCCGTACTCGCTCTGACGTCAGCGGTTCATTATCTCGATACAGGACGCCGCCAGACCGTGCTTCGGCCGTCCCAATCATCGAACAGGCAAACTGCATCGCCTGCTCTGTCACTCGCTGTGCTTCCCGGAGATGGTCGATTTCTTCCTCGGTCTTCTGTCGACGATCCGCGACCCACAGTTCAGTATCGCATCGGACCGTGATACCGGCTCGCGATAGAAACTCCGCAAAGATGAATGGCAGACTGCGATCTGCCACGACTTCTGTCGTACCTGCGCGACGGAAACATTCGGCTGCGGCCTGAGCGGTCGCCGTTTCACGGTCTCCGGATAGACCGCCGTCCGGGGTGAAGTCCGCCGGACAGCCAACGTCATCAACTAGAGCGGATTGCCGAGCCCGCTGCATTTCGATGTCGCGGAGAAGCAGCGTAGACCGCACTCCGCCGGCTTCCGGAATCTCCAGCAGAGCGACCGGGTCGCCCACCATAAATCGAATGCGCCAGAGCAATGTGTTGTTCATTGCCGGCACACCGGCACAGATTTTCGCGACTTGGGGATCACTCATTCGATCGTTCCTCAGGTTGTTGTTTTTCCACTGACATGATGGTATCCAGGGGGCGAGTTATCAGGCTCACGACAATAAGCATAGTCACTGACAGCGTGATCGCCGGCAGGACTGCGTCCAGTTCAGCGAGTCCCGCCGGAAGGCTGTCCTTAACGACACTCACTTCGTTCCAGGCCAGAGTGACAATCGCACCACAGCAGATCGACGCGATAGCACCTTGCCGGGTGGCACGTTTCCATATGAGCGCGGCAACCAGTGACGGCGTGATGCACGCTCCGTAAATTGTGAAGGCGTAAAGTGCTTTTCTGAAGAAACCGGTCGACTCGGAGTACAGGAGTGTAACCATGTATGCAACGATGCCGAACACAACGACCAGCAGGCGACTGACCCGGATCTGCTGTTTCTCGGACGCATTGGGATTGATGTACGGCAGATAGAGATCATTCACGACACTTGTCGCCGGCACGTGCAGAAACGAGTTCGCTGTCGAAATGATGATGGCGACAACAGTCACCATGAACAGGCAACCAAGCGGCAGAGCCAGATAGTGACGCGCGGCATAGATGAGGATGTACTTTCCATTCTCCGGATCCGGAGTCATGCTGCTGGCAATCCAGGCGCAACCAATGATCAGCAGTTCGATGGCAAACGCGATGAAGATCATCATCGTGACTGCCGTTCGGGCTCCCTTTTCGCTGCGGCTTGCGAAGATACGCTGATACTGGTTGGCGTCTCCCAGGACGAGCAGAAACACCGGCAGGATGAAATTTACAAGCTGGACCGGGGAATAGACGCCCCACAGACTGATGTGTGAGTCGCGTGCGTCAGCGAGGAAGGCCGTTTCGATACCCGACAAGCCACCCGCTTTGAACCAGAAAACCGGAAACGCGATCACCATGGTCAACATGATGACGCTGCCTGTGACGAGGTCCATCCACGCGAGACTCATCAGTCCGGCCAATGCCGCGTAGGTAATGATGAACGCGGCTGCGATCATCGTGGCGTAGCGTGCTGTCAGAATCGACTTTCCAACGATGACTTCCAGGACAGCGCCGCCGGCATTGAACTGATAACTCACAATTACCATGTAAGCGATGACGAGGGAGACCATTGCAAGATTGCGAGTCGCTGGTCCGAAACGCTGCTCGATGATCTCCGGGACCGTACTGGCATCAATGCTGCGAACTCGCGAGGCGATCAGCGACAAGAGTACCATGCCGGCGAATGTGCCGATGGGGAGCAGCATCGCTGCCATCCCTGATTCGTAAGTCTGCTCGGCATTTCCGACGATCGAACCTGTCCCGACCCAAACGGCCAGCATCGTGCAGACCATCATCCAGGGCGATAGGGACCGGCCCGCGACCGCAAAATCACTCTGGGTCTGCACGTCGCCGGTTTTCCACAGAGCGATGCCACCCAGAAGCATGAGGTAAGCAATGATGCAGACGAGATAGACCATCAGGCGACGCGTTCCGGATTACGATTTATCAGTTGAGCCGATTGTTTGGCTCGTCCATGAAGTAGATTCTCTGCTTCGTCAGCCGCCTTAAGCGGTCTCGGAGTTTCTTCCGGGCCACTGCTCCCACCAGTTCTGAAAGAGCTGCAACAGGGACTTGGCGAACTTCTTCTGGCTGTCGGACAGTTCGTCCGTTTTTTTGAAGTGCTGAATGTAATTGTCGTCTCCAGGCAGGACGAGAAGATACTTGTAGTACAAAACGAGATCGGGGTCTCCGTCGAAGGTCGAAAGGACCGCCAGTGCCTTGTCCAATCTCTTGCGAGAGTCTCCTCGATTCGACATCTCCTGCCGCCGCTCGGCTGCATAAGGCAACGAGTTTCAGAACCTGCGTCGGGAGACCATTTTCGATACCTGTAATCGCGCCAACGGCTCGATCTTTGAGGTCGTGAAGCGGCTGCAGGAATTCGCGATCGTTGGTATCTTCAAAATCCGGTTCCTGAGTGTGGTGGCATTGGCGATCAGGTACATCTGAATTAACATTAGAATTTAAACGTATTTTGAAACGCTAGCCGTCTCTTTCTGCATCGTCAGAACTGAATTGTGTACCAATGCTGACATTCGGAACCGGTATTGGAAATCAGAAAACACGATTTTGTTAGAGCTTACATGAATTAGAGCTGACATGAAGTGGACAAGTTTTGCCGCGGGTCTGAGCGGCTTCATGGCCCCCTGGTCCATTGGTTTATTGCAATTGGTTGCACAGACCGCACTCGCAACGGAGGGGGCGTTCAATACCGAGCCGAACCCGACCGAGTTGAAGGAGCGGGCAACGGGGGTGCTGAGTACCTACTGTGTGTCGTGCCATGGCCCCAGCAAGCAGGAAGGCGAGGTGCAGCTGAACTCGCTGGAATCGATCGATGCGGTCGATCGACAATCGTTGTTCCGTAAAGTGCAAGATGTCGTCCACCTAACCGAGATGCCCCCTGAAGAAGCCAGGCAGCCAAATGCCGCTGAACGCAAGATTCTGTTGCAATGGCTGAAGAGCCAACTCAACGGCAAGGCGGCGAAGGCACTTGCTGAAAAGCTGCTGCGGTTCGAGTACGGCAACGTCGTTGACCACGAGGACCTGTTTTCCAGCGAGCACGCTGGTCTACCAGCCTACACGGCGGACCGCCGATGGTTGATCAGTGAGTTCATCTTCAACGAAAAAATCAATCGTTTGCTCGATTACCACCCCACGCGGACCGTCTACGGAACTTCCCAGCGGGTACAAGGTGATAGCGGCGTCCACTGGAGCCCCAAGACGGAGCGTGGGAACAAGTTCCGAAGAACGATTACCAACCCGTACCTGCTGCCGGAGAAGGTTGGCGTTCGCTACAGCGTCCACAAACGACTGACAACCGGTCACCTGCTAACGATGGTTGGTAACGCCAAGCGGGTCGCGGCGCACATGTCGACCGAGGCGACGATGAAGGCGCACTACCCGGCAATGTACAGGCTGATGAAGACCGAACTGGATCACCGTGAGACGCTCCGCTCGCGTGAAAAGTTCTTGAGAACCTATTCCTTCATGGAGCGTCTGCTCAAGGATATCTATGGCAACCAGCACGAGGGACTCCTGCCAAAGCTGATTCGAAAAGAGAACCCGTATCCCGGGCCACCGAAGCATTCGACAAACGGTATCCAGAAGCGGCACGAAAACCTTGAATTTCTGGACCGTTTTAACAAGGAAGATATCCAGGCCATCCTGCAAGGCATCGCAACCTACAAACGCACTGCCTGCAAGGTCGACGAAATTACGGAAAAAAGTGAACTGGATCTCAAAGGCAATCCCGTCTGGGCCCCTTACAGCGACACCAATCGTGCTGAGTTCGACAGCATCATTTTGCAAAGTGAACGAGACTGGTACAGAGAGGGGGTGACCGACTATCGCATCCAGAACCGCGTCATCACCATGAAACTGTTCTACGACACGTGGGACATGAACTGGCTCTACAGTCACGTTCAAAATGGCAGCTTCGGCCTGCCGAAGTACGTGCCACTCAACGATAGCGAGATGGCGATAATTACCGAGAGCATTAAGAAGCACCGCGCGCCGAGCGATACGCACCACCAGATCATCGACAAGTGCCTGGACGACTGGAATACCTCGTTCAAGGCTGCGCGGGAAGTCGTGCGTGGTGCAGATGAAACTCTAATGGCGCAGTTGATCATTGAACTGTATACGCAGATTTTTGAGCGCAGGCCGACGGATGCCGAGGTCGCTGAAAATATCGAGCAGTTCAAGCTGTACATGGCCAGGCTCGATCGTCAAAAGGCCATCGGGAAGCTGATCGAGTCGCTGCTCCTGAGCACGGAGTTTGCCTATCGTAATGAGTTCGGACAGGGCAAGCCGGACGAGCACGGCCGGCGGATGATGTCGCCACGCGATGCGAGTTACGCTCTGTCCTACGCGTTGACCGATGCGAGCCCCGACGAAGAACTGGTCAAAGAAGTGGAAGCGGGCCGGTTGAGTTCACGCGAGGATTATGAACGTGAGATCCGCCGAATCCTGAACGGCCGCGACCAGTGGTACATCATCGACGAAAATGTCCAGGCGGCGAACCTCAACGCGAGCGTCACGAACCAGCCGATCCGAAAGCTGCGGTTCTTTCGAGAGTTTTTCGGGTACCCGAAGGCGCAGCAAGTATTCAAAGACGACGCGCGTTTCGGTGCGGGCCGTCACGAACAGGCCGTCAGCCGTCTGATTGATGAGGCGGACATGCTTGTCGAGCACATCCTGGAAAAGGACGAACACGTTTTCGAAGAACTGCTCACGACTGACAGGTTCTTTATCTACCACTCCGGCGACAACGCGGCGATGGAAGCGGGATCAGATCAACTGAACAAGGTCTTCGAGTACTTCAGGAAACTTGACTGGGAGACTTGGAACCCGGAAGACATCGCCCCCCATAAGGAGTTCCTGCTGACGATCTGGGAATTCCGCAAGGCACGCGGCGGTGACAACAAATCGCTGTTGAACACGCTGAAGAGAATGATGCCGGCATTGGAACTTCATTTCAGCGAAGGCCAAAGCAAAGGTATGCCTTACATGAAGATGGCGATGGGCTTCTGGCACGGCGGCAACGTGGTAGGCCGCACCGGCCAGCAGATGCGCGGGGAACAGGTCACCTCATACTGGAATATCGACTGGAAAACGTGGGACTTCCCGGCACACCAACCGGCCAATATCCCCAATCGCAAAGGCCTGCTCACTCACCCCGCCTGGCTGATTGCCCACTCGCAGAACCTGGAGACAGATCCGATCCATCGAGGAAAGTGGATCCGCGAGAAACTGTTGGCCGGGACCATCCCGGACGTCCCAATCACCGTGGATGCGGTAATCCCACCGGACCAACACAAGACACTTCGGCAACGAATGGAAAACCGGACGGGCGATATTTACTGCTGGCGATGCCACCAGAAGATGGACCCGCTTGGCTTCCCGTTCGAGATCTACGATGACTTCGGTCGTTTTCGAACCAGGGAAAACCTCGAGCACCCGGAAAATCTGATCACAGAGGCCAGGCGGGGCGAGACCAATGAATTTGGCGCCTCGCTACCGGTTTACAAGACCTTACCGGTAGATCCTCGCGGGGTGCTGCAAGGGACGGGTGACGCAACCCTGGACGGCAACGTCGAGGACGCGTTTGACCTGATCGACCGCCTCGCGACTTCGGACAAAGTCCGACAGTCGATTATCCGCCATGCCTTTCGCTACTTCCTGGGCCGCAACGAAACGCTTTCGGACTCCAGAACTTTGATGGCCGCGGACAAAGCGTACGTTAATAGCAACGGCAGCTTCGACGAGGTGATCGTTTCACTGCTATCATCCGACTCTTTTATCTACCGCAAAAGCAACACCAGGGAATAAACGATGCAGATCAGTCGACGAGAACTTTTGAAGACGACCGCCCTGGGGACTGCCAGCCTGACGCTTACGCCTTCGTTCAACCACCTCCTGGGCGCACCAGCAAATGCCACGGGTGGCAATCTGCACCGATTCGTCTTTATTCGTAAATCGAACGGCAACCTGACCAAACAGTTCGGACTGCCTTCCTTCTCGTCCGAAGAGCTGAAGAAGCACGAGGAAAAGCAGGCCTTCGAGGTAGATCTGGCCAGGCATGAACTGCCCGACTGGCTGAAGATGCTCGACGGTTACAAGGAGAACATGACCATCCTGCACGGCATCTCGATGTCGGTCAGCGGTGGCGGGCACTACTC
>CALGTK010000244.1 GCA_937904325.1 uncultured Planctomyces sp.
GGCAGGAACTCGCGGGCTGTTCGCCATAAAGTGCATCAGGCCCTGCTGGTAAATTTCGTGTTCGTTGATGATTTCTCGACGGCGGTCGTAGGAAGCTTCCGGGTAGTCGTAGTTAAAGCCGATGTTATCTGTGCTGAATGGCCCGTGATTATTGGTATCTGTTTTGTGGTTGGGAATCGGGTCGAACTTGCGAAATCCTTCTCGCCAGCCGGCTTCGAGAACGCGGACGAGTAATTCGTACTGGCTCTTGTCGTAGCCTTCCGGTTCTGGGAACGAAACTCGATTCTTCGGGTGGTTCGTCAGGCACATGCGGAAGCAGTAGGCCTGAACTCGTTTGTCGGCGTCACCGAAATTTCCGGGAGGCTTCGAGCTGATCCGCGGCAACAGGCCGCTCGATGGATCATCTGGCACGACATAAGGGCTGATCGGAGTCTTCACTGCGCCGAAGTGATGCCCGTGGTGCAGTACTCCGGTTTGGATGCCGTTCCAATCTTCACTGTACTGAGCACGCGATTCTCGACCAACGTGGTAGTCGATTTCTGCCGCTGCCAGCAGGTCGCCTTCGTATGTCGCATCGATAAACATTTTACCGTTACAGGTTCTGCCGCTCAGCATTTGGATCGATGAAATGCGACTTTCGGTTTTATTGACTCCATGCTGGCGATTGAGCCATTCGTCTCGGAAGACTGGGATGTCGTATTCATTGACGAGGTCGTTGAAGACGTTTTCCGCGACGTGCGGCTCGAAGATCCACATCGTACGACGTTTGCCGTCGATAGCCGCTGAACCCTGGCCTTTGTTTCCGTACTCAGACTTGTTCTGCCACTTCCAGGCTTTGTTGTCCTGATAATGTTTCCAGACTCTGTGGTAGAAGTCGCGTGCCAGCCCGCCGATGACTGACTTGTTGCCGGTGTCGGTCCAGCCGAGTCCACCGCTGGACAGCCCACCCAGGTGTTTGTCCGGACAAACGATGATCACGGAGTGACCCATTCTTTTAGCCTGGACAGCGGCGATGACTCCGCCAGAAGTTCCTCCATAAACGACAACATCGGATGTGGTTGATTTGGCGGAAGGTTGCGCGAAGCTGACAGATGTCGCAGCGACGGACCCCGCAAAAGTGAGTGCTGAAAGCAACGAGTTGATCAGCGTTGGTCGCATTTTAGGCTCCAGCGATTGATTGTGAAATCTGTTCCAGCCGACTGGCGTGAACGAGGCGTCGCAGGGACTTCTGACGCCGCACGATCTGGTTCAACCTTTACATGAGTATCCCATCGACGGGCTCAAGTTTCGGCGGCAGGTCTGTTTCGCCGAGCTGTTCGCGCATGTCTATTTCAATGGACCGGCAGAGCGCCGTCATAGGTGTGTCGGAAAAGCGACCTTCGAAAGGATCTTCGTTGAATTCGCCAACTCTCATTAAAACATAGAAAACGTATGACACTACGGTGGCCAGTGGGATGACCATCCATGAGCTGTCGACTTTTTCCAGTTCCGTGATCATGCCGGATGGCAAGAGCGTTACGAACAGGAATAGAAAAACGCGAGGAAAGTAATCGTACTGACGGGGCAGGGGCGTGTTCTTAATTCGTTCGGCCTTACCCTGCAGGTCGTAGAGTGAGGTCAACGTTCTGTCGAGGATTTCAAGATAGCGAGCTTCGACGATCAGATTTTCCTTGCGTCCGACGGCAATTCGTAACGCCTGCTTCTGGACTAGCTGTGTGGCATGGTTCTGCCTGTGCATCATCCATTCGAATTCTGTGGGAGCAAGCAGTGGCTTGAGTTCGTCCCGGACCGGCAACTTGCGAAGCTGCAAACGCAACGCGTTGATCCAGGCAATGTGTCGATAGATCAGCTCTTTCTGGAATGCTGAAATATTTTCGGATGGTTCTTGTGATATCGAAGTGAGCGACATGACTTGTCGGCCGAAAGTGCGGCTGGAATTCACGATGCCGCCCCAGATCTTACGAGCTTCCCACCAGCGGTCGTAGGCAGAGTTGTTGCGGAATGCCAGGAAGATCGCGAGCGCTGTTGCAAGCATTGCCACGACGCCGAACGGCAGGTGGATCTGCAGGTATTCAAAATGATGCCGCTGTTCCGCCCGCTGGGCGATGTACACGAACGACGACAGAGCAATGATGTAGCTGAGGAAACCTCTCGATTTTCCGATGACGCGGCGCCACCGCAGGTGCTTTCGAACGATCATTGTTAAACGTGACTTTCGATGGATTATGAACACAATCGGCCACGTCGTCAGGTTCGGCGAGGCAGCACCTTGACGGTGTTGAGCTAACCGAGCAGGATCGCCAGCGTCTTTTCGTCGGAAGATTCGGCGATCCACTTCAATCGATCGCGATCGAGTTTTCCAGAGCCGGTTGTGGGCAACTTTGGCAGAACACAAATTTCTTCAGGCACCATGTAGGCTGGAAGTTCTCGTTCTGCAAGTGCGGTGAGTTCGTGTTCGATACATTCTTCAGGGTCGTCTGCTTTCAAAGTAATAAAGGCGTAGACTACCTGACCGGCTTCGGAGTCTTCGACTCCCACAACACACGCCTGACTGACGTCGGAGTGCCTCTGCAGGACCGTTTCGACAGTAGCCGGAGAGATGTTGCTTCCTTCGTGAATGATGATGTCTTTTTTTCGGCCTTCCATCCAGATATAGCCATCGTTATCGATGCGACCAAAGTCGCCGGTTCGGATCCAGCCGTCTCTCATGACTCGTCGGGTCGCTGCGGTGTCGTTCGAGTAGCCGTCCATCGCGAATGGACTTTTGATGGCGATCTCACCGGACTCGCCCCAACAGACATCGCGTCCTTTGGAGTCGATGATCGAAAGCTGAACTCCGTAGTAAGGCAGACCGATCGATCCGGACTTTTTGCGACCGTACGGTGGATTGACGGCGTACATGCCGGTTTCTGTCATGCCGCACTGTTCAGTTATTTCTATGCCGGTGATCTCTCGGAATTTTTCAAACAGATCGGCTGGAACGTAGTCGCCACCGGAAACAGCCAGACGAATGCAGCCAAGGTTTTCACGTTTTAGTTTCGGGTGAAAAAGAATCTTTCTTAGCGCGGCTGGAAGCAAGGCAATCATCGTTGTGTTGGCGTGCTTGTCCAGCGTTTCCAGGTAAGTGTCTGGAGTGAAACCACTCAATAAAATGATTTTTGCGCCGGCATTGAGTGACGGCAGCAGTTGCGTTCGAAGAGCCATCGGACGCGAAATGGGAGCAGCGATCAACGTAACGTCGTCACTTTTAAGTCGCAGGACGGCGCTGGCTTTGCTGATGCTGGTGGCGACGCAGTCTCGTGTTAGTGTTACGCCTTTGGGACGGGCTGTTGTGCCGGATGTGTAAAATACCAGGCTGACATCGTCGCCACGCTGATTGCTCTGCAACGACTCGGTTGGGCGAGTTGCTAGCAGGTGTCGGAATGCCTGGTAGCCTTCGTGTTTACCCTTTCCGGTAAACATACGGAACTCGACATCGCTCATTGCATCGCATTTGTCCATGTCGGCAATGCGGCCACCGTCTACGACGACGGCTCGGGCCCCACTGTGGCGAAGAGCGAAGTTGATCAGTGCCGAGTGGTATCGAGTGTCGAGCGGAACGATCGTGAATCCGGCGTGAAAACCAGCGACGTAGAGCGCGACCAATTCCGGACAATTCGGCAGCAGGGTAACCACCCTGTCGCCAGATTCGAGCCCGGCTGTCAGAAGGTTTCGTGCAATGCGTAACGCTCGCCGATTCAGTTCGCCGTATGTCCATGACACTTCGTCATTAACAATCGCGGTATCGTCGGAATTGTGTTTGGCAAGTTCGAGCATCAGCGAGGTGGGCTCCATCCCGGAACAGATAGATGAATTCCATTGTCAGTCGAGCGTTTAACGAGGCTTCATTGTACAATGGCTTTGTCAGTAGGTGGTGCGGCCAGATTCCTACTTAGACGTTTTCGAGCCTTTGTAGAGTTTTCGTTCGATTCGAGGCAGGTAGGGAGTCCAGTGAGATTCGCTGTTTGGATCGTCTTCGATGGTGTGTACAAACTCGTAAACCTTAGCGTCAAGGTTGTCGATCTGATGCAGCACCGCCGCTTCAGGAGTCATCGGCAGCCGCGGACTTCCATGTGCGTAGGAACCATGATGGCTCAGGATCATGTGCTTGATGCGGAGTTCGAGTTCCCGCGGGAATGATTCGTTCATCATCAGTTCGACCTGAGTGATCTTTTCGGTCACCATTTCAACCGCGATCGACATGTGGCCCAGCAGCTGACCTTCGTCGGTGTAGACAAAAGCATTTTCGAAATCCATTTCCCGAACTTTGCCGAGGTCGTGCAGGAAAATTCCGGCCTGAACGAGATCGAAATCGACGGTCGCGTAGAGGTCGCGAATTCGGTCTGAAACTTCGAGCATGTTGCAAATGTGCTCGACCAGTCCGCCTGGATAGGCGTGGTGCGCTTTCACGCCGGCTCCGGTACGAAGAAGTTTCTGGACGATTGCCTCGTCAAGCAGGAAAGACTCCATCAGCGTTCGAACGGGAACATTCTTAATGGCGAGCAGGATTTCCTTCATCCGTTCGAACAGCGAATTCACATCCTGTGGCGGCTGAAACTCGAAGTCTTCAGAGTTCAGACCGGCGGAATCGATGCGATCAACGCGAGTCAGGATCGCCTGCAGGCCTCCCTGGAAAACCTGCACCTTACCGCGGACATGAACGAAGTCTCCAGCATCAAAATCGGCGCAGGTTTCTTCGGTGACGTTCCACATGAGTCCGCTGACGGTGCCCGTGCGGTCTCGCAACTGAGTCAGCAGGTAGAGATTAGCGTTCCGGTTCGCTCGAAGCTGCTTATCTGCCAGCAGGAAGACCTCTTCGATCGTGTCTCCGTCTTTGAGTTCCTCAATAAACTGTCTCGACATCACTTCGCTCGCGATCTATTCAGCGGCCGATTTCCACCGAGAGCCAGCAAGCAAGGGCAGAAACCGAATTGTTACAGAAGTTAGTTCAACGCGACGGCACATGCGTGATTTTAAGCTTCAGGCAAGGCCGCGCCCGAAGTGTTCAGCGACAGAGTCTGACAAGTCCGTTGCTGGCTGACGACCGAACAGGTCAGCTCTCATTCAGTGCGTTGATGATGTCCTGAATCGCCTTGCGACCGTCAGCGAAAAGCATCAATGCGTTGTCCGCGGCAAACAGCGGATTTGGAATGCCTGCGAATCCGGGGCTCAGGCTTCGCTTGATCACGATGATTGTTCGAGACTTGTCGACATCGATGATTGGCATGCCGGCGATTGGGCTGTCTGGGTCAGTTCGGGCAAGCGGATTCACGACATCGTTGGCTCCCAGCACGATAGTCACGTCCGCCTGTTCCATCGTCGGATTGATCTCGTCCATCTCGCGGAGTGCTTCGTACGGAACGTCGGCCTCGGCCAGCAGAACGTTCATGTGGCCAGGCATTCGTCCGGCAACAGGGTGAATGGCAAAGTCGACTTCAACCTGTTTACTGACCAGAAGTTTTCGCAGATCGCTGACCGTATGCTGAGCCTGAGCGACGGCCATTCCGTAACCAGGAACGATGACGACTCGACTGGCGACTTCCAGCACCATGGCCACTTCGTCCGCAGACGTGGATTTGACGTCGGTGTATACGTCATCGGCATCCAGAGTACTGCCGGTAGCCCCCATTTTACCGAAGAGGACGTTCGGCAGCGAACGGTTCATGGCGACGCACATAATCCGTGTGAGGATCAAGCCTGAAGCTCCGACGAGTGAACCTGAAATAATGAGAACGGTATTTGAAAGAACGAACCCAGTGGCCGCCGCGGCAAGACCCGAGTACGAATTCAGCAGTGCAATGACTACTGGCATATCGGCCCCGCCGATCGAGACAACAAGGGTCATACCGAGGATGAGTGCCAGTGTCGAAATTCCCCAGTAAGTTACGACAGTCATTGTTGAACCGTCGCCATTTGCCATCGCCACGGTCAGCGCGATGCATGAAAAGACCAGGATACCATTTACTATTTGTTGAGCAGGAATTTTGATCTGGTCAAGCTTGCGGAACTCTTTGAGTTTCCCCCAGGCGATCAAACTGCCGGAGAATGTGACCGCACCGATCATCCCGGACAAAGCAGTCGCCACGAGTACGTCAGGGCTGAACGATTCGGTCTGCACCAGATTCGCACCGGCCACCAACGTCGATGCGGCTCCGCCGAAACCGTTAAACAAAGCGACCATCTGCGGCATTGCAGTCATCTGAACGCGGATTGCAAAGACTGCGCCGATGGTCGCTCCGACGACCAGGCCACCGACGATCAATCGGTAATCCAGTCCCGCCTGAAAGAGAGTGACAACGACGGCGACCAGAAGTCCACAGGCGCCGAGTAGATTGCCTCGTACGGCGGTTCGTGGTCGTGTCAGCCCTTTCAGGCCGAGGATGAACAGCACGGCCGCCAGGAGATAGGCCAGTTGAACCAGTCTGGGATCCACGTTTGCATCCTTCGAGAGTAGCTCGCGGTAGTTAGTAGTTTGGGGAGTAACACTTCGACTCAGTCTTTACGACGGAACATACCGAGCATTCGATGAGTGACCATGAAGCCGCCAACGGCATTGATCGTCGCGAGTGTGACCGCCGCACACCCGAGTACCCTGGGAAGCAAGGCATCGCCCGAGCCAGCCGCGATGACCGCTCCCACAAGGGCAATTCCGGAAATCGCGTTTGAACCCGACATCAGCGGCGTATGTAGTGTTGGCGGAATTTTTGTGATCACCTCGACGCCAATGAAGACGGCGAGGACAAACACGGTCAGCAGCAGCGTGACTGTGTCCGGCCCGACGGATACGACTGTTGATGCCTCGGTCGAGGCGTCGACAAGGTTTTTGACAGCCTCATTGGCCAGCAGAAAGTGCATGTTGAATCTCCGCGTTGGTTGCGTCGTCAGTTACTACTCGCTGCTGTCGTCATCAGTCATGGTTGTGTCTTCAGAAGCCGACGCATCAGCCGGTTCCTCAGGAGCTTCGGCCGCAGAATTTGCGGTCGATTGCTGATCCATTGGGTTGGACTGGTCAGATGTCTGGCCGTCCTCAGTTTCCGTCGTAGCGGCTTCTTCGAGTGACGGAAGCCCGAGTTCGCTGCGAACTCGAGCGTTCACTACTTCGCCACCGTGAGTGACAATTGTCTCGCGGACGATTTCGTCGGCAGACTTGCCATCGAGTGCTTCTTCCTTAAGAAGGTGAAGTAGAAAATTCGTAATGTTACGACCGTACATCTGGCTGGAATGGTAAGGCACGGTCGCCGGGATGTTGATTGTGCCATCAATCGTGACGCCGTGCTCGACGGTGACTTCGCGAGGTTTCGTCAGGGCACAGTTCCCGCCGGTTTCTGCTGCCAGGTCAACGATGATCGAACCATTCGGCATGTGCTCGACCATTTCTTCCGTGACGAGGACGGGAGCTTTTCGTCCGGGAATCGCCGCTGTCGTAATGAGCACGTCGCTTTCATGGATGACGTTCATCATGGCTTGACGCTGCCGTCGGTAAAAATCTTCGTCCATTTCTTCGGCATATCCGCCTGATTTGCCGTCTGTCGACTTGACGAGCTCGATCTCAAGGAACTTCGCGCCAAGGCTCAGCACTTCTTCTTTGACAGCGGGCCGCACATCGTACGACCAGACGACCGCTCCCAGCCGTTTGGCCGTGGCGATTGCCTGTAAGCCCGCGACGCCAGCTCCCAGCACAAAAAACCTTGCTGGAGCGATCGTGCCGGCTGCCGTCATCATCATCGGACACATGCGAGGAAGTTGAGCCGCCGCCGCAAGCACTGCTTTGTAACCAGCGATCGACGCCTGGGAAGACAGCACATCCATGCTTTGAGCACGAGTAATTCGAGGAAGCAGTTCCAGGGCGAACGACGTCACACCGCGGTCTGCCAGTCCCTGCATGACTCCTGCACCGAGTAATGGGTCGCACATCCCGACCAGCGTCTGGCCTTCTCGCAGAAGGCCGTCATCATCACTGCCGTTATCGGGATTCGCTCCCGCGGTTCTGACCTGCAGAATAATTTCTGCCTGCTTGAAGATCTGATCCCGATCGTCGATCAGTTTCGCTCCGGCGGCGGCGTATTCGTCATCAGCGTATCCGGCCGGAGTCCCTGCTCCAGACTGGATGATGACATCAACGCCCGCTTTCTGCAGGACGGCGACGTTGGCTGGAGCCAGTGCCACTCGGCGTTCGTCCGGAAACGTCTCGGCCGGCACGCCGACAATTCTGTTCGCGGGCGGTTCATTTGAAGGGGTATCCTGCGACATCGTGTGAGCTTTCCAATCCGTCGCTTACTGGTCAGGGCCTGCTCCTGCAGAACCCATTCTGGGTCTCAAAAAACCGTTTGCTATCAGGAAACAGCGTTAGATCCAACGTTCGATGACTGCGAGGGAGTATGGCGGATCGGATGGGCGTCGCAAGTCTGTCGGCTGCCCCTTGGTGCATCGATAACTATTACTCTGTGGCCGATGTCAGTGCCTGTTCAATGGCGTCGACGTCGTAGACGCAACCGCCCCAGGTGCCTCCGCCATACTTCTGCAACAATGCCCAGAGCCGAGTGTCGTCCGGCAGGTTGGAATCGGCGACGAGCGACGGATCGGCAGGCCTTTCAGCAAGAATCCTTGAGCCTTCGTCCGGGGTGAATTCGCGATCATCTTCGCCAACGAAGTCGATTGAGCCTTCAAGCGTGTTTCGATTGATCTCGATTCGAATCCGGTCCCCGTTGCGAATTTTGCCAACCGGTCCACCTGCCAGTGCTTCAGGGCCAACATGACCGATGCACGCGCCTGTCGACACGCCTGAGAAACGAGCGTCGGTGATGATGGCGACGTGTTTGCCGAAGTCGAGGTACTTCAACGCTGAAGTCAACTGGTAGGTTTCTTCCATGCCGGCGCCCATTGGGCCGCGACAGATGAGGACAATAATGTCGCCAGCTTGAATCTGGCCGTTCTTAATCGCGGCGATGGCGTCTCGTTCGGCGGTGAAGACTCGAGCCTGTCCGGTGTTTCGATAGATTCCATCCTCATCGACGACGGTTGGGTCGATTGCTGTGCTTTTGATGACCGATCCTTCTGGAGCAATGTTGCCAACAGGGAAGCAGACCGTGCTTGTAAGTCCTCGCTCTTTTGCTTTATCTGGCGACATGATCACGTCGTCAGGATTCACTCCATCCCGGCGCGTGAGTTCTGCTCGAAGCTGCGACCGACGTTCCGAGGTTGTCCACCATTCAAGGACGTCGCCCAGTGGTCGTCCAGTGACGGTCAGT
>CALGTK010000245.1 GCA_937904325.1 uncultured Planctomyces sp.
TCACCGGCGGACCGACGGCGCGAGGCTTCGATTACTACTTCGGGATTTCCGCTTCGTTAAACATGTCGCCGTTCTGCTATATTGAAAACGATCGTCCCCTCCGCCTGCCCGTGCTGCATCAACCGAGAATTTCGACGGAATTCATCAGTGTTGACGAGGGAGTCCGGTCGCCCGACTTTACTATCTACGGAGTCATGCCTCGACTCGCGGGCGAAGCCGTCGACTGGATCGAGCAGCAGTCGAAAAGAAAAATAAAGAAGCCGTTCTTTCTTTACGCTCCGCTGACCTCTCCGCACCTGCCACTCGTTCCGAACGAAGAGTACCGAGGCACCAGCCAGGCCGGTCACTATGGCGACTTTGTGGCCGAGACAGACGCGTTTGTCGGAGCCGTCCTTGAAACCCTTGAACGAACCGGCCAGACGGACAACACGCTGGTCATCTTCACATCAGACAACGGGGGCTTGTACCACTATTGGAAGCCGCAAGAGGCCGACGATGTGAAGCATTACAAAGTGCGGGCGCGCGGCCAGTACGTAAAGCAGTTCGGCCATCAAGGCAACGCACACCTCCGAGGCACCAAGGCTGACATCTGGGAAGGGGGGCATCGAGTACCGTTCGTCGTCCGATGGCCAGGCAAGACTCCGGTCGGAACTGTCAGCAACGAGCTCATCGAACTGACAGACCTGCTCGCAACCTGTGCGTCGCTGGTCGAGACCGACTTACCAGCCAGCGCCGGAGAAGACAGCCGCAACGCTCTGCCCGCTTTTCTGAAAGTCAAACCTGACGAACCGGTTCGGGATATCGCCATTCATCATTCCCTGTGGGGGACTTTCGCCATTCGCAAAGGCCCGTGGAAACTGGTTGCTGGTCGAGGTTCCGGCGGTTTCACATACCCGAGAGAAATTGATCCGGTTAAAGTCGGAGGCCCCCCGGGCCAGCTCTATAATCTCGCTGATGATCCCTCGGAAATAATGAACGTCTGGAACGACCATCCCGATGTCGTCGCCGCATTAAGTAAGCAGCTCGGCAGTATTCAGGCTGACGATCGTTGATCACACCACATTTCGATGAGGATTCATTTGATGCAACGTTCAGCGGTTCTGGTCGTGATGTTGTTGGCTCTGTTTGTGTCTTTGCCCGGCCCGGTTTCGGCAGAAGCATCCCCGACCTCGCCACCTCTGCCAAACATCCTGTTCATCATGACCGATCAGCACCGCTGGGACTGTATCGGGGCCAATGGCAATAAGCTGATTCGCACGCCGAATTTCGATCGGCTCGCGGCAGAAGGTGCAAATTTCACTCACGCGTTCGTTAACGCCCCTGTTTGCGTTCCCTCTCGGGCGAGCTTCTTCACGGGGCGCTACCCGCATTCCCATCGAAACCGAGTGAACTACACGCCGCTTGATCGCAGCGAGATACTCATGCAGGCGAGACTGCGCGATGCTGGCTATACAACGGCGTCCGTTGGCAAGTTGCATCTTCATCCACCGACCGTTGCCGAGGCCAAACGGACCGGTTTTGATTTCGTTGAACTGCACGACGGGGTGGGGCCGCTTGACCGATTCTCAGACTACGTCGCGTGGCGAAAAGAGCATGACCCGCAGGCCAGCGTTTCGTACCGCGCCCTCGCGAAGAACATTCCACCAGGGAAGAATCCGTTTCGGCAGGCCATCGACGCCAAATACACCGAAACAACCTGGGTGGGCGAGCGAACTCGGCATTACATCCGGACCCTTGGCGAATCGAAGAAGCCCTTCTTTATCTTCAGTTCGTTCTGGAAACCGCATTCACCCTTCGAAGTGCCGGTCCCTTTCGACAGCCTCTACGACGAGATCACTGTTCCGCTTCCGGAACCGCAATCGCTCGACGATATCAAACGACTGCCCTTGCCATTGCGGTTGCTGATTCTGCGCGGTCGGCCGGTTTACGATCTTGATCGCGAACGGCTGAAATGGATGTACCGCAGTTATTACGGAGCTGTCAGTCAAATTGACCGCGAAGTCGGACTGATGATGCAGGCAGTGGAGGACGCCGGGCTCGATGAAAACACGATCGTCGTATTCAGCTCTGATCACGGTGATCAGTTGCTCGAACACGGCCTGATGGGCAAGAACTGCTTTTATGATGCATCAGTAAGAGTCCCGCTGATGTTTCATTTTCCGAAGAAGGTCCGCCCGGGGCAGTTTGATCATCTCGTTCAGTCGATTGATGTGCTGCCGACGCTGTTCGAACTGGCAGGACTGCCGGAACCGTACGAGAACCAGGGCCGCAGCCTGGCTCCGTTGATCACCGATTCGGGAAAGACCTACACGCCGCGAGACGCCATCTTCTGTGAAAACGTCATCCCGGAAGTCATCACAGGTGGTCGATTAGATTTCGACTTTCAAAAACGAGTTGGCATCAAGGGCATCCGCCATCCCGATGCAAAAATGGTCCGCACTCGCCGCTGGAAGTACAACTACTACCCCGAGGGATACGCAGAACTCTACGACCTGCAGAACGACCCGCGTGAAATGAAAAATCTCGCCGACGATCCCATGTATCGCGAAGTTGTCTTTGAGATGAAAGACCGTCTGCTGCACTGGCTGACGACCGCCGATGAAACCGACCAGATCGCTCCACGCTGGCTGAGGCCGTGACACGCGTCGGCTGGCGACAGAGCTTCTGTTTACTCAGGAAGGTCAGTCGTCTGGAATCAAAGACTTACCGGTCATCTCTTCCGGTTGGGTGACACCAAGCAGGGTCAGCACGGTTGGCGCGACGTCTGCCAGTCGTCCGTCCCCAAGTAATTGTTTGCCAGATGTCTTCGCATCTACAACGATCAGGTCAACGTCGTAGGTCGTGTGTTTAGTGTGCGGCCCACCCGATTCAGGGTCATGCATTTGTTCGCAGTTTCCGTGATCCGCTGTCACCACGGCTGCACCACCACGTTCCAGAGCGGCGTCGATAATCCGGCCAACACCCGCGTCGACATTCTCAACGGCCTCGATCGCCGCTGGCAAAGAACCGGTGTGTCCAACCATGTCTCCGTTGGCAAAATTCACCAGGATAAAGTCGAACAATTCGGACTTGATGGCGTTCACCACGGCGTCTGTCACGCCGGTGGCCGACATCTCTGGCAGAGAGTCATAAGTTGGAACGTGCTTTGGCGACGGAATGTCGAGTTGCATTTCCTGCTGGAAGCAGCCTGCCTTGTAGTCGTTAAAGAAGTAAGTGACGTGCGGATGCTTTTCGGATTCTGCACATCGCAATTGCGAGAGCCCATTCTCTTCCAGAACTTCGCCCAGTGTGTTTTTCATGCGTTCGGGAGTTGGGAAGACGACCTGGGCTGGCAGGCCCGATTCGTATTCAGCCATCGTACCGAAGAAGAGATCTTCCAGCTTTGATCCCCTGTCGAAGCCGCCTTTTGGTACGGTCTTCCAGTCGGCATCGTTCAGGACAAACGCCTTTGTCAGTTCGCGCGGACGGTCTCCCCGATAATTGAAAAAGATAACGGCGTCTCCGGACTTGATCAGGTTCGAAGCAATTTCAGATTCCGAGCCAATGCTTGCTGGCAGGATAAATTCATCGCCGCCCTGACTGTCTGATGACGGAGTATCGTAGTACGCCTGCACGGCTTCGGTCGCCGTAGCACGAGGAGTCGAACCATGGATGAGCATATTGTAGGCACTGGTGACGCGGTCCCAGCGAAAGTCTCGGTCCATTGCATAAAAACGACCAATAACAGACCCGATGCGACCGACACCGATTCGTTGGATTTCCGCTTCAAACCGTTCGACGAATTCAAGTCCCAGTTTCGGCGCGGTGTCGCGTCCGTCGGTGATCACATGAATGACGACCTTATCGGTGGCAATGTTTTGACGCTTGCAGTATTCAACCAGCGCGATCGCATGGTCGATATGTGAATGAACTCCGCCGTCAGACAGAAGGCCCAGCAGATGCAGCGTTCCATCGGTGCGAGCGATATGGGCGACGCTGTCCGCCAGCGTCTGGTTGTCGAAGAACGATTCGTCACGTATCGCGTTAGTGATCCTCATCAATTGTTGATTAACGATTCGCCCGGCACCGATGTTCTGATGCCCAACTTCGCTGTTCCCCATGACCCCGTCAGGTAGCCCGACGTTTTTCCCGGAAGTATGAATCTGAGTGTGCGGGTATTCCTGCAGCAGCCTGTCATTGACCGAGGTGTTCGCCAGGTGAATGGCGTTGCAGTCGTTGAATGCCGGATACGGATTGTGGCCCCAGCCGTCGCGAATAATGAGTACAACGGGACGTTTGCGTTCGGACATGCTGCTCAACTCTGATATGAAATGGGGTTAATAGATTGTAGGAAAGAGTCGGTTCGGATGCGGGTTTTGGTCTCCGCGCGGCGTATCCTACCCAATCAATCCGGCGTCGCCAGCGAGAGTCCGGTTGTCGGAATTCAAGCTGGAAGACCGGCGGATTGTCCATTAAATATTGTTTAACAACCGACGACACGGAGATAGCGATGGACGACGCCGAACTATGTTTTCTGACAGCGACTGAGATGGCAGGTTTGATTCGCGCGGGTGAACTGTCGGCGCGGGATGTCATGGGATCGCACCTTCAGCACATTAATAGAGTTGATCCGAAGGTCAATGCGATCGTCACGCTGTTGCCTGAACGTGCGATGGAATCAGCTCGCGAAGCTGACGAACGGCAGGCTCGCGGCGAAGCATTGGGTGCTTTGCATGGCTTGCCCATTGCTCACAAGGATCTGATCAGCACAAAGGGCATCCGAACGACGTTCGGCTCGCCAATCTACCGCGACCACGTCCCGACGGAAGACGCTTTAATCATTAAACGTTTGCGAGCGGCTGGTGCGATCACGATCGGGAAAACAAATACGCCGGAATTTGGAGCTGGCTCTCAGACGTTCAACAAGGTCTTTGGTCAAACGCTGAACCCTTATGACACAACGAAAACCTGCGGAGGCAGCAGCGGTGGTGCGGCGGTTGCTCTGGCCTGCGGGATGATCCCGCTCGCCGACGGCAGTGACACGGGCGGTTCATTGCGAAACCCGGCCAACTTCTGCAACGTCGTGGGGCTGCGAACTTCTCCCGGCCGAGTTCCCGTCTACCCGAACGAGATGGGCTGGTTCCCGATTTCCGTCCAGGGGCCGATGGCCAGGACGGTTGAAGACGCTGCCTTGATGCTTTCGGCCATCGCTGGCCCGGATGCACGCTCGCCAATTTCGATTACTCAGCCGGGCAGCCTGTTTGCACAACCGCTCGACCGGGATTTCAAAGGCGTGAAGATTGCATGGAGTCAGGACTTCGGTGATCTGCCCGTCGAGCCGTCCGTCACGATCGCCATTGATGGCAAGCGTCCGGCGTTCGAGTCACTCGGGTGCGAGATTGCCGACGCCGTGCCGGATTTCACTGACGCGGACGAAACCTTCAAGGCATGGCGAGCGTGGAAGTTCGAGCACCGATTTCGACCGCTGCTGGAAACTCACCGCGACCAGATCAAAGACACCATCATCTGGAATGCCGAATCCGGAGCGGAACTCACCGGTCCACAGCTTTCAACGATTGAGTCCAACCGAACTCGGCTGTACCACCGCGTCCGCGAGTTCATGGAAACTTACGAATTTCTGGTTCTGCCCGTCAGCCAGGTTCCGCCGTTCGACGTCACGGTTCCGTATATTTCTGAAATCAACGGCCGGCAACTCGACACGTACATCGATTGGATGAAGTCGTGTTATTACATCTCAGCTATCGGCCTGCCGTCAATTTCTGTTCCGTGCGGATTCTCAGATGACGGTCTGCCGGTCGGAGTCCAGATCGTCGGCCGGCATCAGGACGACCTGGGAGTCCTGCAACTGGCCTACGCTTTCCAGCAGGCGACTGAGACATGGAAACGGCGGCCTGACGTCGCTGCTGCCGACGATTGATCGAATATTCACCTGCCCCCTTGCGGGAGGGTCGGGCTCTCCGCTCCTGAAAGGGTGGTTCTCCTGGGTGGAGAGATTCTTAAGCGGGCCTTTCCCCTGGCAACTACTTGCCCAGCGACAATGTCTGGCCGGGAAGTTCGCCGGTAAGCTGTCCGTCGGCCAGCACGAGGCGGCCTCGGATGATGACATCTTTTACTCCGGTGGAATGTCGGTGAGGTGTTGCGAATGTTGCGTGATCGGTCACCGTTTCCGGATCAAACACCACGACATCGGCCCAGGCTGCTTTTCTGATGACCCCTCGATGTTTCCACCTTAGCCGCGCGGCGGGTAGAGACGTCATTTTGCGGATGGCTTCTTCCAGCGTAAGCAGCTTTCGTTCACGCACGTAACGGCCGAGAACCCTGGGAAAGCAACCGTAAGAACGAGGATGAGGATTTCCTTCGCCGAAGTTGAACACGGAACCGTCGGACGCGATGCAGGATTGGGCGTGCTGCATGACTCGGTCGACATCGCCGCCGCGACGTTCTTCGAGAGTGTGGTTGATGCCTCGCGTGCCGTGCGAAATCAGTTCGAGTAGCAATTCGCCACCATTGTCGAGTGTTACAGTCTGATTTCGGCGTCGGAGGATGTCGGTCAGAGTCTTGCCTTCCAGCGACTCGTCGTGCTTTGATCGGGCGACGCGAATTCGCGACAGAGCCTTTGCGGTGTGGCCAGTGTTATCCGGGCTCTGGTCTGCTTCGTAAATTTTGCGTATCAGCAGATCTTTCACGCCGGCCAGAATTCTGGTCTTTGTTTCCGGGTCATCGAGTCGTTCTTTAAACTTCTTGAGACCTCCCGAAACAGACCACTGCGGCACGTACAGCGACATTCCGCCGCTACCCGCTCCGTACGGATATTGATCCAGCGTTACGTCTCTTCCGGCGGCGCGAGCTTCATCGATGCGTGCGAGCGTCTGGCGGGTCATTCCGAACACGGAAGCTGATGATATTTTGTGATGTGAAATGTGGACAGGGACGCCGGCTCGTTCGCCGATGATCAGCGATTCTTCGATGGCCTCAAGAATCCGAGTTCCCTCGTCACGCATGTGTGTTGCGTAGAAGCCGCCGAATGGTGCGATCTCTTCAGTCAACGCAACGATTTCCCCTGTGTCAGCGTAGGTTCCGGGGCCGTAGCGCAGGGATGTCGAGAGACCAACTGCTCCGTCCTGCATCGCCTGCTTGACGGATTCTCGCATTCGGACGAGTTGCTCTGGCGTGGGGGCCGCGTTAACCGTACCCATGATTCGAGAACGAATACTGCCATGACCGATCAGCAATGCCACGTTTGGCCCGACACCGGCTTCGCGAACGGATTCAAAAAACTTGCCAACGTCGGTGGGAGAGCTTCCGCAGTTCCCACACAGCAGAGTCGTCACGCCCTGGCGGATGTAATTTTCCGCGGCACGGTGCTGGAGAATGCCTCGGTCGGCATGGCTGTGTAGATCGATGAATCCCGGACTGACGACATGATTCTTCGCGTTAATTGTTTGTCGTGCTGTTGCGTTTTCCAGCGAGCCAATCGCAACGATCTGACCGTCACTGATGCCGACGTCGGTCTGCCGCGCTGGTATACCGGAGCCGTCAATGAGCGATCCGCCGAGAATGAGCAGATCGTAATCTGTCTTAGCGGGACGAATACCGTCGCTGATTCCAGAGTTGCCGAGTGGAAGATCGAAGTAGAACACGCGTTTGGAGTCAACTGCCGTATCGACTTCTTCTGGAGCAAGAAACAGTCGATCTCCCAGGATCGTTCGTTTCACGATGGACCCATCAGGTCCGGTCACAAGAAATTCGGCCGGATGCACAAAGACGAGGTGTCGCCGGTTTTCCCGGGAACGAGCCTGCAGGATCGGATCATTGCGTTGCGGACCGAACATCCCTCCAGAAGGGCATATCAGGAAGTCGGCTCCTCGCTGGCAGAAGCTTCCGACGACATCCGGGTATCGGCGGTCGGCGCAGATCATGACGCCCGTCTTGCCGAAGTCGGTCTTAAAGATCGATGACACATTGCCCGCCGTGTTGCGGACGGCTTCGTGACCGAGTCTCTGCTTGTGATACCGCCCGATCAGTTTTCCATCGGGGCCGATCATTGCCGCCGTGTTGAAGCGATCCTCGTCGTCTGCTTCCATCATTCCAGCAATCAGGTAGACCTGAAGTTCGGACGCCAGGCGTGCGAGTTTCTGAAAGTACGGTCCGTCCGGAATGTTTTCGCCGAGCGCTCGGTACGTATCGAGCGGAATCGACTTGTCCGCAATCGCGTAACCGTCGAGGAAACATTCAGTCGTACAGACGATCTTCGCTCCACCAGCCGCAGCTTCCCGAATCATTAATTCCGCACGCCGATAATTCGCTGCTTTATTACCGCGAACCCATTTCAGAACAACGCCCGCAACTCGGACGGTTCCCATCGATGGTGGCTTCGACTGAGCGTATGCGGGACCGCCGAACGCTGCGAGCAAGATGCACAATCCAGTTGAAAGTGTAATCAGGTAACGTCTCATCGATTCCCAATCGGATATATGAGCGGTAGCGGGCGTAGTGACGACTCCTGGGACTGTGGCACAGAAACGTCAACTGAATGTGATGCCTGTTTTAGTTGTGAGACTCGGCACGTGCTTTAGCTGCTGGCAATCGCTCAGAAGTCTAACTTTAGCCGTACGCGGCATTGAACCGTCCCGCGAGAATTCAAGGTACTGTCACGAGTTTCCGCCCTCGCTAAGACGGTCTTTGACGATCTGAAGCATCAGCGGATGGAGACCGAGCGGTGGGCAGAGGTCGAATTTGACTGACTTGAATTCGGCGGAAGCTTTGTTTCGGAAACGTTCGAGGTCTCGCGTTACGTGTGAGCCAGCACTCAGGAAATACGGCATCATCAGTACATGGTCAGCACCGGCGTCAACGCACTGCCTGGTGCCTTCAGGGATGGAAGGTTCGGCGAGTTCAAGATAGCTGGGCACGATGATTGAGTAGTCGCTTTGCTCACGCAGTTGATCGGCCACGATGACCAGATCGTGGTTTGCTGCGGCTCGGCGGCTTCCGTGAGCAATCAGGAGGACGGCGGTTGTCATTGGCGGGGCTCGTGGCTTCAAATTGGAAATGGTGAATGGCAACCAGACTATAGTACTGGCGAGAATCGTAGACATCTTGCGCGCTTTTCAAAATCGCGTCGTTCATTGACTTGTTGGTTTTCTACACGACAGCGGCAGATTGCTCTTTGTTCGACGTAGCGACTAAACTGATTCATTGTTTTCGCCATCCAGCATTGAAAACTTCAACCCGGAGCCATTAATGAGTCAGCAGAATCGTCGTGATTTCCTGAAGACAACCGCCGCTGCAGGCGGAGCCACGATGCCTTACTGGTTTACCAGTGTGCAACGTCCGACGTTTGGCTACGCAAGTGCCAATGAGCGGCCAGTTCTGGGATGTATTGGAACGGGAAGCCGGTGGAACAGTGTGGGACCCGCCGCATTGAATTTTTCAGACTGTGCCGCGGTATGCGATGTCGATGCGAACCACGCGGGTGCCGGTCGGGATAAAGTCACCGGGATTCAGAAGAAAAAAGGTGACGAGCGAAAGATCGACGTCTATGAGGACTACCATAAAATTCTGGATCGCAAAGATATCGATGTGGTCACGATCGTCACGCCAGATCACTGGCACTCGAAGATTGCCATCGAAGCCATGCAGGCGGGCAAGGATGTTTATTGTGAAAAGCCTCTGACGCTGACTGTTCACGAAGGCAAGCAGATCATCAAAGTGCTCGAAGAAACGGGTCGTACTTTCCAGGTCGGAACTCAGCAGCGAACCGAAATGGGTCAACGCTTTCTGCAGGCCATCGCCATAATCCGTGACGGACGGATCGGCACGGTGAAGAAGGTGACGTGTAACATTGGTGCCTCGTCAGATAGCGGTACGATTCCGGTTGCCGATGTCCCGGAAGGGCTGAACTGGGAGAAGTGGCTCGGTCAAGCTCCGCTGACTGAATACCGCATGAAGCAAGGCGGTCGCAGGGGTAAAACTCGTGGACATTACGAGTTCCGTTGGTGGTACGAGTATTCCGGTGGCAAGATGACAGACTGGGGGGCTCATCATGTAGATATCGCTCAATGGGCGATTCAGCAGAACGGCAAAGGGCAGGGTGTTGTGTCGGTCGAGCCGATCATGCAGGAACACCCTGTGCCGTACAAAGATGGCTATCCCACAATGGACGACCGGTACAACGCTGCGACGAAGTTCGACGTGAAGTGCATGTTTGCGAACGGTGTCGAGATGCACATCGTCAGCCACTCGTCAGATGGCAACGGAATTCTCTTTGAAGGAACGGAAGGTCGGTTCCATGTTAGCCGCGGACGAACGAAAGGCGGTCCGATTGAAGGATTGAGAAAGAATCCCTTGCCGGATGGAGCCATCGATGCCGTTTACGGTGGCAGGAAGCCGACTTCGCACATGCAGAACTTTATGGACTGCATCAAGAGTGGAGACACTCCCATCAGCGACGTCTGGTCGCATCACCGGGCAATGACGACCTGCCACCTGGCGAATGTTTCTATTCGACTCGACAAGCCGCTCGAGTGGGATCCGAAGACCGAAATGATCACCAACGACCGTGCACTGAATTCGTGGCAGTCTCGTGAACAGCGAAAAGGCTACGAGATCAACGTCAAGATCTGATTCGACAGACCTGAATATGATACGGGCGGGCTGTGTGGAGTTTCGGATGGTTCCGGACTCTGCCCTGTTTTATTCCCGCGGTTCAGGAACCGGATGCTGATTTAGAGTTCGGCGGGCGACAGCGAAATCTCGCTTTGTACTCGCCCCGTTGCTGGTTGCCACCGCTGCCGATCGCTATGTGGGTCAACTGTTGGTTGTGATGCCGTTTTAACCTTTAAATTTTCTCTGATCCGATCAGTCAAGAGGACGATTGACTAGATGCAATTTACTCGTCTCCCTCGATATACCCTTGTTTTGACTCTTGTTTTGACCGTTGTGTCACTCGCAGGCTGTCGGAAGACTCCGCCAGTTGAAGAAATCTCGGTACCAGTGTCCGGTGTTTCTGAGGCTGCTCCGATTGGAGTGTCACCTGACGACTGGGCGTGGTGGCGTGGGCCGAATGGGAACGCTACCCAACCGAACATGGTTGTTCCTACTGAATTTGGACCGGCTCATCATGTCTTGTGGAAATCGCCTGTTCCTGGACGTGGTCATGCAGATCCGACGATTGTTGGTGATCGAGTTTTTCTCGCCACGGCGGAAAATAAGTCAGAGACGCAAAGTGTCGTTTGTTTCGATCGACATTCCGGGAATCAACTGTGGCAACAGACACTTCACCAGGGTGGTTTTGAAAGAAACATGCATGCAAAGTCCACTCAAGCATCGAACACGATCGCTTGTGACGGCGAGAGGCTGTTTGCATGTGTGCTGAATGGCGGGAAGATTCACCTGACATGCCTTGACCTTGCAGGAAGTATTCTTTGGCAGAAAGTTCTCGGAGACTTCCGTTCCAAATTTGGCTATTCCGCAAGTCCTGTGCTGCACGGTTCGCTGGTCATCGTTGCGGCTGATCATTCTGATGGAGGATTTCTGGCCGGAGTACATCGTGAGTTGGGCGACATTATCTGGAAGAAAGCTCGTCCGCAGGAGTCGACGTACGCGTCGCCAATTGTTGTCCACGTTGCGGGGAAGGAGAAGCTGCTCATTGCCGGTGCAAATCAGGTGACTTCGTATGCGCCTGATACTGGAAAGCAACTCTGGTCGTGTGAAGGGGTAACGTCGTCATGCGTGGGCACTGTTGTGTGGGATGGAAACAACGTGTTCGCTTCGGGTGGCTACCCAGGTGAAGAGACGATCTGTATTAACGCGAGCAATGGTGAGCCTGTCTGGAGAATCAAGCAGAAGGTCTATATTTCGTCGCTGCTGGTGCATGACGGATTACTGTTCGGCCACAACGACAAAGGCATCGCATTCTGTCTGGACGCAGCGTCCGGTCGTAAAAAGTGGCAGGCTCGTCTGGGCGGTAATCACAGCGCGTCACCGGTACTGATTGGCCAACACATCTACGCCGCCAGCGAAGCAGGAGTCGTCACCGTCTTTAAACCGTCCGGCGACGGATTTGAAGAAGTCGCGAAGAACGACATGGGTGACGAAATCATGGCGAGTCCCGTAGCAGCGCACGGTAATCTGTTTCTGCGAGTGGCCGATCATTCCGAGGGGCGCCGCGAGACGCTGTACTGCATCGGGACACTGGGAGACGTCGAGCCGTCTTCTTACACAGATTCGCTATCTTCTGCAGACGCTGAGTAGTCGAGTCTTCCCGCGAGCCACGCGGTCGTCAGGCGAAGCAGCCTTCAGCATCATCGTCGTGTCCGGTTGGTTTGGCGGAGCGACGGGGCTGACCGATGTGAGGTGGCGGTAACTGACGAGCTTTCCTGGCTGCTTGAGTCGACTCTTCCGCACGAGTCGTGTCGACTGTCTTTGAAGGTCGCATGAAGAGCAGACAGGGTAGTAGGATCAGGTCGCCGATCAGCGCGACGAACAGGGAAGTCGTCATCAAGAGGCCGAAGCGAACGGTCGGGCCGAAGTTGCTCAAGCCTAGCGCCAGCATGCCTAAACCCATAATAACTGTTGCCTGCACAATCGGCGGGCCGGTTGTTTCCAGGGCGACTCGCGTGGCGTATACCGAATTGCCTGTCTTGTCGAACAGTCGACGATAGCACGTCAGGAAGTGGAATGTTCCATCGACGGCGATGCCCAAAGCAATGCTGCCGGTCATCATTGTGCCGATGTCAGTGGGGACGTTCAGCCAGCCGAGCGTTCCGAAGACCAGCATGATCGGCGTGACATTCGGAATCATGGCGACGGCGCCGGTAAGAGGTGATTTCAGGCAAATCATCATGATCACTGAGATCAGGCAGAATGCCGTGAAGACGCTCTTCCAGAATCCATTAAAGATGTCCTGTTGAGCACGCTCGATCAGTGGCGCGATACCAGTGCAGATAATTTCAACATTGTGTTCAGCGGCCAGTTCTTTCGATTTGCCGGCGAGAACATGGAATAGTTGTTGAGAAGTAGCGTTTTCCGCGGGTTCAACGCGTGCCGAGATTCTCCAGAGGTGGCCACCGTCAGCGATGAAGTCATTGTTTTCGGACTGTTGTCGGATTGTTTCCAGTGCAGTCGACAATCCTTGCGGTAATGGGTCAGGAAGAAATGTCGTGGCTGAAAGGACAAGTTGCACATGCGGCACTTCACGCAGTGAATCTTCCATCTGCCGGATGATATTGATTCGTTCGGTGTCAGGGATGTCCTGCATGCCGAAGTCGACGACGAGTTCGACAGAGTCAGTACTCGCCATTTCGCTGTGTAGATAGTGGGTGTCCTGGAGAACCTTTGAACTTTCCGGGAAGAAATGGAGTGGCTGGAATTCAGCCTTGATCCAGATGACGCCGAAGCCGCACCACACCACCATGCCACAGACGCCCATCGTCGTGATGACGCG
Organism: uncultured Planctomyces sp.; assembly: GCA_937904325.1. Lineage (GTDB taxonomy): Bacteria > Planctomycetota > Planctomycetia > Planctomycetales > Planctomycetaceae > JABMPE01. The sequence continues at coordinate 13,448 of CALGTK010000245.1, forward strand.
GTTCAGGTAGAGACGAGCGGCGGCTTTTCGGAAAAAACCATGCAACCATTGGCTTTGAAAACGGTCGGGGGGATAGAGCGTTAGAATTGCAGGTGTTATGCCCAGGCCAGCGATCAGTGCTGCGAATGTTCCCCCGGCGGTTGCGATTCCAAACTGTCGCACCGGAGGGATGTCGCTGATTCCAAGTGACGCCAGGCCGATGGCGGTAGTGAACGTCGCCAGCAGGCAAGGCCATCTGACTCCACGAATGGTTTCGCCGATTGGGTCGTCGTCGTTTCGGTGTGAAGCGAAGTGGTGCAGGTAGTGGATTGCCACTGCCATGCTGAAGACCATGACCATGACCGGAAGCGAGTCGAGGATGAAATTCATTTCGCCCCCAGCCACACGGACGCAAGCCAATGTCAGTTGGAACGCCCAGATTGTCTCGATCAGAATCAGCACTGCCGGAACAAACTGTTTCAGTGTGAAGAAGAGTACTGCCAGGCAAATCGCGATGGTGATTCCGAAATAGACCTGATTGGCCTGTTTACCTCCAAGTCGGTTCAACTCGGCAACGATGACGGGGGCCCCCGTCATCTTGAGGTTGGAAGTATCAAGCTGACAATATTCCAGAACTCCCGTGACCTGGCTCATCGTAGCGTCACGGTCCTGGAGACCTTCCTCTGTTAGCAATGCCGCAATGCCAGCGAACTTTCCGTCCTGCGAAATCACTACTCGATGAAGTCTTTGTTCGATCTCGGATTCGGAGAGATCGAACTCAGTCATCATTGAAGCAAGTCGCTGAGGAGACCACACTTTGCGGATGACGTCGAGGCGTTCAAGGCGACCGCAAACTGCTTCAATCAACTTAGGATCATGCTCAGTTCGGTCGAGAGCGACCAGGATCAATTCTTCGCCACCGAATTGAAAGCGGAAATCCTCGTAAACCTGTCGAGCTTCGTTTGCGTCGGACAGCCAGGTTTCCGTGTTGTTATTCGGGGGGATTGATTCTGCCAGTGGATACAGAACTGCCAGCGACGTAAAGAGAGCCACGATGATGGCTTTCGAGTACCGCTGGTAGAACCGAGAGATCATAGGCCTGCAACTGATATGGGCTCGATGAGGTGACACTCCAGGTGGAGTACCGCTTTTTTTCGAACGGGCGTTGCCTTCGGCAGTCGGACGTAAGCCAATCAGTCGGAACTCAACGTAATCTTAGTTCATTCGGAACAATCAGCTTGTGACTCGTTGTGAGTCTCAGGTTGATGGTCATTGCGAATGAGACGGTGGTGCTGAGGATGTTCGACTGCATCAGGTTGAACGCAGACAGCAGAAAACGTGATGTAAACCCCGCGTAGGAGAGTTCGAGTGCCGTCGGCCACCGGCAGACCGTAATGATCTTCTCCGTATGCTTTTGATCGAACGCGGCGGGAAGCCGGCATCAGTTCATTTAGATCGGACGCAAATGGGTTGCGGTGGTCCGGCGAGCGTATCCACCATGATCGGCACAGACGGCACGACTCACGAATTGCCAGGTAGATACCCGCATTCACAGGTCTGCGTGTGATGAAGTGGCTATTTTGTGAAGGGATAAATCTGACGCCGCCAGGCCAGTCACCTGTTTCATGATGACAAGCTCCACGTTCGGCGAGTGCGACGCCTCATTACAACTGGCAATTATAGCAGGCGTGAATCCGTACGGAGTTATGCGGATCGAGAACTCCGGGGAATTGGCCTGAGTCTGGAGCAGGATTACTCGTCCAACTTGCCGAGAAACTGTCCGCCGCTGATGAACATGCCGTTCTCACACGGGTTACACCATTCCAGACGAACAAGATACTTGTATTCGCGTGTATCGCTAGCCATCTTGACGGTGACATCACCCATCTGAAGAGAACCGCGGTGCAGCAGTCCAATGCCGAATCGGCTTATTTCCCGAGTCATAGCAGGGATGGTGCTGCCGCGAGCTGTGATCACTTCAGCGGGAACCGAAAGGTCCAGTCGCTCCGCGGCACGTTCGTGATCGCCATCAGTTTTGCCGATGCTTTCGAGGACCCGCTTGAGATCGTCGAGAGTAGGGCGGCTCCAGGGATCAGCTGACATTTGAAACTCCTGACCGGTCAACGCTTGTCTGTTTGTCGTAGTTTGTCGTTGCTTCGAAGCCTTCTTCGCCGCACAGACAAACCATAAGTCACAGGACGTGATCGCCGAGCTTCATTCAGGAGATTTCTGTCTCCGTGCCTGTTCCGGTTGTGATGAAAGTGCCGCCTTGGGCCTTCCTGCGGAAGAACAGGCCGATCGCCCCGCCAGTGAGCGCAAGGAAGCTGGCCGTCGTTTTCCAGGGATAACCCCCGTTAGAAGGTTTGTCAGCGATCTCCAATTCGTCTGGCCATTCGAAGGCCAGCGGGCTTGTCGGTCGCTGCGCCGGTGCCGACGCTTGCGCTGCTCCGAATTCCGCTGCAGCAAAGCTCTGTCCAGTTCGGCTGTCGGGAATGATCATGGCTAGTTCTTCGCCAGATTGTTTTACGCCGGTCAGTTCTGGTGGGACAGTTGGAGCTTCGTCAGACATCGCAGGAATCATGAATACCGAATGGTCAGTATTATGGCCAACGTGCGGCGCGCTGGTACTTTGTGTTGATGGATGCTGGATGCTGTCGCCGATTGCCTGAACGGCTCCCGTTTCGGCGGAAGTGTCGGCCCCTTCGAATGACAGGCGTCGAAATTGCGATGTGTCAGGAACGGATCGTGCAGGAGCTACGTTCGAGGAGACTCGCGGCTGAATCAGTGACCGCTGGGCGCTTTCGATGACGACTCCAGTTCCGCGGTCTCCAGGCACAACACGAACGACGGGTTGCAGGTCGGGGTCGGGGGCTGTCTCTGCGGATGCCTGGCGTCGCAGTTCGCCGCGGTTCATCCAACCATCAGAAGTAGTGAAGATCTGCTGTTCAGGCACCATCGAACTGGGCACGATCAGTTGGTTGACTGACTGCGGAACTTGATCTGGCAGTCGATTTGGCATCGAGACTGAGCCGGAAACGTCGGAGTCGACAGTGGCTTCAAGCTTCGGTGCAGGTGCGTTGGGATTTGTGTATGAGGTTCCCGCCACGTTGGTGGTTCCCCGATTCCTTGCTGCCTGACGAGACAGCACAGACGAGTTAATCTGGTTTCGCGACTCCCGGATCAGTTTGTCGACTTCAGCGCCGCTCCGTTGCTGTGCGAAGTCGGCAAAGTCTTTCCGCAGTGCATCTGTCTGTGAAGTTGCCGTTTCTGGAAGTCTGGCGGTTCCTGTAGAAGCGGCATCTGTGGTTGCTTCGTCGGGCAGTCGAGGCGTTGTTGCGCTTCCTTTGGATTGGCGTGATTCTTCGATGACTTCTTTGAATAGTTTTTGGAACTCGCTGTCGAATCCAGTGACAAATTTCTGGTTCAAAGGCTGCTTCATGTTTCGAGACTGAGGGGCAGGCGCCGTCGGAAAATCCGACAGCGTTTGTTGTGCTTCGCTGGTGACGCGTTTCTGAGCAGTGTCCTTAGCAAAGTCCGTGACTTGAGTTCGCCCAACTTCGTCAGATGGTTGGTATGGACGTTGGCTTGCGACTGGACGGCTGAGATCGACAGTGTGATTTGTCGCGTTGTTTTTGCGAGACTGTTGCCGAGCTATGACATCCTTGATGACAGGTTTCGTTGCCTGACTGACTCTCGGAGCGGTCGGGGCCTGTTCATTCAGAAACGGATCGATGACGAGTTGAGGACGCTCGGAAACCACACGTCTCCCGCTGTCGGAAATCTCGACGTGACTGACTGAAGAGTTTGATTTATCGCGACGCAGCCATTTGAATGGGCTGAAACCTGAAGTCATTTCCTTCTTCGGTGCGGGATCGCGTTTCCAAAGTCTTGAAATAAATGCCCCAGGGCCAGCGGCCTGCGTGAGCACGGCGCCACCCAGTGTTACCACGATTGCGGAAGCACAAACATATAGACGAAGCCGAGGCCTGATCATGACTCGTCACCGTTTCAGTTCGGAAGGTATCATCGACGGGTAGTGGTCGCCGGAAGTACCCAAACGTGTCAATGAGCACAGACACAAGGATGGGTGATGACTGACTGATGCAACGAGCGCAGAAGTTCTTCCGACTATCATCAGGGGATCGGCTGGTGGGATGCTTCGGGCTTAATTAGTTTACCGTGTCCTGCCTGAACTTCCTGAAGTGACGATCCTGCCGGGTTTGTCAATTTCAGTGACGGCGCAGAATTGAGGGTATGGGTAAGTTCATCGAGGTTGGGTGACCGAAAGGTATGGGCGTTTTAATGCCTGCGCGATGATCCGATCATTGCCTGGACAGATGCAGTGCTGACCGAAGAGATCACTCCTCGTTCTGTGATGATTCCGGCGATCAGCTCTGCCGGAGTGACATCGAAGGCCGGATTCCAGACGTCCACTCCGTCTGGAACAGTCTGCTTTCCAAACCCGTGGCTGATCTCGTCGCGAGCCCGTTCTTCGATCGGAATCAGATTGCCAGACGCAAGGCTCATGTCGAACGTGCTCGACGGAGCCGCCACGTAGAAAGGGATGCCGTGAGCTTTCGCGAGGACGGCTACTGAATAGGTTCCAACTTTGTTAGCGGCATCGCCATTGGCGGCGATGCGGTCAGCACCGGTCACGACTGCATGGACCTTTTTCTCCCGCATTACAAGAGCGGCCATCGAGTCGCAGATTACTGTTACTGGCACGTTGCGCTGTTGGCATTCCCAGGAAGTCAGACGGGCTCCCTGAAGAAGAGGCCGAGTTTCGTCAGCAAATATGTGAATTTGCTTTCCTGCTTCTGCGGCCGCAAACAGAACGGCCAGTGCCGTGCCATCTCCGGCCGTCGCGAGGCCGCCCGCATTACAGTGCGTGAGAATTCCGCCGTCGTCAGGCATCAGTTCAGCGCCGAATTGTCCAATCGCGGCGCACATTTCACGATCTTCGAACTCGATAGCCCGAGCCTCGGCCAATAATCGCGTGACGACTTCCGCCGGTTCCGCGAGGGTCGTTTCCTCAGCGATTTTCTTCATCCGCTCCAGAGCCCAGAACAGATTGACTGCCGTTGGCCGGCTGCTTGCCAGGTGGTTGGTCACTGCAGTCAGTTTACTGTTGAAATCGCTACGACTGAGTCCCATCTCTCCCTGCATACCTATGACTGTTCCATAAGCAGCAGAAACGCCGATCGCGGGTGCTCCTCGAACACTGAGCCGTTTAATGGCATCCCAAACCTGCTGTACAGTCTCACAATCGATTTCGACCAACTTCTCAGGCAGCCGAGTCTGATCAATCATCCGCAGCTTGCCTGGCAGCTCCCCAATCCAACTCTGCGTTTTGTGAATGTCGGCCATCGTGTGTCCTTATGTCCTTTTTGGGACTTGCCTGAATGTTGGTGCTGCATTCAGTAACAGCGTGTCTGCCACTGGGACTCGAGACGTGAAGTCTGGTGTTGTGCGGATCGTACGGCAACGAGTTAAAGAGTTGCTGTAGGTGCCCATTCACTGCTTAGAGTGACCGTGGCAGGTTCTGGTCAGCGATCAGCTGGGATGAGGTTTTTGCCTGCAATTGCTGGTCAGATACCTCAAATCAATCTGTATGTGGCCTTTGTGTTCTGATCAGGCCGAATAGAGTAACCGTGACACCTCATGTTGGGTTGTTTAAGGCGTGCATCAATGTTCGAGTTTGTGCAGAAACGGAATTTGAACTCCTGTCCAGGACGAACCAGGACTACGTTGGTCTGTCTCATGGCACGAGGGATGGTTATCGGCAACCTGCTGGCCGTTACCGGTTGTCAAATGGCGAACGATTGTGGGTTGGTACGTGGGTGGGCTGATGTTAACTCGACAGGCAGCCCGGCGGCGTTTGTAGAGCAAATGCGAACGAATAATTTTCGAACTACCGCACCACGCAATGTTTTGCATGACGTACAAATCATAGAATTCCCGCGAGACAGCTTTGGCTCGCCGCCTGATACCTTTGAAGTGTTTCCGGTGGGGGAGTTAGATCGGCAATTGCAGCAGACCTCGGCCGGATTTCACCAGCCAACGCACGTTGAAAAATCAGCGGGACACCATGCTGAGCAACGTTTCGTTAAACCTGCCGGAGCATGGATTTTCTAGATGAGCGACGATCAGGTGACGTGTGAACTTGGTTAATTGTTGCGTTCCCTGTGAATATTGTCGCTGAGGAAAAGTTTACGTTGAATCGTAGGCTGCATTTCGGATTCGGCGTCTGAGTGCGTCGTCCAGAGCTATTGCTGAGAGCATCATCAGGCAGGGGATGATCGGAACACGGTATCTCCAGCCGTAGTCGACCTGCAACATTGCGTGCATGGCGGAGTATGCCAGAACCATTGAGAGTTGGACGGTCACCAGGTGGTCGCATTGCTCGCGATTTCTGAATACGCGAAGTGTCCAGGCGACGAGAGTCGCGGTGCTGCCCAGGAACAGCGGGATGTAGAATACGCAGTTATAGAGTTTGTGTGCGAAGCTGAATTCACTTTCGTAACACGCGAACCAGTAGCGCAGTCGGTCGAGCGTGATCAGGTGGTAGTCTATCAGTGTTTCTGGCTCAGCGTGGTACGTCGCGTATCGCTTCCAGACAATCTGACCGTCGTCGTAATAATGAGCCGTGTAGCTGATGTGTCCACCACCAAACGGGAGCGGCCAGCTTTCTGGCTCGGACATGAAGTGAGCAAATAAGAGGAAACCAGCTTCGACCAAGACAAGCGTCGCCAGCAGCGTGAAGGTTCGTTTGAAGCGGAAGCGTTGCGAAAGCAGGCGGAGCGCTACGCAAACACTCAAAGGGGCGACGAGCGCAATGCCTGTTGGACGCCAGCAGATTGCCGCAAGGCTCAACACAGTGGCTAGACTCAGCATTCCGGCTTGTCGCGATAGACTGGATGTCAGCGGTCTGACGCAACCTGCAGAGATAGTAACCGCGGACGTTGCCAGCACGAGAAACGTTGGGTCCGACAGCAACCCTTTGGACCAGACGAGCAGGTCAAACGCAATCATGCACCAGCCAATGGTACTGAGTCGAGCCTGCCAGCAGACACCCGTTCGGCGTAACGCATTGGTCAGTACAGCCACCGTGAGTGCATTAGCAACGGCGTTTCCTCCGACAACGGCGGCAGACCAGTTTTCTCCGAAGATGCTTTTCAGGATGGCGCACCAGGTGACAAAACCGATGTACTGCCCGAATGCCGGAGAGTCATTCAGGAATGCCTGAAAGTCGAATCCGGCGGCGACAAGCTGGTCGGCTCCGCGCATGTAAAACGAGGAATCCGGAGCGATGAACACGCCCTTGCAGGCGAGGTAGAGGGCATTGACGACCAGCATGGCTGCAAAACCGAACAATGGTCCGATGCATCGCTCGCACTTTGAGGGAGCCGGCAAATCGTTTTGCTCAGTGTCAGACATGCAGCTTATCTTCTGTTGCGGGAACCATTGGTCGTTTGCATCGACATTTGTCGTCGTCGTCCGGTGCGATCGGTTGTTTTCTGAACTGGTTCATCGGGTTGATGGGCCATATCTCCTTGAATGGCCCCCAGTAGAAACTGAAAACCCAGAATCAGCGGTAGCACGGCAAGCATGACAGTACCAGTCGTGGCGATGACTCCGCTCTCGATAGATTTCCACCAGTGGTAACTGCCCCAGAACGTACCGGGAATCAACAGGGCCATCGCTATCAGAAAATGCAGACTGACGGCGTTGAAGTCGCGAAGAAAGTAGCAGTAGAGAATTCGCTTCACAAACGCTCGTGCGTAGAGTGGCGGAAATTTGAAGAGGACGTGACTAATTCTCAGTTGGCTTTCTTCGTCTTTGTAGACTGAAGCCATCGGGACATCTTTGACAACCGCTCGGATGGTTGAGAGTCGGTACAGCATGTCACTTTCAAAAAAGTAACCTTGCGAAATTCTGTTCAGTGGTAGCTGTTGCAATGCAGCGCGATGGATGGCAGTGAAACCGTTTGTGGGATCAACCACGGTCCAGTATCCGCTGGTCACTTTGTTGATGATCGACAGAGCTGCATTACCCAACAGCCTGATATGCGGCATCGACTGCATGTCTTTCAGGCTATAGAAGCGGCACCCCTTGGCATAGTCAGCCGCTCCGCTGGCGATCGAACTTGTAAGGTACGGTACAAGCGAAGGATCCATCTGACCGTCGCTGTCGATCTTTACCGCGATGTCAATGTCGTCATTCAGAACGGCTCGGTATCCCTGCACGACGGCACCGCCGACTCCAAGATTCATTTCGTTGCGGATAACTGTCAGTCGAGTGTCGGAGTAGTATTGCTCAACATAGTCCGCTGTCGATTCCGGGCAGGCGTCATCGATTACGTAGATCCGGCTGACTTCGGGACCTACAGACTCAAGCACTTGCAGAATCGTGGCCGTCGCTTTGTAGCAGGGGATACACACGGCGATCGTCGGCTGAGTATCCATTTCCTCGTTCCGATCCATCCGTACCTCGCCACCAATAAAAAGACTATCCGCCAATGCAGTAAAGGAATCGGTCTGTCCGGAGCAGGAGTTGATTTCCGCTGACGGCGGGACTGGCGTTCACGAGCGTTTGGTCGGACTCAATCACGTTTACGGCGAGTTCTTCGTACTCGGGTTTCGCTGCGAGAACCACGATGCCTTGATCGCGTGTCGTGACGTAGAGCTTGTTTCCAGCTCGGACGATTGACGAGTAGATCCTACCGCGAGTTGGAAGCCGCTCGCGGTAAACTTCTTCGCCGTCGGATGCTCGTAGACAGTTTTCGATGGCTTTGTCGCTTGCCCAGTAGAGATATCCGTCGTGATAAACCGGTGAAGTAACATTGGCTCCGGTGGTTGATTCCCAAAGCTTATGAGTCTTCGTGACGTCGCCGCGACCTCCGAGTTTGACGGCGATTGCCCGGTTGCTTCGTCCTCCCAGGCAGTAAACGATTCCGTCGTGAAAAACCGGAACGGGGACGATGTAATCCTCGACGCCGGCGCACCACCAGAGTTTTTTGCCGGTGACTGGGTCGAACGCAAAGATTTCGTTTTTCTGGTTCAGGATCAGTTCAGGCGGGCCATCCGGAACTTCTGCGATACAGGGAGTCGTCCATGACTTCATGACCGATTCCGTTTTCCAGACTTTCCTGCCAGTTCGTTTGTCGAATGCAAAGAGAGTGTTGCTTTCGATGCTCGCGTTGACATAGACCAGATCGTCGTAAACGACAGGCGAAGCTGCGGAACCGAAGCCGGCTGTTCCGTCTCCAATCGCGGCCTGCCACAGCAGGTTGCCGTCCATGTCGCAGGCAACGACGCCGGAAACTCCGAAGCTGGCGTAAACGGCTTCACCATCGGTGGCTGGGGTGGCAGTTGCATAACCGTGATCGGCGATTCGCTGGCTCAATTTTTGTGTCGACGGGCTGGCCTTGATGGATTTGTCCCAGAGCAGTTTGCCACTGTTGCGTTCGAAACAGAGGACATGCAGACGCAGGTTGGCTTTGTCGCCAGGTTCTTGTGCGTCTACGCCGAAACCTGTGTAGGCTGTCAGAAAGACGTGCTTGCCAGAGACGATGGGGCTTGACGCTCCACGCCCCGGAAGTGCCGTTTTCCAGACGATGTTTTCCGAGTCACTCCATGTGGTCGGCGGGTCTGAATCGGAAGCCGTGGCATTCCCTGACGGTCCGCGGAACTGAGGCCAGTCAGCCGCGTTTACTGTTGAACAGATGCAAAGGAGAGCGATCAGGGTCAGTTGTTGTACGGATGGCATGAATTTTGTTCCTGGGGTGTCATCATTGAGGTGGTGACTCCGTGCCAGATTGCCGCGGACTTACGACCGGGCATCGACGGCGAGACTTCTGAGTATGACAGAACGGGTCCGACCAGACTACGATTCCACATTTCGGGTTTCGCCAGTTGGTCAGCATGAACGAGCAGCGTCGATGATCACTCATCCTTTAAGGCTGATTCTGTACGTTGCCGCTTTGGTGGTCATGACGCCCGTGTTTTCCGTAAATGTTGCCTGTGAGCCGAGTGGCGTCGCTGCCGCCGACAAAGTTGCAAAGATCAAGCTGTCTGATCGAGTGCCATTCGGGCGAGAGCCTGTCGACTACTTCGGCACCAAATCCCACGATGCGGTGTCGAAACTTCAGCGGCGGCTTGCGTCGGGAGAAACTCGATTGAGTGTAGATGATCGTTTCGGGTATCTGCTTTCGGTGCTTGAGCGACTGAATGTTCCACTGGAGTCACAGTTGCTTGTTTTCTCAAAGACTGCCCGCGCGCCAGACCTTGTCAGTCCACAGACGCCACGTGCCGTCTTCTTTAACGACGAAGTTTCGGTTGCGTGGATTCCGAAGTCTCGAGAACTTGAGATTACGGCTGTCGACCCGGTGAAGGGGATTAATTTTTATACTCTGTCGCAACCGCCTGACTTGTCGACCGGCGAAAACAAAGACGAAGTTCGAAAAGTCAATCTGGGAGAGGACGCGGCAATACAGAATTTTCTCCGCCGTGACCGTTGTCTTGCGTGCCACGCAGGTCGGTCGACATTGGAAGTCCCGGGACTACTGCTGCGTGCGTTTCAGACTGACCATACCGGGAAGCCGATTGTCGGGTATTCGCGAGTCACTCACGACATGCGTTACGACAAACGGGGGGGCGGCTGGTACGTGACGGGGACTCCAGTGGGATTGATTCATCGAGGCAACTTACTGAGCCAGGACGACAACGCACGCCACAAAAAAGAGCCGGGGTTTGCTTCGTCACGCAAGGAGTTGAGTCAAAGTTTCGAAGTGGACACCTATCCGTATCCTGGAAGTGATTACGTAGCGCACCAGGTCCTGGCACATCAGGTCCACGGAACGAATCTTCTTATTCGAGCCGGACTGGAAGCTCGCTTGAATCGTCGATCCGATGTCGAGCAGGACCTGATTCGCTATCTGGTCTTTGCGGATGAGCCCCCGTTGGAGCTGTCACGTTCGGATGCTGAGTCCGTCCTGACGCATTCGCAGTTTGCGGATTCATTCGTCAAAGGTGGACCTCGCGACGCGAGGGGGAATTCGCTTCGAGACTTCAGCCTCGTCGGTCGACTTTTCAAGCATCGCCTCAGCTACCTGATCCACTCGCGACTGTTCGACGATTTACCAACTGAGTGCCGTAATCGGCTGCTGGAAAGATTGTGGGTGGGGCTGTCGACGGAGTCGGGTGACGATAGTTTCAACCACCTGAGCCATGATGAACGAATCGCGATAATTAAAATTGTCCGCGCCACAATTTCTCGGATTCCAGTATGCTGGCAAGGCCACCCGACTGACGACGAGGGCGTCAGGTAACCAGTTCGGCTGGCTTCAGAGAATTGGACAGCGATTCGGCTATGCGTTCAGGACTTCTGTCTGTAACTGTCGAATTTAAAATCAGTCTACCGATTTCGGCGGCCGGAAATTCATCGCCGCGAAGACTTCGCCTAGTGGAGCATTCACGATCAAATTGGCGATTGAATCGAGCGGGGTTGGATCCCGGTTTAGAATGACCAGCTTCGCTCCTCGTTCGCGTGCCATTTGAGGCAGGCTGGCTGCCGGATGCACGACGAGTGATGAGCCCAGCGTAAGAAAAAGGTCGGATTCGGTCGCCCATTGTGATGCAGTTCTAAGGATGTCTGTTGAGAGCGACTGGCCGAATGACACGGTCGCGTGTTTCAGTCGGCCGTTGCATTCTGGACAGGCGGGCACGGTCTCTTCGGCCACGAACTTCTCGACCCAGGCGTCGGCTGGGTCGCGCCAGTGGCAATCCATGCAGGCGATTTCGCGAGCTGTTCCGTGGAGCTCAAGTACGTTCTGACTGCCGGCATCCTGATGCAGCCCGTCAATGTTTTGCGTGATGATTCCACGCAGTTGGCGATTGAGTTCCCAATTGGCCAATGTGTTGTGCGTGATATTCGGCATAGCGTCTGCGAAGTCTCGATGCGCTGCGGACTTCTGACGCCAGTATTCATAACGTGAGTCAGCGCTGGCCATGAAATCGTCGAAGTAGACAGGGTCGTTCTTTGCCCAGACTCCTCCCGGGGAACGAAAATCAGGGATGCCACTCTCCGTGCTGATGCCTGCCCCCGTGAAGGCAACCGCCGATTGCGATTCAACAAGCCATTCCTGCAGTTGTCTGGCGGCCTGTTCGATATTTTCAGGTCCGTATCGATGCCGCATGAACTTGCCTCTGTGGAATGTTGCGTTGCTTTCAGTGATTCAATTCCCAGAGGGCACTGAGAAAATCGATGTGGAAGAATTCACGGTCCTTAGTGTTTACCGTGAATGAATTATTTCCCACAGGACGGGCTCAGGAGTCGGCGAGTTCGGCCAGACTTGGGAAATCGTTCTTCAGCGAACGGTAGAGCTGGCCGTACATCGGGTAGGCTTTGTCGTAGGCTGCTTTAGTTGCTGATGAGGTTGCAGTACTGGCAGTGACGCTGATCGTTGCGGAGCAGGCTTCAACAACATTCGAGTACGCACCCGTTCCAGTTGCGGCTAGCAGGGCGACTCCGTACGCAGGACCTTCGTCCGAGTTGGTTACACAAATATCCTGTCCATAGATGTCTGCCTGGAGTTGTCGCCAGAATGCGCTGCGTGCTCCGCCGCCGGAGACTCGAATCTGGCTGATCGGGATGTTCATGCCCTTGATAATTTCCAGGCAGTCCCGCATGGCGTAGGTCGCTCCTTCCATGACAGAGCGGATCATGTGCGAGCGTCCGTGTCTCAGCGACAGCCCGATCCACGCTCCGCGGGCATAAGGATCGCAATGCGGAGTTCGTTCTCCAGTCAGATACGGCAGGAAATACAGACCTTCTGAACCGGCCGGTGCTTTGACGGCAGCGGCAGTCATCAGTTCGTAAGCCTCGGTATCCATTCCGGACGCGACGGCCGATTCCATTTCTCCGAACTGATTACGGTACCACTGCAGGCTTCCTCCGGCCGAAAGGACGCAGCCCATCACATGCCACTGCCCGTTGACTGCATGACAGAAAGTGTGGACTCGGCCTTCGGGGTCGGTTTGAACTTCGTCGGAATGCGCGAACACGACGCCGCTCGTGCCCATCGTGGCGGAGATAGTCCCGCCGCTGACGATTCCGTTACCAACAGCGCCGGCTGCCTGGTCTCCGCCTCCGCCGACGACAGCAACGCCGGATGGAATTCCGAGTGCGTTTGCGGCAACGTCGCTCAAAGTCCCGCTGACGACTTCCGATTCGAAGACCTCGGGCAGGAGCGATCTGTCGATCTCCAGTTTGTCCAGGAGTGGCTGGCACCAGGATCGATTCTTCACGTCCAGTAGCAGCGTACCGGAAGCGTCGCTGACTTCGGATGCAAACTCGCCGGTCAGGCGGAAGCGGACATAATCTTTCGGTAGAAGAACCTGCTTTGTTTTTTCGTAGTTGTCCGGTTCGTTGTTGCGCAGCCAGAGAATCTTTGGCGCGGTGAAGCCGGTCAACGCCGGATTCGAGACCATGTCGATCAGTTCCGACCGTCCACCGGCGCGCGATTCGATTTCTTCGCACTCGGCCTGCGTTCTCTGGTCGTTCCACAGGAGGGCAGGGCGGATGACATTTTGTTCGGCGTCAAGAAAGACGCTGCCGTGCATCTGGCCGCTGAGGCCGATCCCCTTAATCTCGGCCGGATCAATGCTGCCTTCCTTCAGGACGGACTGCACACTCTGAATGGTCGCCTGCCACCAGTCTTCGGGATGCTGTTCTGACCAGCCGGGCTTTGGCGTGTAGAGGGGGTATTCGACCGTGTCTTTGGCCAGAATCGCCCCGTCTTCCCGCATCGCCAGCGTTTTCGTCCCGCTTGTTCCAATATCGATGCCAAGGAAAACGCTCATCCAGGTAGCTCCGTGAAATGTGGTTATTGCCAGAGTTCGGCCACACATATTTGTCCATTGCACAAATGTCTTTGCAGAGAAACATCAGTGCTGAAAGACTCCTCGCTGCGGATCCGCATTCGAGTTATGTGTCGAGGACCGAAAAAAAAGGATTGAACAGTGTGCAGCAAAGGACGCAGGGATGGTGATCGAATCCTGACTCTGATGTCTCTACTCGGATTTCTGCAGTCGTGGAGCTAACGGAGTGAGCCGTCATTGTTGCGATTTGACAACCACGAGCCACGTACCTGCCAGCCGTTACCTGTGGTGTTTGACGCGGATGTTTTTGAATTCAGTCCACATCGGTTTTCCGGCGTGTAACTGCAGGGCGAGGATGCCTTCGAGCAGTGCGTTCTTTTCGGCGTCCTGGAAATCAAGAACCAGGCGATCGTTCATGTAATGCTGAATATGTCGACCCTTAGCGATAATGATCACGTCGTTCCAATCGTCGACTTTGAACAGCTTTGCGTATTCCTCAGCCGTGATCAGCGAGCCGGTGACTTTCTTAGTGCCCTTCTTGCCGCCTGGGATCCATTCGGCAATTTCACCGACCAGGCAGGTTCGACCGCGACCGCCGGTCAGGCCACCTTCGTCATAAATGAATCCCGAGACGCTGGGCAGAGTATTCTCGTTGCGGATTTCGTGCTGGTAGCCTCGGACAACCCACTCGTTGCGGACCTTTCCGTCGGTGATGTGTTTCGATCGGTATTGAATACCGGAGTTGTTCGTCGCGTTGCAGCGGAACGAGAGTCGAAGCTCGAAATCCTTCAGGCGTCCGCCTTTCCAGATGAGGAACGTGTTTCCGTTCGCTTTGACGGTGTCCGTTGTTTCCCCATGGATGACTCCGTCTTTAACAGACCACAATCGGGAATCACCGTCCCAGCCCGTCAGGTCTTTTCCGTTAAAGATCGACTCTATTTCGTCAGATTCGGCGGGAGCTTTGATCGCGTCGGCGGCGAAGCACGGAATCGTAAGCAGGGTCGAAAGTGCGAAAGCGAATGAGCGTGTCATCAATTAGTCTCCGAGGTGAAGTCAGGTGGGGCTATCTAAGGATCAGGTTAGGCCTGTCGTCAGGCAATCTCAACCACGGGCTACGTTGCAGGTTCGCTGCGGCGGATGGCTGTTTCAGATCTCCTGTGTGGTGATTGTTCATCCGGTTTGCGAACGAGGACTCCTGTCCTGGCGACCGAATGCTGGTTGGCAAAAGTCAAATGATGTGATTGACCCAGGTTTGGAAAGTTCGTCGCGCATTCGACTCAGGCGGGGCAGCCGGAGAATCGGGGCAGATCGATTCGCACAGCCCCGCGGGTACGCTGTATCTTCCCATGCATCCTGTAAGTGACCCAGTGTGACGAATTTTGTACCGGTATGAAGACTCAGTAGCCGGCAAAGTCCGCCACAATGTGCGCAGCCGGACTAGACAGTAGAATGTGACCCGAAAATCGGTCTAATTCTGTTTGGTTTAAGGACTTACAAAGTTCAAGGCCGTCAAATTGGCTAACCGATAGCTTCGGTGGATCAGGTTGAATCGAAGCTGTCACTAAAGCCGCGTGCTTCGATCCAGCTGGGTCTATCGCTCGGAAAGCTGCCGTCTGAATGTGCAAATGTCCTTGAGGAGGCTGATGCACGTATGACGAAGGCTTCCCTCCAACAGAGCGAATTGTGAATTGAAGTGTCTCAGAGGCGAAGTTTGAGACAGTTCGAAATCTGGAGACGAGTCAATTTTGTGCTGGCCAGACAATTCTGGTCCGACCGGGAGACCGTGACGCGCGTCATGAACGGCGTCTCTCCCATTGTCTGCTGATGCTTAACCATGGGCATCCCGAATGGGATGAATTTAAGGATCAGCGGGCGATTCATCATGGCGACATGATGATTCGGAAAATGAGACGCCGTAAGTTGAAGACCTCAACCCGGACTGTCTGACTGGCGACCCTGTTCAAGCGCAAGGAGACGCTACGAAATGAAATGGATCCAATCACTGACTGCCGTAGTCGCCCTACTTGGAATGAATGCCAGCGCTGACGCTGGTCTGTTCTCCTCCATGTTCGGTGGTGGCGGCAAGTGCGGAGCCGCGAAGAGCTGCGGTTGTGCTCCGACTTGCCAACCTCGTTGTTGTAAACCAACCATTGCCCGTCCGTGCTGCGGGCAGAAGTTCGAGTACCAGCGAAAGGTCTCGACTCAACAGGCACCATGCTGCAAGCCGAGCGATTGCTGCCCGGCTAAACCAAGCTGCTGTGCACCTGCCAATGCGGCATGTGCTCCCAAGTGTGGAACGAACGGTGGAGCGTGTGCTCCGGCGTGTGCTCCTAAAGACGCTAACTGTGCCGCTCCAGGTGCAAGCAACTGTGCTCCGGCCTGTGCACCGAAAGCTAGCAGCTGTGCTGCTCCGAGTGCATCGAAGTGTGCTCCTGCTTGCGGTCCAAAGGGAGCCAACTGTGCTGCACCATGTGCATCAAAGTGTGCTCCAGCCTGCGGACCAAAAGGTGCTGACTGTGCCGCACCATGTGCAAAAGCATGTGGTCCTAAAGGCGGTTCAAGCTGTGCTCCAGCCTGCGGTGCCAAAGGTGCCTGCTGCGGCGACGATCGTT
>CALGTK010000246.1 GCA_937904325.1 uncultured Planctomyces sp.
GCTGATTTCCGGCGGTAACCATGTCCTTCCTGCTCCGGCCCTGGCACATCCTGCTGGCGACCATCTGCGGTCTCCTCAACCAGCGTCAGCAGCAGATCATCGAGTTCCAGAATACTCCGATCGATGCTCTGCTGAAGAAGCTCGGTCGCAAGCGACTGCTCCACGACGATAACCCGCGACGGCTGCTGGCTGTGGAAGAACAGGACATTGGTCGCAAGGCCCTGTTCGCGGTGACGTTCAAGATCACACCAACACGCTGCTTCAAGTTGCTCATTCAACGTTCTCAGAGAATCCACCTGTGGAACCGGCACGAGGAAGTTGCTGCGAGCGTAGTCAAGCAGTCGTTCGACATGTCCCTTCTCATTCGGACGACGCACCAGGCAGAAGTGATCCTCAAACAGGAAGTGGCTCTGGAGTCGCTGGAACTCCATTGTCACCTGACGTTCCCGCGTCCCCGTGATCTTCCCGACGGCGATTTTCGAGTTATCGAGTGTTGAGCTCGATACCCTCGACGACTTTACGATCGCAGGGCTTGTTGATGTTTATGATGAAGGTGACGTCACGTCGAATCAAGGTGTGTAGCCTCGAAGAGAAATACGGCATGTCACACCAGTTTTGCGACATTTTATGATGCGATCTGATTCCGTGCGGGAGTCTCACCGCGTAGACTGACTGTCTACGTGTGTCCTGCTCTACAATCCTTCCAGTGAGCTGACGTCTTAACTGGTCGCGACTCAAGTTGCTGGAAATACAAGTTACGTTCGTTATCGATAGAGAGGGGCTCGTCTGAGTCCAGTCATCCCAGCAGAGCGACACCATCTGTAATACCAATCTCAGGAATCAAGCTATGCGATGTTTCAGTCAATTGCCCGTCCTGTGTGCCAGCCTTCTGGCCACACTCGTTTCTGTCATGTCAGCGCAGGCAGACGACGACGCGAAGTGGGTTTCACTGTTTGATGGCAAGACGATGGAAGGGTGGGAAAAAGTCGGCAATGAGAAAAGCGTCTGGAATGTGACGAATGGCTCGCTGACTGGCTCCGGGCCTGCGTCAATGCTCGTGTCTACGAAAGGGCCGTACAAGAATTTCAAGTACCGGGCAGAGGTCAAGATCAGCGATGGCGGCAACTCGGGGCTGTACTTCCGCACGACCCGTAAGCCGAACTTCTCCGATGGCTACGAAGCTCAGATTGACAGCACTCATCGAGATCCGATTCGCACAGGTTCACTCTACGGCTTCTGTCATGTCTACAAGCAGCTTGTGAAGCCGGACACATGGTTTAAATATGAAATCGAGGTTCGTGACGACGTGTGGCGTGGCCGCAAAATGACCCGCATTAAAGTTACCGTCGATGGCGATGAACTGTACGAGTACATGGACTTCGCAATGACATACCCGGCCGGCCACTTTGCGTTTCAGCATCACGATCCAGGCAGCATCGTCCACATCCGCAAGGCTGAAGTTCTGCCAATGAAAGATTGAACGCGTGGCGTAGCTGAAGTCATGAGACTTCAGCCGTTATTTTAGCAAACGACTGAACTCGCGTGAGTTCAGCTAATGGTAAATGAGCTGATATTACTGGAGCATTCCAATGAGACACCTTGCTTCGATTGTATTCTCGCTGACCGTCTCCATGACGACTTTTGTCCACGCTGGAGAACACGGTCTGGTTGATCTGTTCAATGGCAAAGACCTGGCCGGGTGGACTCAGCGAAATGGAACGGCAACTTATCGCGTCGAGGGGAACACGATCGTTGGCAGAACGTCCGAGGGCAGTCCGAATTCATTCCTCTGTACGGATAAGCCATATGGCGATTTCGAACTGAAGTTCGATGTAAAAGTCGATCGAGCACTCAATTCGGGTGTGCAGATTCGATCTCAAAGTGTGGGCGACACGCCTGACGGTCGCGTCAACGGGCCGCAGGTCGAGATCTCACTGGATGGAATGGCGGGGTATATCTACGGTGAATCGGCTGGCGGCTGGATGACTCCAGATAAAGATCGAAAGGGGCACCAGCGGTTCAAAGACGGCGAATGGAACTCGTACCATGTCGTCGCATTCGGTAATACAATTCAGACTTGGATCAATGGGCATCAGATTTCGGACCTGACTCACGAAGAGAAGTTCACGACTCATCCGCAGGGATTCATCGGTCTGCAGGTTCATGGCATCGGAGCGGGACAGGGACCGTTTGAAGTTCGCTGGCGAAATCTGAAACTGCGAGACCTGACTGGCTTCAAGACCCTGTACAACGGCAAGGATCTGAGCGGCTGGAAAACGACGGGAAACTGGCTGCCCCAGAAGGATCGCTCGCTGCTGATTCAGCCTCGTTCCGGTGAAAAAGGCTGGCAGCGGTACAGCGCGTATCTGTGGACTGAGAAGAAGTACAAAGACTTCGTGCTGGACGTTGAGTACTCCTACCCTCCGGGTGGCAACAGCGGCGTCTATTTCCGTGTGGATGATCGCGCCGATCCGGTTGAGAAAGGCATCGAAGCTCAGATTCTTGATTCGTCGATGAAGGACGGTCCCCTCACTCATCACGACCATGGCGGAATCATTCGCACCGTCGGTGCATCGAAAAACATGTCTCGACCACCGGGCGAGTGGAATCGCATGGTGGTGACGTGTGTCGGTAGCCATCTGCTGGTCGAACTGAACGGGGAACAGATCATCGACACTAAGTTGGATGAGGGAGCAATGAAAGATCGCCCGCTCGAAGGCTACATCGGGTTTCAGGAACACGGTGAGCCGAACAACATCCGATTCCGCGATATCCGGATTCTGGACCTCACCAGATGAAGTGTCGTAGCGGTAGTCGTGAGAATTCAGGAGTTTCGAAACAACCAACCGCTTCTCACGAGTTCAGTTACGGACATAAGTCGCAAGTCACGCGTAGCGGCGCCGAGTGGAATTCGTCGAATGAAAAACGATTTCTCACTCCTGATTCTTACTTTGATAGCCACCACTGCCACTGCTGATGATGGGTTACTCAATCGTGAGCTTGTCGGGCTGCGGCCCGTATTGCAGGAGTATTGTCTCGGATGCCACTCGACCGCTGAAAAATCCGGTGAACTTGACCTTGAGCGATTCAAGTCACTGGCCAGTGTTCGCAAATATTTGGAGCCGTGGCAGGCTCCGTGACGAGCTCTTGAACCGGGAATTGTTCTTGAGCATGGAAGAAGCACGCTGGGTGATCGATCGCTGGCAGTTGGATTACAACCATCGCCGCATCCATAGTGCATTGAACTATCAAACCCCCGCCGCCTATGCGGCCGACTGTGTTCCTCCGGCCTCGGCTACGCCTCTGCCTACGAAACACAGTCGAACTACTTAACCTCGATTCTCTCACTCGCACTGGATCAAAGTCCGGGGGGTGGTCACTGTATTCTGTGCCGTGCAGCTGCAAAGATCCGTGACTGTCACTAAGGTGTAAGTAACACGAACATCTCAAACTACGCCGCGACACTGGCACGAAAGGCCGACCATTTTGCCCGATTCGTCTGCACCCTCTCTCATCGCTAATTCATCATTCATCCGCGAAATCCGTGAACGAGTCGCCTCGGTTGTTGTGGGTCAGGATATTGTTGTCGAACGACTGCTGATTGCTCTGTTTACAGGCGGGCACCTATTGCTGCAGGGAGTGCCCGGACTGGCGAAGACACTGCTGGTGTCTGTGCTGTCGAAGTCCGTTGATCTGGACTCTGCGAGGATTCAGTTCACCATCGATTTGCTGCCATCCGACATTCTTGGTTCTGAAATTCTGGACCAGCGGACTAATGAGTTTCGAATTCATAAGGGGCCAGTCTTCACGAACCTGCTGCTTGCCGACGAAATCAATCGTGCGGCTCCTAAGGTTCAGGGCGCTTTGCTGGAAGCCATGCAGGAACGAAAAGTAACCATCGGCGACGAAACGTTTCCGCTACCCGCGCCGTTCCTGGTCATCGCGACGCAAAACCCGGTCGAACAGGCGGGAACGTTCGAGCTTCCAGAAGCACAGCTTGACCGGTTCATGCTGTGTCATCGGCTGGACTATCCAACTCCAGACGAAGAGCGTGAAGTGCTGAAACGCAACATGGCACTCGGCATTCGCCACGAAGATCGCGGAGCCGTCGCGATCACGGAATTCGATGTGCTTGAGAACAAGCCGGTTGGTTCGGATCGAGAACTGGTTGCCTGTATGGAAGCCGTCAACCAGGTTCACGTCAGCGATACTTTTCTGGAACACGTTGTCGAACTGGTCCGCCGCACGCGAACTCATCCGAATATCGAACTGGGTTGCAGTCCGCGAGCCGGCATTGCGCTGATCAAGGCATCACGGGCTCGAGCACTGATTCACGGTCGTGAATATGTTGTTCCGGAAGATCTTTTCTCACTGGCCGAAGACGTCATCCTGCACCGCATTCGATTGAACTACGAAGCACTCGCCGACGGACTGACCGGGGCCGGCGTCCTGCAGGACATATTGAAGTCGATGGGAGCTACGCCTTCTCATTCTGCTGCAAGTCAGTCAACTGGTAACTCCGCCGTCTCGTCGGAAGAAGCGTCAACGGAACAGTACGCTGGCGTGTAAAGCCGCCAAGCCCCAGTGGGAAAAGTTCGTGGAAGGCACGCTGCAACAGTTTGAACCTCTGAATTCGCGACAGTTCGTGATCGCCGTGAAACGGCTTGCCGACAGTCTGAGTTACGGAACTGATCGGTCGCCATTTCTGGGGTCCGGTGTCGAATACGTGCAGTCGCGGCAGTATCAGTACGGCGATCCGATTCGCAGCATCGACTGGCGAGTCACGGCGCGAACAGGTCGTGTCTTCGTCAAGGAATTCGAAACACCCAAACGACTGCCGTGTTATCTACTGATTGATACTTCGGCGTCGATGACGATCTCGTCGCAAAAACGCAGCAAGTACGAACTGGCGCTGCACGTCGCGGGTGGTCTGGGCATGGCTTGTCTTGATCGAGTCAGCCCGGTCGGTGTTGTCGGTACGGGCGAGCTTGATATTCATGTCGAACCCAGCCTGTCGCGCGATCAGATCATGCAGTGGCTGCTGAAACTCAGGCGATTCCGCTACGACGAAAAGACGTCTCTCGGGAGGCGAGTTGTCGAACTGAAGCCAACGCTCAAAACTCGCGCGCTGGTCATCGTGCTTAGCGACCTTCACGATCCCGGTGGACTACCGGCTCTGAAACGACTGGCTCAGGAACACGACACCGTCGTGGTTCAGTTCCGCGACCCGGCGGAAACCGGATTGAGCGGCGCAGGATTCCTCCGAGCTCGTGAAGCAGAGACAGCTCGCGGTTTTGTCACTCCCGCACGCAGCAAGTGGCTGGACCCGAATATCGTGGACCGTGAATTGAAACGCGGCGGCATCGACCATCTGCTGATTGACACTGACCAGCCGTTCGTGCATCGACTGCGACACTTCTTCGAAGCCCGTAACATCCTGTCGCGCGGAGCCAGATAATGATTCCGTCAAACCGATACGTCTTCACACTGAAATTACCACTGGCCGTTCTCGTGCTGTGCGCGGCAGGATTCGGCACAGCGCAGGCGGCAAAAGACGTTCGCAACGCGACTGTCGGATTCTCGGCGCGAATCGAACAGATTGTTCTTCCGGGTTCAGAACTGAACTCCAAGCCGCAAACAAAAGACAGTCCCATCGTGCTGCGGATCGTCGATCGATTTCCACACGGCTCGAATTTTCGCTACGACCTGGAATACTACGGCCTCGAATCGGGAAGCTGGAATCTGTCCGATTTCCTGCAGAGAAGCGACGGCACACAGACCGAAGGACTGCCCGAGATCCGCGTCGAGATTGCCGCCGTGCTGCCTCCCGGTCAGGTAGAACCCAACATGCTGAAATACGACCCGGTGCGTGGTCTGGGCGGCTATCGCAATCTGATGGCCGTTTCCGCGGTGGCGTGGACGATCGGCCTGGTTTTGCTGTTATTTGCTGGCCGAAAGAAATCCAGTAACGCAACTTCATCTGAGACAGTCGCGGTCAGCGTTGCGGATCGATTGCGTCCAATGGTCTCCCGAGCCATCGATGGTGAACTTTCTGAGCACGAACTGGCGGAACTCGAACTGACTCTCGTTATGTTCTGGCGACGCCGCCTGAATCTCGATCAGCACGATGCGGCCAGCATCATTCCAACGCTTCGGCAACACGATGAAGCCGGTCCGCTGCTGACTCAACTGGAAGCCTGGCTGCATCAACCTGGCGGCGCGGGCGATGTCGATATCACGGCACTGCTTGAGCCGTATCGCGATCTTCCAGAAGACGCGCTGGAAACTCCGGGAGCTTCTTTTCTGTGAGTTTCACTTATCCGCTTGTCCTGTTTCTGCTGATTGTCCCCGCGATGATGGCGGCGTGGATCTGGACGCATCGTGGGGGCCGTCTGGTGCTTCCGTTTGACCACGGAGTTCAACCTTCCGGTCGGGTGCTGCGAATCGCACTGGACTTTGCTCAGACGATACCGGCTGTGCTGCTGGCGATTGCCATCATCATGCTTGCCGGACCGCAGCGAGTAGGCGAACCGATGTCGCAAAAAGTTCTGACTAACATCGAATTCTGCATCGATGTTTCCGGCAGTATGACTGCTCCGTTCGGAAACGGAACGCGTTATGACGCTTCGATGGCGGCCGTCGAAGACTTTCTCGACTACCGCGAAGGCGACGCATTCGGCCTGACGTTTTTCGGAAACGAAGTGTTGCACTGGGTGCCACTGACAAACGACGTATCAGCCATCCGCTGTGCGCCGCCATTCATGAATCCAAGCAACCCGGGACATCCGCCGTGGCTTGGTGGCACAGCAATCGGAAAAGCATTGATGTCGTGCCGGGAAGTGCTGACGTCACGGGAAGTTGGCGATCGCATGCTCATTCTCGTTTCCGATGGCAGCAGCTCCGATCTATACAATGACCGTGATATGGAGATCGCTCGAAAGCTGAAAAACGATAACATCCGAGTATATGGAGTTCACATTTCGAATTCCGACATTCCGGATCCGGTCGTCAACATCTGCCGTCTGACGGGTGGAGAGATTTTCGAACCGGGCGACCCATCCGGACTGAAATCCGTGTTTCAGCGAATTGATGAAATGCAGGAAACGCGCATGGAGAAGATCTCGTCCGAGACTATGGATTACTTCGAACCGTATTCGCTGGCCGGGCTGTCCGTGCTGGCATTGTCACTGATCAGTCTGATGGGTTTCAGGTACACACCGTGGTAACCGAACTGACCACAGTCATCGTCATCCTGCTGGCGACTGCGGCTGAGTTACTGCACGACCGGCGTTGCCGCCGCGTCGCCGCACTGGCGTTCGGCCCGTCTCAGCGACCGGCTGTGTGGGCTTGCGTCGCGCCGCTGTGGCGAGTGGTGTCTCTGGCCGCGATCACGTGGGGACTGATCACGCTAATGACACTTCCACCGAAAGTTCATCGTGCCGAAACTGTGCCCGACAATGATTTTCGTCACGTCCTGATCGTGCTGGACATCTCGCCCAGCATGCGGCTGGAAGACGCTGGCCCCGAAGGCCACACAAGCCGGATGTCGCGTGCCCGCGAAGTGATGGAATCGTTTTTCAAACGCGTTCCCATGGAGCAATACCGCGTTTCGGTTGTAGCAGTTTACAACGAAGCCAAACCGGTTGTCATCGACACGATGGACATCGATGTCGTGCGGAACATTCTTGGCGACCTGCCCATGCATCACGCGTTTGTCTCCGGAGATACGGACCTGTTCGCCGGGCTGAAAGAAGCCGTAAAAATCTGTCGTCCCTGGGAACCCGACAGTACGACACTGATTCTGGTGAGCGACGGAGACACTGTGCCGGCCACCGGCATGCCGAAAATGCCGGCCTCTGTGCGAAACGTTCTGGTCGTCGGCATCGGCGATTCAAAAAACGGTACGTTCATCGCCGGCCGACAATCCCGCCAGGACGCCTCAACGCTCAGGCAGATTGCAGTCCGTTTGCGTGGCACATACCACAATGGGAATCAGAAACATCTCAGTTCCGACACCATAAAGACACTGACAGAACAGCCAGGAGAAAGTATATTAGAACGTTTGACTCAACGTGAATACGCACTGGCGGCCTGCGCATCGGGTAGCATGATCTATGCACTGTTGCCGTTGCTTTTGCACTTTTTTGGAACAGCATGGCGTCCCGGAGTACCGGAAACGCCGTAAGTAATTGATAAAACGAAATCTTCGTAGAACATGTACGCCTGCCGGCATTTCTCGAGTTGGTTACAAATCGACGGGTAAGAATTCCCGTTCTACATTGAAAATCCTCTTTCGAAAGTTTGCTGGCACCCCTCACGAAAGGTAAGTGAGCAATGAGAAAACTGGCCGTCATCACCTGGCTGTTGATCCCGTTAGTCGCGGGGGCTTATCACTACGGTCCGGGACAGAATCAACTTGTTCTTGACGAAGTCGACATCCTTGTCTCGGAAGCAGATGCCGATGTGGCAAACGGCGATCACGCCGCAGCGGCAACTCGATACGATGAAGCTGTTCAACTTCTCCCTGACGAACAGCAGCAGACCATTCGACGCCTGCGACTCGAGCGTGATAAAGCGTGGATGCTTTCGAAGAAACTGCCGGAAGCACACAGCGATCTCGCACAACTGCTTGAAGAAATTTCAAAGGACGAGTCCGTTGATCCTGCCCTTGCTCGTGACGTTCGAGCCACGCTCGCCAACTCGCAGTACTACCTGACCTGGCTGATGCGGCTGGAAGGCCGGCCCGAAGAGGACTGGCAGCCAACCATCGAAGCATCGCGGCAGTCGTTCCGCATGCTGGCGGAATCCACGGGAACAGACTCTCCGGAAGAGCAGCAGCAACATACGGAAGATCTGGAATCGGCGATCCGTCTGGCTCGCATGGATCTGAAGGACTTGCAGGGCCTGCCCTTACCCAGCCAGTGACAAGGCTGTGGAAGTGGTCGCGGTCGCGGCCAGTCAAAACCAAACAGCAAAAAACCTGAAGATGCCCGTGGAGCCAGCGCCGGTCCGCCACCGGACAACGGTGGAAACTGACGGCCGTCTCGTTGAAGACACCATCAGAAACAACATCCTGAACTCAGCCGCTGGACGCTAGACGATTGGCACCTGACTTAGACCTGAATCGTGAGCGTCAAGGCGTTAACCGTCGGTAATTCCTCGCAAAACACTCATCCCCGACGTGCGGCTCACACAAATTTAAACCAGGTACCATTAGGTGCCAGCTCATGGTTAGGACGAGAACCATGGGCTAGCTCCCGGCGGCTGATCGTGTTCGCCGCAAGAATCGGATTCTGACAATGATTCGCAAAACCGAATTGGCGCTCGCCGTTGCGGGACTTCTCGCCAGCTGCCACATCAGTCCCTTGACTGCCCAGAACGCTCCTTCCGCCACGAAAATCAAAATTCCTGTCAGGCCTGGGGAACCGGAGGTACCATCGACGGTTCCGAAAACGCCTTCCGAAACTTCGCTCCCCAAAGCGGCGGGAACACCTGAAGAACAGATCACGCAACAACGCCTCGCAAAGCTGAAGGCGCTGAAGTTTGACCGTCGGCCTTCAACAATTCTTAAGGCATGGGCTAACCTGCCTAAGTCTCCCGAAGCAAAATCTGACGAAGAACCATCAGAAAACAAACTTGATCCCGTTAAAGAAGCCATCAGAGCTTTCGAGATGGAACTGACGACTCTGCAGCGAAACGTCACGCTGGGCAACTGGAGTGCCGTCGACGCCTTCCTGAAGAACCTCGAAGAAGACGATGCAAAAGCGGGCTATTCGCAACTGCTCACTTCGATGCAGACATCGCCTCAGAAAGGCACGTCGACGCAACTGTCCGCTTACGCCGAAAAAAACGAACTCTCAGTTGACGATGTGTTTGCTCTGATCGGACTGGCGCCCGTCGAACTGGACGAAAAGATGATCGCCAGTATCGGCGGGATCATGCGGATGTCGCTCACGGCGGGGAATGATCTTGAACAGTTCATCCGGCAATTTCATGAAGTGGCTTCCGCGGCGGACAGCGGTCTGAAGTCTCTGGAAGTCGCTGGACTGCTGATCAGTGCCGGACAGGCCATTCGCGCCGGCGAGTTCCTGCCTGAACCTGAACTGGCGATTGAGAAAAGCGATTACGATGCACTCAACCTGCTGGTTCAGTACTTTCTGGCTTTGCATCAAAAGGAATCAAAGACCGAACACCTGGAGCAGGCGTGGCAGATCACTCAGTCGACACTGGCCGCCGATGACATCGATGACAAACAGAAACAGGAAGCATTGAAGCGGGCTGTCTCGCTGGCTCCGAAAGTTCGCGAAGAACTGGGGCAGACGTGGCTCGACGAAAGCTTCACCACGCACCCGGAACGGGGCATGGAAATCCTTGCAACGATTGGATCAGCCGTATCCCAGGGACTTGTTCTTCGAGCCCAGGACCCCAGTCAGCGCGGACGTGAACTGGAATTGCAGCACAGCGCCGTCAACGCTCTGTTGAATGCTGCACCGGAACAGGCCAACGAGTGGAATTCGACACTGGATCTGCTGGCCCGCAACTGGCTTCGCGAAGCAAGTCACTCAAGACGCTACGACTCTTCAACCAGCGCCAGCCCGACTCTCCAACGCGACATCTACGGAAATCTGTTCTACTCCTCAAGTCGCACGTCATCCAGCAGCCAGCGCAGTCGAACTCCCCGCGCTGTTCCAACCGGCGTGTTGCTGGAATCACGCCCCGATGGCAAGTGGCTTGAACTTGTTGATCCTTCGATGAAGCCAGAACTGTCAGGCCTCATGGCGAATCTCTATCTGAAGGTGAACGAAGAAGACAAGGCGTTCCCCTACATCGAACAACTGGCAGAGACACATCCGGAAGTCGCTACAAAAATTGCAGAAGAATTCCTGACTGTCTGGACAAAAAACCACGACCCAAACAACAAAAGTCGGCGTTCCAGCGTCTACATGTTTTCATACGGGTTTAACCGTCGAGCACAGGGAATCCCGCTAACCCGATCCAAGCAGGATCGTAATCTGAAAGAACTCTCAAAATGGCTGAAACGACTGCGGGCTCTGCCGATCAAGAAACTCGATGAAGACCTCATCACAAAGGCGTTCACCAACACGCATGGCGAAGCAGAAGTCTACCGGCTGGAAACGATCGAAAGTGTCTTCGGCTCCCTGACTGAGCTCGATCCAATGACGTTGGCCGAACTGATTCAAAAGATGCGGCAGAACCTGGCATCCGTCTGGCGAATCCCC
This sequence comes from uncultured Planctomyces sp., assembly GCA_937904325.1. Classification (GTDB taxonomy): domain Bacteria; phylum Planctomycetota; class Planctomycetia; order Planctomycetales; family Planctomycetaceae; genus JABMPE01. The sequence continues at coordinate 11,241 of CALGTK010000246.1, forward strand.
GCGACTCAGGAACGATCGGGTACAAATCGGAAAGAAAAGGACATAGAAGCGGAAGTCAAACGCGGATACCAGGTCGCCCGAAAGGTTCTCGACCGCGCAATTGAGTCACGTCCCGAACACTGGGCCATGCAACTCGCCAAAGCCGCCATCAATCACGACGAAAATGAATACCGCAACGAACTGGAACAGAGCAGCGAATTCACAGACCGGCGCGATCGTGCTTTGACGGAATTCCACAAAGCCGCCGAAATGTACGCCGCTCGAGTTTCCGAATTAACGGAAGACAAAGAAACAGCAAAGCCGTTTGAAGTGTGGTTCTACGCCAGCCTGGGCGCGTGCGATATCGGCAAACTGAATGAAGCAAAACAACCGCGTCTGCAGGAAGCCAAATTGATTCGCGAAGCCATAAACGCACTGCCGGAAGCTGCCGCCGATCGCCACATGGCCATGTTCGCCAATTCGCTGTTCACCCGTTTGAGTTCTGTCAATCCGGCAGTGAAGTACAGGTTCCTCCGAACTGGATTCGAAATTGTCGGCGACCACAAACGAGCTCGCGAAGCCCGCAAAGTTTTTGACTACTACAACGATCTGGTTACCGAAATTAAACTCAATACGGTCATCGACGGCAGCGACAACATCGGCCACGAGCAGCCGTTCGGAGTCTTCGTCAACATCCGCCACACGCGCGAAATCGAACGCGAATCAGGAGGCTTCAGCCGATATCTGCAGAACCAGAACAACATGACGTATTCGTACAATTACGGCCGGCCAAAGGAAAACTATCGCGAGAAATTTGAAAACGGAGTCCGCGAAGCGCTGAGCGAACAGTTCGACGTAATCTCTGTGACGTTTTCAAAGGAAGACGTCACTTCCGAAGCCACCGATGAATATGGCTGGCGAGTCACACCGTACGCCTACCTGCTGTTGAAATCGAACGGCCCGGAAGTCGACAGCATTCCATCAGTACATTTGGATCTCGATTTTCTGGACACGTCGGGCTACGCGGTCATCCCGATTGAAACGTCCGCTGTTCCCGTCGTTTCGAAATCGAAATCAGGAGATTCACGTCCCGCCGAAAATGTTCGCATCACGCAGATCCTGGACGAACGCCAGGCAGAAGAAGGCCGACTGATCATTGAAGTTAAAGCCACGGCACTCGGTCTGGTTCCACGACTGGACGAACTGCTGAAAATCGAATCTCCCGGCTTTGAAGTCGCCAACGTCGACGACAACGGCGTGGCCGTTTCACAGTTCGACGTCGAAGGTACGGAAACCGCCGTTGTTTCTGAACGCAACTGGATGGTAACCCTGCAGGGTGAGGACGGTCTTAAAAAACTGCCAACCGAACTGCAATTCGGCCAACCGCTGATCGCGACTGCGAATACCGAGTATCAACGATACGTCGACGCGGACCTCTCGTCGGTTGAGCAGGTTGTTCAACTTGAAGAACAGTACGGTCAAACCGCCAGCCACTGGCCATGGTACCTGGGCGGAGTCGTCACGCTTATTCTAGTTGTGATCGCGATCATTTATCAGACAACACGTCCAACAACTCAGATCGCTACCAATCGCTTTCATGTCCCAAGTCCCGCGACCGCGTTCACTGTGCTGGGTCTGCTAAGGAACATCGAATCAAACAACGGGCTGAATTCAAAAAGCCGAGACGAACTGGTCGGAACAATCAACCGCCTGGAAGAATTCTACTTCCTGAACGAAAACGAACAGGCTAACGAACCGGAACTCGCCGGCATCGCCCGCGACTGGGTGAATCGCGCTACATCGTAAGGCCAGCGGACCTCGCGAAAATGAAGCAGATTGCCTGGCATCTCCGCAGGCGTAGCAAAAGCCGCCAGGGCTGGACGCTGCATCACATTTCAGCACCTGGTCATGCTGATGCAGCGAAAGTCGCCACGAATTTCGGTTGCATTTGAAGGTCGAAAATCCTGGCGACTTTCGCTGCACGCCCTGACATGTTCCTGTCCTCAATCTTCCGGTCTCTCATCCCGAGTGACTTTGAGTTGCCCCACGATGTCATGTACCTTCTTCACGATTCGTTCTTCAAGGTCCGGATGCCATGGACGGCTGCGGGCTTCGTAGCCCCCCTCAAGCAACACGCGACGGCTCGGGATGTAGCCGCTGTAAACGTTGGAATAACCCGCGACCCAGATGGCGGGTCCTTCGGGACGCGATAGCTCAGACTTCAGTCTCAGTGAATAGTCCACGACGACTTCTGTCCCGAGTGCGATGAGTGTCACGTCGTTTCCGAAGCGAATCGCCTGCACGGGATAGGCAAAGTCCGGACGGTTCTTGACAGCGAAATTCAGATCGACCGTGTCCAGTGCAAAACGCAGCGGTCCATTCACAGGTCTCTGGTGCCGCAGGGTTCCCTGATTGACCTCTAGAGCCGCTTCCACAGCTGTGGCCAGTGTTCGTCCATGGTGCTTTGCAAACTTCAATTCGCTGCGTGGATACGGATTCTGGTCCCCGCCACATCCCATCATGAACAGAGCAGTCATGCCTGGATGATCGGCTTCCAGATACTCCTGAGCGTACCCCGCGTAGTCGCCGTACCACTTGAGGAAACCCATCGTCGTGTTGTGGCAGGCGTATCCGAAAATGACCGCCTGCAGTTCTCCATCGGCATGGCGAACACTCAGCACGGGCACCGAGTGATCGACGGGCCCGAACGGATTGGGATGATTGACGACTCCCGTTGCCGATGGAGTGCGTCGATTCATGGCAACACTTGCCCGCGCGACGCTGTAGGACAGCGTGACCGGCTGCAGCCGCTCAATCGACTCGCCAACAACCCGGACAATCTTCTGCGTGAGCTGTTCGAAATAATCCTTCGCGTCGTCACGCCCATAAGCCGGACCGCAATGCGTGTGCGACGCATTCATCAGTACGGCTTGCGGCGGCAGCTTGTATTTCTCGCTGACCTGTTCCACGACGGCAGAACGTAACTCGGCCAGTACACCAATCAGGTCGAGCGTGATGACTGCGACTCGCTGTCCCTGCTGATCTTCAAAGGTGACGCACTTGGCAAAGAGGTCCTGCACGGTCCCGTCCGCTGGATCAGTCCGCCCACCGTACCCGGCCATTCGCAGAGGCCGTTCGGGCGTGATCACGATGGAAGCGACCCCGGCTTTCCATGGGAGTGCTGATTCCTGAGACTCGTCGGCGGGAAGCGTACGAGCAACGGCCGCGATGACGATGGCGACAACAATGGTGTATCTCATGTTAGTTGCAATTCTTTCATGGCACAGTTTGTCTTACCGCAGACCGAAGACGACTATGTGACAGCGATCGCAGACACCGGCATGTCGCCATTAAATGAATTTAACTCCAGGTACATTACTTCCCCGCAGCCTCAATTTAGACGGGCGACGCCAGAGGCCACTGTCACCAGTTAACCCCAGGCACAACCGTAGGTTTAGTGATCCAGATTCTTCAGTCTGGCATGCATGTCGAAAATTGAAACCGACGCGACGGACACATCATGCTTTTTGCGCTCCGGGTTTTCCATCTTCAATCACGAACGTGCCTTTGGTGACGATCGGAGATCCGGGTTTATCCACGAATGGGGTGGCTCGGAAGTAGCTCGTCCATGCATCGGGAGTCAGTTCACAGGTCACGTAGCCGCGATTCGAGTTGTACCATTGCACAAAGTCGTTCTGCTCGGCGGCTCGCTCGTACTCGGGGATGGAGTTGCCCCCGTTGCCGCCAGAGGTCATTGCCGTTCCAACGAGTTCCGTCCCCACCAGTGGTGACTTCGCGTCCTGAAAATCGAGCTGCAGGTCGTTGACCCAGTTGAGGTGAATGTCGCCGGTCAGTACGACCGGATTGGGGACCTGCCGCTCGTGGAAGAAACGCAACAGACGTCGGCGACTGATTTCGTAACCCGGCCACTGGTCCATGCTGTAGCGACGGTCTTCGCCCTCGCCGCGATTCAGTGGAGCCATCATCACCTGCTGAGCCAGGACGTTCCATGTGGACGTTGACTGCAGCAGACGCGACATCAGCCAGTGCTCCTGCTGCGTGCCGAGCATGGTGGCCTGTGTATCAAACACCTTGCCGGTCATCGGTTTCTGGTGGTCGCCGTTCGGCTGGTCGGTGCGATACTGCCTCGTGTCAAGGATGTGGAAGTTGGCCAGCCGTCCGTACTGACAGCCTCGATACAGCTTCATGTGTGGGCCCTGCGGAAACGACCGTCGACGCAGCGGCATAAACTCGTAGTAAGTCTGATACGCGTTCATACGTCGCGCAAGAAACGTTTCGGGAGAAATGCCCTCTTCTTCGGAGACGAGGTCGGCGTAGTTGTTATCAAACTCGTGGTCGTCCCACGTAACAAGCCACGGAAACAACCGATGCGTGTCCTGCAGCGTCATATCCAGCCGGTACTGAGAATATCGTGTGCGATAATCGTCAAGGCTCACAATCTCATTGCCGATATGTTTCCTTGGCCGCTTGTCGATGCCTTTGTACTCGTAAATGTAGTCGCCAAGGTGCACGACAAGGTCGAGGTCTTCCTGCTGCATGTGCGGATAACCATTGAAGTATCCGCTTTCGTAGTGCTGGCACGACGTAAACGCGAACCGCAATTGATCCGGCATCGCATCGAATGCCGGAGCCGTCCGCGTGCGACCTGTGGGGCTCGTCTCATGGCCCGCATGAAACCGATAGAAGTACCACCGGTGCGGCTTAAGCCCGTCGACTTCCACATGGACCGAATGCCCCAACTGAGGCATAGCCAGTGTAGAGCCCTTCCGGATAACATTGCTGAATGCTTCGTCAGTCGCGACTTCCCATTTAACCGTCATCGGTTCATTCGGCATCCCACCGCCATCAAGTGGCTTCGGCGCAAGCTTCGTCCAGATCACAACGCCATTTGGTTCGGGATCTCCGGAGGCTACTCCCAGCGTAAACGGATTCCCGCTGAAGCGTGGCCTGTCTGTGACCTGTCCCTCAGCCCGCAATGCAATCGTGGGGATCGCAGAAACTGCGGCCATGTATCGAAGAAACTCACGTCGTTCGATGCCATAGCGTCGTGTGTCTGTCGTTTTTCGAAGCATGTTAATTCCTGAATCGGTGAAATTGTGAGGGAGCAGTAATTCTATGGCGAGTCAGGAATTCTTCCCATGATGACTATGGGATTTGGGATGTTCGAGAGGATAAACTGGCAGCGAATCAAGCAAATCCGGAAGCAGTTAAGGATCCAGGATGACCATGTGCGAACCACCAAGCCGATCCAGCATCGTGCTGGCAGCAACTTTAATTGCTGTCTGTCTGTTGTTGTCAGAGCGATCGCCCATTGACGCCGCCGATCCAGATTTCAAGGGAGCAACACAACGTGTCGCGCAGATCATCGCTCATCGCGGCGCCAGTGCCGAACGCCCTGAATGTACACTGGTTGCAATTCGGCGAGCGATCGAGGTCGGCGCTACGGCGGTCGAGGTCGATGTCCGAACGAGCCGGGACGGAGAGCTGTTCATTCTGCACGACGCGACATTGGACCGAACAACCACCAGCAAAGGGCCGGCGAACGCGTTGACGTTGACCGAACTTCAGCAGCTTGATGCCGGACTCTGGTTCGACGAGGCGTATCGTGGTGAACGGATTCCTTCGCTGATTCAAGCCGCCGCGGAATGCCGCGGACGGATCGACCTGCTGCTCGACCTGAAGGAGCAGGGAGACGAGTACGATCGCAAAGTTGTGGACGTCATCCGCAAGCACGGTGATCAGGCGAAAACGATCGTCGGTGTGCGCAGCGTCGCACAGGCAGAGCGGTTTCGAAGTCTGTTGCCGAAATCGAAACAGCTTGCGCTCATTCCGTCGGTAGAATCGATCGAAGACTTTGCAAAGGCTGGTGTCGACACAATTCGACTGTGGCCACGCTGGCTGGAAGACAGCGATGCCCCGGTAAGACGCGTTCGCGCAGCTGGCAAGAAACTGCATTTGAACGGGACAATGGGTAAACCTGATGAGACGCTCAAGCTGCTGGCTTTTGAGCCGGATTCGCTATCGTCGGACCATCCAGCGCGTTTGAAAAGTACGCTCAATCGAATCGCCACGGACGGTCTCCCGACTAAACGGCTTGAGGCTCTGGTCGAACAGGCTGATGGCACGCAATTAAACGTCGATGAATCACACGTCGAAGCGTCAACGTTTCTGAATCGTGACTACCGAATGCTGGAACTTCCAGATGAATTGGCCGGGATGCCGCGTTTCGTATTCGACGGTGGGGCTGGCGATCAGGTGCACCTGAAGTTTCGTCAGGCCGCCGTTGTTTTCGCAGTCTTTGAGTACAACAACTCTGGTTTGTGGTCATTTGGAGATAGCCAATCACCAAACAAAGTCGGCTGGCATCTGTGGCGGAACTCCGGCTATCGCGGTTCCAGCAATCCGACGAAAGAAGGCAAGGCTCATCGTGCGTCGATCTGGTTCCGGGAATTCAAAGCTGGACAGGAACTGGCGGGACTGCCTCGCTGGTGGTTGTGTCTGGGTATTTCAGATCTGCAGACGGCACAGAAAATTGAGGGCTTCGAGATCGGACTGACGTCTGATGTGCCGCTTCCTGTTCGTCACTTCTCACATGCCGCTGCAGCAGCGTTGACTCGCCCATTGATCGTTCCTGAGTTCGAGTCAGATGAGGCATTCGGACAGTGGCAACACCACCAGCGAAAGCGATTTGTCGATCGAATGCTCTATCCGTACGAAGGAAAAGTAGCGGTCTCGTCAGTTGCAGACTCGGAGCATGAAACCCATCGACGGCAAGAGTTCCATGTCACCTTGAATGGTCAGATGTTGTTTCGATTCTTCCGCCTTGAACCTCTCTCTGCGAAAATTGGAGAGCAGCTCCCGACGATCGTCTGCTTTATGGGACACGGCAAAGTGACGCAGATTCTCCATGAAAAGGACAGCTACCAGCACGCGTGCGCCGCCAGGTTCGTGGAAGCGGGCTATCTCGTTTACGCCATGGAGAACGTCGGGATGGAGCCCGACCTCGACACTCACCACGACATCGACCAGTCGCTGCGGCTGGAAGGACACAGCTGGTACAGCCTGCTGTTCGCTCATCAGCGTATTCTACTGGACCACGTATTTGCTGATCCGAGCGTTGATCCGCTGCGAGTCGGAGCTACCGGAGTCTCGACGGGAGGACTGCTGGCACTCAGTGCCGCCGTCGTCGAACCGCGGATCGCAGCAACGAGTGTCCAGGGCATCTTTGGAAGCATGCGAGTCAGCTTCATTCGCGACCGCCATCGCCATTGCACCTGCGGCGCCATTCCAGGCATGTTGCCTGAGTTCGATCTCCCTGAACTCGCCCTCCTGGTCACCCCGCGGTCGTTACACATTTCCAATGGCCGCACTGACGGCTTCTCCCCACAGGAAGCACAACGCTGCGTCGACCTGATCACTCCGCTCTACCGAAAATCCGGCGGACCAGCCCCCATGGTCACAATCTCACCCGGAGGACACGAGTACTCGCTAACGCCGGCAATCAACTTCTTCAGAGAGTCGCTGGTTCCCAAGAGTCCAACCGAGTAGCCGATCTTCATTTTCGTAGCGTCAAAGGACAGAGCGATATGCAAACCGTCTGTCGTGAAACTCCAATTCCGAAAGTGATCTGGAGTTCGGCTTAGCTTTTGCCGCACCGCCGAAAATCCGCAGTTTCCGATGACATCAAGCGGCTGAAATACGAGAATCTGGTCAGCCATAAACTGTGTGATCAAAGGCATTTCGCGTTCGGCGGAGATTTTGACCCTATGAGTCGTAATCTGACCATTTGATATCAACGAAGGCTGATTCGTCAATTCCGCAGGTCGCCGGCTTCTGCCTTCATTCTGATGAAGTCTTCATCTTCTGGCCTTATCTTCAATCCCTTGTCCAGGAAGATTAACGCTTTTCCTGGACGCCCATTGTCCAGGCTGGCCTGAGAGATCTTTCGCAGGAGCCAGAATTTTCCAGGCGTCGTCTCTACATCTAACTCCATAAGCCTGAGCCCATCATCAACACGCCCATCTTTAATCAATTGATTAGCCAGAACCTGATGAGTGCCTCCCCACGCTGCTTTCTTCCCTTTGGATTTGAACCAATCGATTGCCGCTTCGATGCCTTCAGCTTTGATGATTTCATACATGCGTTGCTCCTGGCTGATGCGTGGTTTGCCAGGCATTCTGTAGGGCTGCCCGGTCACCACGTGGATCAGCTCAGTACTCAAATTTACAACGGCATTCCATACCTTTGAGTCGCCGTAGGTATCTCCCTGATTGCAGAGTACGATCACAAAAGCATCATCATCCACCAGGCGATTCTCCATGGCTCGGAAGCCGCTAATGGCTCCGCCATGGTTGACAACTCTGGTTCGCCTTTTCGTCACTGGATGGGTACGAGTATAGATCTGCCATCCGTATCCATAGACACTATGCGGCCTGCCTCCGGCTGCCTTCACCTCTGGAACATCCCGGTTTGGCGTGAACATCAACGTGCGATGCTTCTCGTTCAGGAGCTTGTCTGTGTAAAGACTCCGATCCCACAAAAACATGTCGTCTACGGTAGAGAAAAGTGCCCCCGCAGCTCCCGGAGAAGAATCCAGTTCGATGTAGTCTGCGTTTTCGAGACCAAATGGACCGTAAGTGTATCCGCTGGCGCGTTTTGAAAGGACGTATCGATTGCGGTCGTATCCGCTGTTCGCCATGCCGAGCGGTTCAAAAATACGCTCCTGGAGGTTTTGCTGGAATGTCTTACGTGTCACTTTTTCAATAATTCTTCCCAGGATGATGTAGCCCGCGTTGCAGTAGCTGTAGATGGTTCCGGGATCATTTACTAAATCTCCACTGCAATGTTCTTTGATGAATTCGTCTTTTCCGAACGACAAGCGGGACGTCGTTCCCCGATAATTGAAACCTGATGTAAAATCTCTGATACCAGATTGATGTGACATCAGATGGTGCAGCGAAATTCTGGGCCCAGTGTCTTTTCGGTAGTAGGGCAGGTAATCAATGATTTTGTCATCTAAGTGAAGTTTGCCTTCCTGGACCAACTGCATCACGAGCATGGTGCAGAATTGCTTACTGACTGAGGCCAGACGAAATCTGGTGTCAATTGTATTTGGTATCTCCCACTCACGATTAGCCAAACCGAAGGATTGTCTGTAAATGACCTTGCCCTTGTCTGCCACAAGCACTGCTCCTGAAAACAGGCCGGTATCAGCTGTCGCCTGACACAATTTTCGCAGAGTCGTTTCTTTATCCTGTCCAACCTCGTGATACCCTTTCGGAAGCGGCTTCTCGTCTGCCTGCCCGTAAGTGGTCTGAGTTGCGACCAGACCACCCAGGATCAGAGTCAAATTGCACAGAATGGTTTTCACGTCATCTCCTTGAAAAGGAATCGATCGGAAAGAATCCAGAAAGCCCGTCGAATGTCACTCGACAGTTTCAGGCAACGGCAATCCGAGTTCGTCGCCGTTGGGCTGGAAACCGTTTCCGTCGACGTCGACAAAGATAGGATTACTGACTGCGATTGGTGCCCGTCGACCATACCGCTGTCCCATCACGTTCTCCATTGTCAGCTCTTCACCAATCGTCGCAACGATAATATGAGCGTCCTTTTCGAGCGTCATATTTATTGCCGAGTCGAACTTGACGGCCGACTTCAGGTCGCCAAACAACTTCTGCGAGTCCATTCGTGTGTAGTTGTACTTTTCACTTGGTCTGCCGTTGATAAAAACCTGGACACGATTGACGTCTAACCAATTCGGACACTGGACGTTGACAGTGAGTAAGATCTTTCCGTCCTTCGTAAGCAAGTCATCCCCTGGAATTGCCGCATTCTGACTTTCATCTGCAATGGCGGAAACTGAAAGGAATGGACCGTTCGACATCACGATGTGTCCATGTTCAATCTCGTGGACCATTTCTTCAGTCGATACCTTTGAGGGATCATCGGTGCTGCTCGCAAACCAGTTCCGCCGCCAACCACTGCCATGGTGGTTGTAATGTGAGTCGGTGTTGATAACGCCTGGAATGCGATGACCTCGATTGAGCAACTGTAGCCATTGAAATATCGCAATCCGCTTTCGACGTCCGGTGGGGGGCTTATTGGGAATGTCCTGGAAGATCATTTCGAGCGGATGGACTTCGACTACATCGGTCCATTCCAGCATCGCCCGAAATCCCTTGTCAGGAATCCCGTCGACATCCGCGTCACCGTAGATCTGATGAAGATTCGGATGATTCATCTGCACGATTTTTTCTGAGGCGTTGTCCCACATAGCCAGACGTTCAATTTGAACGACGGGATTGTAAGAAGCTCTTGGACCACCGCCATTTTGTGTATGCGGATGGTGGTGGAGCGGGAACGCGTTCTGGTGATTAACCGGAGTCGGTGAGCTCGTTAGTTCAATCCCGGTGCATGTCGCCATCAAATGAGTCAGTCCCATCTGCTTGAGATGAGGGGTGTAGCTGCTGATCCGATTGTGTTCAGTACAGGGAGCAAACTCGACGTGTTCGCACAGCAGATTCTCCACCCGCCCGTACTGATCGGAAGTGTTATCGCCAGAGGGGCTGCTGTGACTATGCAGGTCGGCACTGACCCAGCCCGTTGTGTCGACGACACGATCGAGTTGCACGCTCAGTGATGTCATCTTCTGGGCGACCACTTCGATTAGCCGGTTTTCACTGTTGTATTCCGGTCCGCGGCTGAAATAGATCTCATATTTTCCTGGGTCGAGAGAACAATGGATGCGACCATGTACGGAGTAGACGCAGTTTTCGATAAACGTCCTTGTGCTACTGAGGCCGAAGTCCGGATGTTCTCCATCAATTGAATAAATTGTTGCTTTGACCGGAATCGGACGACCTTGACTGTCGTTGACTTCCGCTTCAAAGCCGCTGCCGACTGTCAGAGGTAGCGTTACAGTCCTGGAGCCTTCTGTGGCATTGAACTGGACATTAGTACGTTCATTTCCGATTGCCGTAGCAACGGCAACGTATTCACCTGGAGCCAGCCTCGTGTGAGCGACGCCCTGGTCGTCGGTCTGCAACGAGATAAGTTCCTCCGGAATGTCTTCTTCAAGTTTTGCCGATCGTACGGAAATTTTTGCACGATTGACCGAGTCAAAACCGTGGCGTGGTTGCGTCTCGGGCAACACTTTGAATGTGTGCATAACCGGTGGCGAATTTGATTTTGTGGTTACGGAGAGCAGATCGATGGGACTGGTCGCAGGGTAGATCTGTACCGTCCACTTCAACGACTTCTCTGTCCGCTCAACGTGAGCGTCGAGATATCGCAATTGATAGGGGCGGCCGTTTTTCCAGCCTGGCGGCTGTTGGCTGATGGGACTTTTGAAGCCAATCGTTTGTCGAAAAAATGCATCGGCACAATAGGCTGTACTGTCTGTTTTCTCGAATTTGAACCAACCATCAGCACGAACGCCGTCGAACGGTCGAACGTCTTCCGCCCCATTACCCTCGATCATAATTATAGACTCAACGAAGGCATTCCCGTCGGCCAGTCGGTACTTCACTGTTGCGGTCGTATTGTCGTTGGCTGGCGATCTGGATGAACGACACTGCCAGAAAACAGAATTGCCGTCACGGCCAGTTTCGACTTTTGATGGATCGCGAAACAGATACCGGCCAGCCGTAGGGGTATATGCGCTGAGTTGATCGTTGGATGGATGGTTCAGTGTCAGATCCAAGATTGATCCGCCAATGTTGCGGATGGTCATGTTGGCGTCCCGCGTTGCCAGCGGAGCAGCAATCGTCAACGAAATCTCATCGTTCTTCATCAGGAAATCGCCGAAAATCCAGTCGACTTCCTTTCCAGAGATTTCCGGTTTGGAATCGGATTCGATGATGCGAATTTCAGCAGCAGAACAAGGCATTGAGGACAGCGTGAGAAGAGTGGCGAGAGTGAGACTGAAGGCATTGGACATACATAACGACTTGCTGAAAAAGGAATCAGGACGTTGAGCCGCTGGATATCGAGAGTCCAACCGAGTCGATGAGCTTTCATACTCATGCGGTCAGAAAACTGGAACGACGTGCCCAGGAGACAGTGCATTCTGGTTCTCATGTGAATCACTGCCGGCGGAAGATCAACATCCTGCCCTTCGAGGAAGATTCCGAATGCAGTGACAAACAGCGACGTCAGACACACAAGAGAAGAATGCCGTACCTGTAAGACATCTTGAAATATCGTGGCTCCCGAAGGAAAAATCTCAGGCAACAATCTCTTCAACGATGCGACCATGTACATCGGTCAGCCGGAAGTCACGACCGCTGTAGCGGAAGGTCAATTTTTCGTGGTTGAGCCCCATGAGATGCAGAATGGTGGCGTGCAGATCGTGGACGTGAACTTTTTTCTCAACCGCAGCGAATCCGAACTCATCAGTTGAACCGTAAGTCATGCCGCCTTTCACTCCGCCGCCAGCCAGCCACATCGTGAAGCCGTGATGGTTGTGGTCGCGGCCGTTGCCGTTTTCTGCAACAGGTGTTCGTCCGAATTCACCGCCCCACACGATGAGCGTGTCTTTCAGCAGATCTCGTTGTTTCAGGTCATTGATCAATGCGGCAATCGGCTTGTCGACATTCCGAGCTTTGTCAGCATGGCCTTTGATATTGCCGTGATCATCCCACGGCTGGCCGTTACCGTAATAGAGCTGAACCATGCGCACTCCACTTTCGACAAGACGTCGTGCCGTGAGGCATCCGTTTGCGAACTGGCCGGAGCCGTAGGATTCACGCATTTCTTTTGTCTCTTTAGCCAGATCAAAAACTTCCTGAGCTTCCGACTGCATGCGGAACGCCATCTCGAGTGATTCAATCCGGGCTTCCAGACGGTTATCGCTGCCGCCGCGCCGGGCGAGATGCATCTCATTCATCTTTGTGAGCAGATCGAGCTGCTCGCGTTGCGCGGACTGCGGCAGGTACGAATTACTAATGTGGGCGATGACCTTTTTGGGGTCGACACTCCCTGAGTGATTGATATGAGTCCCCTGGTAGATACCGGGTAGAAAGCTGTTGCTCCAGAGTTGCGGTCCAACAACTGGTTTCCCGGGACACAGGACTACAAAACCGGGCAGATTCTGATTCTCAGTCCCAAGCCCATACAGCAGCCACGATCCCATCGCCGGACGAGTCGGTTGAGATTCGCCGCTGTTCATCATAAGCAGCGAAGGCTCGTGATTCGGGATGTTCGTGTGCATCGAGCGAATGACGCAGATGTCATCAATGCACGAACCGACATGCGGAAAAATGTCGCTGACTTCGATTCCTGATTTGCCGTACTTTTTGAATTTGAACGGCGACATCAGCAATCCGCCGGTCCGTCGTTCGGTCTTCAGGTCGGCGTCGGACGGACGCTGACCGTTGTACTTTTCGAGAGCCGGCTTTGGATCAAACGTGTCAACTTGCGACGGACCACCATTCATGAATAAATGGATAATATGCTTCGCTCGCGGCGCAAAGTGCGGTTGCTTCGGAGCAAGCGGAGTGCCCGAACTGCTGGCGAGTACGCCTTCGTCCGCCAGAATTCCGGCAAGCCCAAGGACACCCATGCCGGTGCCCATTCGGTGAAGAGATTCGCGCCGTGTAAACGTGAATGGATTCATGGATAACCACTTCAGTCCAGATACATGAACTCGTTACTGCCAAGCAGAACCTGTGCGTAACTTTCCCAGCGACTCAGTTTGCTTTGTGGATCACGTCCGCCTGAGACAAACGACCTGGCGAGTTCAACTTCGATATCTTCCGGTGGTCGACCATACGCCAGTCGAAACGCCAGGTTAATTCGAGCTTCATCGTTCTCCGGCGCGTTGTTGTGAAGCCGCGTCGAAAACGCTTTTGCCTGTGCGATCATAAAAGGACTGTTGAGCACAAACAGTTGCTGCTGAGGCACCGTCGTTTCACTACGTTTCGAACTTGTTATGTTCGCGTCAGGAAAATCAAACAGCCGCAGGAGACTATCGAGATTGTGCCGACTGACTTTCGCATAAACCGTTCGTCTCACGTTGTTCGCATCGGCAAGATTGGTTGACGGTCCGCCGAATGAACGATCCAGCCGACCCGAGACATCCAGTACTGCGTCGCGCCAGGCTTCTATATCCAGTCGACGCCGGGTCATTTGCCACAGATACCGGTTATCGGCGTCAATCTGAGCATTCGATTCGTCAGGCTGTGTACTCAATTGCCAGGTCGCTGACAACATAATTTCGCGGTGAAGCATTTTGATTGACCAGCCGCTTTCGATGAATCGTGACGCCAGATAATCCAACAGTTCCGGGTGAGTTGGAGCATCGCCAAGTTTTCCGAAGTTGCTTGGCGTCGCGACGATTCCACGACCAAAGTGGTGCTGCCAGATTCGATTCACCATCACACGGGCCGTGAGCGGATTTTCGGAATTGGCGATTGCCGCGGCAAGTTGTCGACGCCCGCTGCCCTCCGTGTAATGCGGTCGATCGACGCCGGCAATCACTTGCAGGAATCGACGAGGAGCGACCTCTCGCTGGCGTTCAGGATTACCCCGCACAAAGACTTTCATGTCGGCAATGCGCGATTCGGCATACGAATGGGCAACCGCGTACATTGCTGGAGCAGACTTCTTTGCGGCTTCGACTTCTGCTTTCATTTCAGCAAGCCGGTTTCGTTCTTTGTCTGAAAGAAGTGCTTCGATCTCGCGTTCGTTCACCGCGAATGGACCGTTTTGACCGAACACAGTGGCAAGCAGATTACTTTTCTGTTTTGAAACAAACGGACCGGATGTCGGCGTTTCGGTATAAACGCAGAACTGAACACTGGCGGTGCTGCCACAGGCAACCTGATCTGAGCCACTGTTGTCCAGACCACCCGTCGCTTTGAAGCGTTCGTAGCCTTCCGGAAGGTCCCAGGCGATGACCGACGTCGCGTGAGTACCGATACCTTCCGGATATTTCTTACCGCCCACACGTATTGGCTGACCAGCGAAGTTCGTGTTGAACTTTGGCGCAGTCCCTTCAAAATGCTTCCACTTCAGTTCCGTCAACTTCAGTTTACCTGCCGGGCCGACAAGGATCGGTGCCAACCAGTCAGCGTGATCGCAGGATTTACCGTCGTTGCCCTCTGTAATAACCAGGATTAGACGCTTGGCCCCGCGAATATCCACATCGATCGCCGCGGTCGGACGAGCCTTCGTGACAAGTGGGCTGACAAATCGGGGACTGCCAGGCTTCCGGGTTTCGCCATCTTTCACGAGATTCTCGACGGGGCCGCCGTCGCGAATATGAATTTCAAGCTGCACTTTCTTCTGAAAGGCAATGGCGACATCAGTAACCTCACGCGGAATCTCATCTTTGCTCGCTTTGAGTTTCTCGATATCGATCGCGAACCAGTCGTCTAACTCGTTGACTTTGCCTTTCTGATTTGTGGCGAGAAATGACACCCAACGTTTTAAGATGGCTTCGTTGAGACTGCGAGCCCTGGCGACATCAGCGGTCTTCACTGGTTTACGATTTGCTTGCGCGGCATGAATCACCCAGGCGGCTTCGATGTACTTCGCGAAATCGTAAATCATTGATTCACCCAATGACGACTTCGACTCAGCAAGATTTTTCTTCAGGGCATCGCTGGCCTGCCGGACACTCTTCTGACCTTCGTTATAGGCCTTCATTTCCTCCGGCGTGCAGAGCGGTGCATTGTGAAGCCGCGAACTATTGAAGATCCCGGCCAGAGAATAGTAGTCCTGCGTCGGAATCGGATCGAACTTATGGTCGTGACAGCGGGCACACGAAACTGTCAGCCCGAGAAATCCCCGCGTGAGAGTATCGACGCGGTCGTCAAGTTCGTCCGCCATCGCCTTCGCTTTGTCGCTGTTCTTGTAGTACTGAGCCCCCAGCCCAAAGAAGCCCATCGCGATCACACCGTCGAACTTATCCCGCGACTCTGTATCGATCAGATCGCCAGCAATCTGCATCCGCACGAACTGGTCGTAGGGTAAATCCGCGTTGAATGCGCGAATCACCCAGTCGCGAAACCGGTAGCCATTTGTGTTGGCCCGCGTACCGAAGGTATGAGCCTGGTCTTCGGCGTAGCGGGCGACATCCAGCCAGTAACGTCCCCAACGTTCACCGTAGTGCTCTGAATCCAGAAGACGGTCGATGACTCTGCTAAACGCGTCGGGAGAATCATCGGCCAGGAATGCATCGACTACAGCAGGAGCTGGCGGCAGTCCGACCAGATCGAATGTCGCTCGGCGAATCAGTTCACGTTTTCCTGCCGGGACCATAGGTTTCAATCTGAGCTGTTCCATCTTCGCAAGCGTGAAGTAATCAATGTTGCCTTTTGGCCAGTTGGTGTCCTTCACTGTCGGCGGTTCGCGTTTCTGAACCGGCTGGAACGACCAGAACTTTCGAGCTTCATCGAAATCAATCTGCGATTCGACAATTTCTCCATCGCGCGGGTCGGGGGCGCCCATTTTGACCCATTTCACAAAGTCAGCGATAACCGTATCGGCCAGTTTACCTTTCGGAGGCATCTCGAAGGATTCGTGCTTCAGAGATGTAATGATCAGACTCTCGTCAACGTCGCCGGGAACAACCGCGGCTCCTGAGTCTCCACCCTTCCGAGAAGCAGCCCGCGTATCAAGAAGCAACCCGCCTTTGACGTTCTTCGCGTCGACGGCATGGCACTCGTAGCAGTGCTTCACAAGAACCGGACGAATTCTATTCTCGAAGAATTCCACGGCCTTGGGATTTTCAGCACTGAGTTCAGACTTCAAGTCGTCCGCGGCCAGCTGATCTCCAAAGGCCTGAAGAAACATCGCCGCAAGCAATATCGCCGCAAGCAATATCGCCACTGGGAACCGAGCGGTGTCATTTTTCATAAGCTTCAGGAAAGAACGTTGAGGAGAGATTTGAATCCACAGAGTGATGACAGGTGGGACCGACAGTGAAATATGACGGCGAATCATCACAATATGAATATAGGATGGAACACGACAGGAGTATACCAATGAGCCCGCTGGTATAGAAAGTGCGCTGACATCCTATCGACTGGCACGATGAGACACCGAAGTCTTTGACTCGAGCTTGCAGGGCATCCGGGTCATCCAGTACGTGCCCATTGGCAACTACTCAAATCCAACGTCCGCCGTCGTTTCTTATCGCCGTCATTTCTTATCGCCGTCGAGGGCATTGGCTGCGTTCGGGTTCCATACTAACGCTGTCAGCCACATCAGTGGCAGCCGTTTATATCGCATCGTGGCTTCCTCAACGTGATTCAAATGCAAACCCGGATTGGACCTGCCTCTTTGCCCATCCGCGGATTCACAAATGGATGCCGGAATTTTTCGTCGGACTGTCGCGTGATCGCTGGGCTACTTGGTCAGGAACAGACGACTCAGCACAACCAGCTTGATGAGATCACGAAGCCGATTGCCCTTCGACGCCAGCGCACTGACGACTTCGTCCACCTCACCGCGGTCAGTCGATTCCAGCAGTCGGCCGGTGGAATAGGCGAGCATCTTCTCGACCAGGCACCGAGCCACTTGATCTTCCCGGTCAAGCAGCATCTTTTTGAATTCGACGATGTCTTTCAACTCGCGGCCATTGGCCATGACTGTTGACACATCGATTGTCCCATTCACCTTAGGATAACGTTCTCGCCAGCGGCCGATCGGGTCAAAATTTTCGAAGGCAAACCCAAGCGGATCAATCTTGCGATGACAGCCGCTGCACGCTTGCTGCTTACGATGAACCTCAAGCTGTTCGCGAATCGTCTGCGCATTACGCAGATCAGGAGAAAGCGGTTCGACATCCGGCGGCGGAGGCGAAGGTGGGGTGCCCAGAATATTTTCAAGAACCCACACACCTCGCACGACGGGCGAAGTATCGACGCCGTTAGCCGTGGCCGTCATGACGCTCGGCTGAGTAAACATGCCGCCGCGTCGCGGATCATTAGTAGCGACCTTTCGAAGCGAATCGCCTTTCACATCGTTTCGTCCGTAAAACACCTGCGCGATGTTTTCATTCATAAATGTGTAATCCGAATCGATCAGCCGACTGATCGACCTATTCGACTTAATGAGATCAGCGAAGTAGGCATCCGTCTGAGCCACTGCCTGAGGCTCCATGCGTCGATCCCAGTAAATGCGAAACGGCCCCGTCAGTTCTGGCGGACTTTCGCGAAGCTTGTCCAGACGCAACCAGCGTTCGGTAAAGTGCCGCGTGAAGGCCGCGGACCCAGGATCATTCAGCATCCGGTCGACCTGTTGCTCAAGAACATTTTTGTCTGTCAGCCTGCCCGCCTTCGCGAGT
>CALGTK010000247.1 GCA_937904325.1 uncultured Planctomyces sp.
GGGTGCTTCCGGTGATCTTTTACTGCCGACTCCGCCAGTAAAAGTGATGACCTGCCGAACACCGTGCGACTCAGCAATGACCGGCGTGCAGTAGTGAGCTTTGTCGCCGACACCCGCGCTTCGCCAGACGACATCGCCGGTCATTTTGTTAAGAGCGACAACCGTCCCTTCTTTACCGCCGGGCGTGACGATGACGTTGTTGCCGTCGATCGTCGGGCTTTCGCTGAAGCCCCAGTTGGGAACGCTTCCGCCGAGGTCATCTGTGAGATGCTTCGTCCAGACGACCTCTCCAGTTTCCGTATTCAGACAGGTGACGTCTCCGGCGCCGCCTTCAGCGTAAACAAACTTTTTGTCAACAGTCACCGCCCCGCGAGCCCCGTCGCCTCTTCCGTGTTTGTAAACCTTTGTCTGCCCCGGAGGATGCACAGACCAGATCACTGAACCGTCCGATTCTTTCAGGCAAATGATGCGACCTTCACCGTCTACGTTGCCCTGAGTAAAGATTCGACCATCGACAATCGACAGCGTCGCGTAACCGTCGCCGATTGTGTCTATCTGCCAGGCTATTTTCGGTCCGTCTTCCGGCCATTCGGTCAGCAGGCCCTTGTCCTGAGAGATCCCGTCGCGGTTGGGGCCTCGCCATTGAGGCCAGTCGCCAGGTTTCGCAGCAAACAAAGTCGTAGACGCGGAAAGCACCACAACGGCAAATGCGGATCGAATGAACGAGTGATTCATAGCGGACCTTGGAGGCAGGAAAGTGGGGGTGGGATCGCCGCAGCCTTCGCACCAGGCGGCTTCGTCAGGATCAAACAGCCTGCATCGGCTGATTTGTGTCGGGCGACTATTCTCACGAGAAACGCCCGCGTGTCGCAAGCGACCAGAAATCCCGCCTCGGCTGGCCCAGATTGTGACTGCCTGAAACCTCACCTATAGTCCCGCGTCTTCACCGGCAATCAATCGACGATCACCCTTTAACCTGATCTCTGATACGGCTTTACCATGACAGTCCGCACGCGTTTCGCTCCCAGCCCCACTGGATACATGCACATCGGCGGAATGCGAACCGCTCTGTTCAACTGGCTTTACGCGAAGAAGCACGGCGGCAAATTCATCCTCAGAATCGACGACACCGACCAGCAACGGAACGTCGACGACGCTCTGGCTCCGATCCTGCAGGCTTTCCGATGGCTGAATCTAGACTGGGACGAAGGCCCGGAAGTCGGCGGCGACTACGGACCGTACTTCCAGTCGCAACGAGGCGACCTCTACACCGCAGCCGCCGATCGTTTGCTGGCCGAAGGCAAAGCGTACCGCTGCTTTGACACAAGCGAAGAAGTTCAGGCCGACAAAGAAGCCGCTCGAGTAAATGGCAAGCCGCCAGAAGGCATGAGACGATCGCTCAAACTCAGCGACGCCGAGCTCCAACGGAAACTCGACAACGGCGATCCCTGGGTGATGCGTTTCAAAGTGCCGCAGGATCGGAAGATCGAGATCAACGACGAAATCCGAGGACACGTCGAATGGGGCGCCGCGCTGATGTTCGACCCGAACATCATGCGTTCCAACGGAGCGCCGCTGTACAATTTTGCAACCGTCGTCGACGACGCCCAGCTTAAAATCACCCACGTCATCCGCGCCGAAGAGCATCTTTCTAACACAGCGATTCAGGTCCTGCTCTACGAGGCCCTTGGCGAAACCGTCCCAACGTTCGCGCACATTCCGTTCGTGATGGCTCCCGGAACGAAGAAGAAGATTTCAAAACGCGACGTCGAGAAATACCGCAAGACCCCGGCCTTCAAGATCCTGTTTGACCTCTCGAACCAGGTGCTCCCGCAGATCGGTCTCGACGAAAATGCTCTCAATCCGGTAATGGTCGAATTCTACGAGCAGACGGGATTCCTGCCCGCCGGGCTGCTGAACTCACTCGGTCGAACCGGCTGGTCATTCGACGAAACGACCGAGTTCATGTCACTCGATTTTCTGATTGAGAACTTTTCGCTCGACCGAGTGGTGAAAGCATCCGCCGCCTTCGATCCGGAAAAACTGATGAGCTACCAGGCTCATTGGATGAACGAGCTTTCGCTTTCCGAAAGAACCGAACGCTGCACACCGTTTCTGCAGAAGGCCGGACTACTTCCCGATATCCCGTCCAAAGATGACCTCGCCAAACTTAACAAAGTCGTCGAGTCACTCGGTGACCGAATTAAAGTCGCCAGCGATATCCTGACCTACGGCTACTTCTTCAAAGACGACATCGAGTACGACGCAAAGGCATTCAAAAAGCGAGTCAGGAAAGGTAACGTCCCCAAGTTGCTCGCCGAGTTCCGACCGGTTCTCGCCGAACTGTCAGAATGGACGCTCGAATCAATCGAAGTCACTCTGCAACGATTTGCCGAGTCCAAAGAAATCGGAACCGGGCTCCTGATCAACGCGCTACGCATTGCTTCAACAGGTTCTCCCGCTGGCCCCGGAGTCTACAACTGCCTGGTCATTGTCGGAAAAGACACCGTGCTCACAAGAATCGATGCTTCCATCGAGAAAGCCACCGCCGAAGTTTAGGCAACCTCAAACGAGCTATTGCAACACCACACGAACTGCCAATTATTCCAACCGGTCCACGAAAGCAGTATCTGACGCCGGTCATCCGAGAAGTGCAATTGTCGGTTGTTTGCCAGGCTGTTTAGCTGACGCAACGAATCTTCCCAGCTTGCCTTTGCACGCTTGGATTTGTGCCCGAAACAGCACGCTATGTGGCACTCGATATGGAATCCCGTGAATTCTGGAATGGTCGCATCAAGCGCATCCTGTACGGTACGGCGATCGTCGCGTCCGTACTTGTGTTGAGCAAGTCGCACACCTGACGCTGCTTATTCGGCATTGAATACGAAATAGCCTCGACGACGCAGCACTTGCTGAAGCCAATTCCGAACCCCGCCAAACCGACCAATGGATAATGCTGTCGGCAAACGTCGCCTTGGCGAAAGGCGACACCGGGCAATCGCTGGAATTTTTTTCGCATTGCAGGATTGTTTCTCGATGCCTCGCTTACCGAACAAGCCGACATCTGGCTGACACGCGAAATCGAAAGTTCAACGGTACAGGCTTCGTCACTGCTGCGGTTTCTGTAAGCAACGTCTCTTCAGAAATAAGACAAGGCGACGAATGACGAAACGATCTTACGGCAATCTCAAGCAGCCTTTTAAAAACAGCTGGCAGAAAACCCGAAAAACTTCGGAGCCCTCAACAGCCTCGTTTGGATGAAACAGCAAGACTTCGGCGGTGCGGCATCGTCAGTCGGCCCTGTTGCGAAAATCCGGGCATACATTCCAGATCGATCACTGCCGCCGGGAATTCTCGACTTGGTCGTCGATACATTACGGGCCACCGGAAAAACTGACGAAGCACTTAAGCTCGTCGAGTTGTAATTGCTGAAGCACATGGACGAATCGCCGCTACGATTCTACTACGGAGTCCGGCTGCAGACCGCGCCGGCAGCAACCGATTCCAGCAAAGCAAAGCTGGACGCGAACTGGAACGAGTCATCATGCTCGGCGGCCCGCCAATGAACCGCCGCCACAAAGTTTCTCAGTATCTGAAGCAATGGAAGCACGCCGCGAATTGATGGCGGCCCAGTTTCTCGAACTCTCAGTCGGCCACACCAGGATGAGTCTCATCCTGGTCGACTTCCCGCAGATAAGCCAGCAGACGGTCGCGTTCGTTGGTCAGGTGGCGAACTCGCAGCAGCGATTTGACTCGCGTGGTCAGCTCAAGCCTGTTTACCGGCTTCGTCAGGAAGTCATCGCAGCCAGCGTTGACGGCCTTTTCGATGTCGCCCATTTCGTTCAGAGCAGTGACCATCAGAATGGGGATGCCAGCTGTCGCGGCATCCTTCTTGAGCTGCTCGCACACTTCGTAACCACTCATCCGAGGCATCATAATGTCCAGCAGAATGATGTCCGGCTGAAATTCAACCACCTTGTCGATCGTTTCCTGACCGTCAAAAGCCATGGCGATATCGTAATCCTCGCCCGCCAGATAGGCTTCCAGGAGTTCGCAGTTCTGCTCATTGTCGTCAGCGATGAGAATCTTCGACGGCTGAGAATTATCAGAATCAGGCATCCGAACGGCACCATGAGAGTTTAAGGCTTCATAAATTGGACGGGTCAACAAGCGACCTCGCCGGCTCGCAACCCGACAAAGTATATCGAACACGATTCTCGACAGGGAACAGCGGAGCGGTCGATTTATCAAACACCGGTCATACTCGTACTAAACTGACGCCCGCAACTATCCCCGTTTTCCAGAGTCACTGAAGAGGTCCACTCCAACATGCCAGGAAAACAGCACCGGACAACCCGTAAGCCCGCCACCAAATTCGGGCATTTAAAAAAGAAAATCGGTCAGCAGAAGACCGGCCAAAACTTCGCACCAGACAAGCCCAAGGCCGGAAAGCCGCACGAAAACAAACGGTAATGGCTACTCAGAGTACATCGTCAGCCGTTTGATCAGAATCGTGGCGTAGCTGCCTCGGGGCAGATCGAAGGTCAGCCTTACTTTTTTATGCTTTGGGTAGAGGTCATCGTCAGAAAATTCGAATTCGAGGTCCGGGACGGCGATGATGGTTTTGCGGCTCGACTTTGAGAAGAAGCTGTCGCGCGGGTATTTGACTCGGAGTTGACGTTTTTCGAGGCCTTCTTCGGCGACAACGGCGTTAAGTAAGTCCAGCGTGGGGCCTTCTTCGAGCTTTCCTCGCGCGGAGGGAAGTGGGAATTCTTCTTCAAGCGGTACGGCTTCGGAATCGCTCGATGAAGAGAAAGCAGAAACGAAACAGGCCGGACCGCTTTTTAATTCGAACGGAATGACTGATGTCGGTGCTGCGTTCTCTTTCAAACGACGAGTGAGCATGCGATTCCAGAGAGCGCTCTGAAAAGCCGACAGGTAGAGGCCTCGCAGATCAATGTTCAGATTACAGAAGGCGCCTCGGAAATCGATCAGCTTGCCGGCCGCTTCTTTGTCCGCAAGAAACGTCACAATGCTTCGCCGGTGCGAACGGCTAAGTGCCTGCTTGCACTCGCACCAGCGGCCCCAGTGATCTCGCAGAATCGCCTTCTGTTTTTTGTCGTCCGAGCGATCGTCTCGATGCGGATCCGCCAGCGCCAGCCATAACGTGCGTTCCCAGTCTCCCAGGCACCAGGGCTTGGCGATCCATTCGCCCGAGGAACCCAACGAGCCAAATCTTTGATCATCGAAGTAGTTTGGCACGCCGTCACGACGCACATCTTCTGCAGCACTTTCTGCTCGCTCGATCTCTTGAACAGTCATGTCGCGCAGCGTGATCGTAAATCGGTTCCCATCGATATCCGCCGGCACAAACGCTTGTCTGACCTGTCCAAGATACTCAAGCTCGAACGATCTTTGAGTCAACGGCTTCTTCGGGCCGTGATGCACGGTGACAAATTGTGTCGTTAGAGCGTGCTTGTCTTTGAGGCCTCCGTAGCTGATGCGGCGCCGAGGAATCTTCCAGCGATCAACCACCATATTGATCACTTCAAGGGTTCCGATCGACTGCTTGGTCAATTGGTACAGCGCGAACGGCCCGGATGTCGAAGTCACCTGCGACAGTTCGTCGACCTGAAAGTCTTCGGGGATCCGTTTCAACTTCACGCGGGATTCTCATTTCACCTTTGCGGCATTGCTCAACAGGGGCGTTTGAACTTATGGCGAGCTGTCTCGATCGTCTCGAAACATCCACAGCCTGGCAGATGATCGTTGACGATTCCCAACGACTGCATAAAAGCATAAGCCGTTGTTGGACCGACAAACGACCATCCTCGTTTCTTTAACTCTTTGCTCATCATCCTCGACTCTACCGTGATCGACACTTTTCCGTCGAAAGTTGGGTGCAATTCTGGCTCGAATTTCCAGAAGAACGCCGCCAGCGACCCGAATTCTTCCGTCAATTCGATTGCTCGACTGGCATTATTAATCGTCGATTCAATCTTTCCTCGATGCCGCACGATGCCCGCATCTTTGAGCAGTCTCTCAACGCTTGAGCGGCGAAATCTGGCAACCTTCTCGAAGTCGAACTCTTTGAACGCTTTCCGAAAATTGTCTCGCTTCCGCAGAATCGTGAGCCAGTTCAGTCCCGACTGAAATCCTTCCAGACAGATTTTCTCGAACAACCGCTGATCGCTGGCCGCAGGAACGCCCCATTCGTCATCGTGATAGGCGATATAATCAGCATGCTCGCCGCACCACCAGCAACGCAATACGCCGTCTGTGCCCGTCAGTAATCGTGGAGTGTAATCGGTCATGATCAGAGCTAAGTTTGACGCAATGTCGCGAAGACGCAGAGTAACGCCAGGAAAAGCACTGTGAGTCTATGACACTCAACGTCTTTGCGGCAGACGATGCAGTTATGAATCGGCAAGGCTACGGTAGAGTTTCGCGTGTGCAACCACAGCCTTTTCTAAGGAATGTTCCACAACAATGTGTTCCCGGGCTGCTCTACCGAGTGAATCTGCCAGCGCTTCATCCTTGATCAGACGATCGCATGCCCGAGTAAATGCCGGACGATCGCCGACTGGCACGACGAGGCCTGTCTTTTCGTGATCGACGAGTTCGAGGTTTGGAGCGATATCGCTGACGATTACCGGCCGGCCGTGCGCCATGGATTCCATCAGGCTGTTTGATTGACCTTCGAAATCACTCGCCAGACAGAATATGTCCATGTGCGGGAGAATGTTCACAACGTCGGATCGGTGGCCGGCAAACCGAATTACGTCTACCAGTCGAAGGTTTCGTGCAAATTCTTCCAGCTCTTTTCGCTGCGGACCTTCGCCGATAACCAACAGGCGCGACGACGGCTGAAGACTTTGCAGCAACTCCATCGCCCAGATGAGATCGGGGACTCGTTTCTGTGGCGCAAGACGACCAACACAGCCAATGATTTTTGAATCGATCGGAAAGTCGAATTCGTCGCAGATAGACTGCCGAGTTCGCGACGAGTCAGTTGCCGGCTCGATTCCGTTCTGGATGACCAGCAACCGGTCTCGGGGAAAACCAAGGTCCACGTAAAAGTCAGCGACGGCCTGGGAATTTCCAATCAGTCTGTCTGTCCTTGGCGCAAGTTTTCGGTCAAACCAAAGCTGCCAGTCGGCTTTCCACGAATCGACGCAGCGTTCGGAAACAACAACCTTCGGCGTTGGGTTGGCTCCAACCGCCATCCGACCATAGGCGTTCGCGGCAAACAGCCAGGTGTGCAGGACGTCCGGTTGCTTTTCGGCGATCAATTTTCGCAGACGGCGAAGAGCGAACGGATCGAACTT
This sequence comes from uncultured Planctomyces sp., assembly GCA_937904325.1. Classification (GTDB taxonomy): domain Bacteria; phylum Planctomycetota; class Planctomycetia; order Planctomycetales; family Planctomycetaceae; genus JABMPE01. The sequence goes on from CALGTK010000247.1 coordinate 7,329, forward strand.
CCAGCGTTTGCCAATAATCGTCAGCGGAATTCCGGCGGCAGTCAATCGTTCTTCGTACGGGCCACCGCGAGTCAGGGCGACGACTTCAACGTCAAACTCGTCGCGTGGTAAACCGGTCGCAAGATGCGTGAACTGCTTTTCGGCACCCGAGCGGTCAAGAGTCGGAATAAGCAGGAGGACTTTGATCACGGCTTGGTTCTATCAATCAAGCAGCTTCTGACTGCCCGTCGTCAGGCTCGCCGAGAATTCGTCGGATGTCAGCCACCGGACGCTTCGTCACGTTGGCAATTTCCTGCGGATTATACCCGGACTTCCGCAACAGACGAATGAACTGGTCCGGTTCGACTGGCGAATTGTCGAAAGAATCTGACCCGTCCCTGGCCGACGTTGCCTCGCAATATTCAGTAAGTCGTGGTGTCGGGACATCCTGGATCTCATCCAGCAAAGATTCCAGCCGCACGATTTCACGGTCTGCCTGCAGAACCATTTCGTCCATCACGGCGAGCTTCGTCTGCAACTTGGCTTGCGCTACACGAGCAATATCGTGAAGCTTGACCTCGTGCTGCGCGAGCTTTGCGTCGGATGATGCCATTCGATTCGCCAGAATTTTTGTCGCCTTGTCGATCGGATCAAACTTGCGACCTCGCCAGCGACGATGAGCGGTTCGTCGCATAGTAAAACCAAACGCCAGCACAAACAGAACGAGTACGAACGGGTGAATTTCGCTGATGAAAGAAGTCATATTTCGTCATCCATGACGGTGTCGTTATATCGAGTGACTGAATCCTGGTCGTGGCTGTGGCCGCCATCATGATCGTGGTTATGGTCGTGGCCGCCATCATGATCGTGGTTATGGTCGTGGTCGTGGGAATGCCCGCCCTGCAAATCGTGGCCGTAAACTTCGCCGTCGTCCTCGTCCATCTCTGCCTTCTGATACCAGGCTTCGATGGTGCGGTACACCTCTCGAAGAGGCATGCCTTGTTCCTTAGCAACCTTCGAGCAGGATTTGAATTCCGGAGTGAACACCGCCGGTTCCCCGTCCCGCCAGCCAAGCTTCCCTTCGATTGGTCCCCAGTCAGAATCGATCGTGATGGATTCTCTCAGCCGTTTAGAACGCTCAATCAACTGGCGACGGATACCAAAAGTCGCCGTTTCGTGGAAGATGATTGTTTCCATTGTCTCGAGCTGATCCGGTCGACAGATCGCGCTCAAGATCACTCCTGGCCGTTCTTTCTTCATCTGAATGGCCATGCTGAAAACGTCTAAAGCTCCTTCATCCAGCAGTTTCTGCTTGGTATATCCAATAACTTCGCCCGAAATGTCATCGAGATTCGTCTCTAACAAATAGACCTGATCAAAGTCTGCTGATGCGATAGCCGTGCCGACAAATAATCGCAGAATGTTGGCTCGGCTGGGGAAGTCCATCGTCCCGGCTCCGTAGCCAACCTGTTCGACAGTCATCGCCGGCAGCGACTTTGAGAAGTGGTCGACCAGAGTCTTCACGATCGCCGCACCGGTTGGAGTCGTCAGCTCAGCCTCGATCGGAACGTCCGCCAGCGGAATCCCTTTCAACAGTTCGGCAGTGCCAGGAGTCGGAACCGGGCAGACTCCGTGATCGATCCGAACCTTGCCGCTGCCGGTAGGAACATAGCTGCAATAAACCTGGTCAATGCCCAGCAGGTCGAACCCCATCGCCACTCCGACAATGTCGACGATCGAGTCGATGGCTCCCACCTCGTGAAAGTGAACTTTGTCGACAGTTGATCCGTGAACCCTGGCTTCAGCCTGCGCGACGGCTAGAAAGATCTCGCGTGCGAGCGACTTCTGACTATCCGTGATCGCCTCGGCTCGGTCGAGGATCTTATGAATATCCGACAGGTGCCGATGAGCGTGCTGTTCGGGATGCTCAATCTTTACATAGGTTGATCGAAAGCCGCCTTTGACAACGGTCTCCGTTTTCAACTGGACGCCTTTAAGACCCAGCGACTCAATACCCGCTCGAATGACACCGTCGTCGGCACCGGCATCGATCAGCGCTGCCAGAGTCATGTCGCCAGCAATTCCCGTTGAGCAATCCAGATAGGCAATGCGCATGATCAATTCTCAACGTGATTCATTACTGAGGAAATAAAATTACAAAAAATGCCAAATACACGAAAGGAAATCCTTAACAGACTCTTTTGTGTATTTCGCGTGTATTCGTGGTTGAAAAATTTGAACCGACTCGGCTAGCCAATCTGTTCGCGGCCGACCCACTTCTGCAAGACTTCCGGGATACCAATCGTACCGTCCGCTCGCTGATAGTTTTCGAGGATGGCGACCAATGCTCGAGAGACAGCAACCGCCGTTCCGTTAAGCGTATGAACAAACTGCGTGCCTTTTTTGTCGGCAATCCGAGTCCGGATGCCGAGCCGTCGTGCCTGGTAGTCGGTGCAGTTTGACGCGGAAGTGACTTCGCCGAATTCACCTTCGTCACCGCGGCCAGGCATCCAGGCTTCCAAATCAAACTTACGGTAGGCCGGTCCGCCGAGGTCTCCTGTACAGGTATCAACGACCCGATATGGAACGCCAAGTTCCTGGAAGATCTCTTCTTCGATCTGAATTATCTCGTCGTGGAAGGCGTTCGACGCATCTATGTCCGGCGCCGTAAAGCCGAAGATTTCGACTTTACTGAACTGGTGGACTCGGTAAATACCGCGTGATGCTTTTCCGGCGGCCCCAGCTTCCGTGCGGAAGCAGTGGGAAACTCCTGCGTACTTCAGCGGCAGTTTGTTGAGATCGACGATCTGGTCTTTCAGCAAACCGCCAAGCGGAATTTCGGCTGTCGCGACAAGGCTGAGATCAGTGTTGGCGATCGAGTAAATCTGAGTTTCTTCGCCGCGCGGGTTGTAGCCAGTGCCCTGCAGAACTTCCTGACGAGCCAGGTCGGGTGTCGAGTGAACGGTGAATCCCCGATCGCGTAACTTCATCATCGCGAACTGAATGAGGGCCATTTCGAGAAACACAGCTTCGTTCTTCAGAAAGTAGAAACCTGAACCAGCGACTCGTGCTCCGCCTTCGAAGTCGATCAGATCGTGCTTTGCGGCCAACTCGACATGGTCGAGGGCCTTGAAGTCGAAGGTCGGCAGATCGCCAACGCGGCGAACTTCGATGTTCTCTTTGTCGATCTTTCCAACCGGAGCGTCCGGGTGTGAAAGGTTCGGAATCTGTGAAGCCAGGTCGTCAAGCTCACATTGGACCGCCGAAAGCGCTTCTTCGGAAGCGGCGACTTCGGCTCGCAATTCTTTTCCGCGAGCGATCAGCGGATCACGTTCTTCAGGACTCTTTGCCTGGCCGGTCTGTTTCGAAACGCTCTTTGCTTCGCTCCGGAGAGCATCGCCTTTCTGCTGAAGCTCACCTCGCTTCTGGCGAAGTTCAACAACCTTTGAGACGTCAACATCGACGCCGCGATTGCGGCAGTTTTGTGCGACCAGTTCAACGTTATCAGAAATGAATTGCAGATCGAGCATGAAATTGCAGCCGGTATGTTCAATGGAAAATTAGTAAGTCAATTCGCTGGAAAAATCGCACGGGTCGCGGAGTGTAGTGACTCACTCCAAACGCCGGAAGAAGTGGCGACAGGTCTTTGGGAATGGAGTCCGCCTGAAAAAACACACAGCGGACACCAGAAATCCGGTGTCCGCTGTGCTCCCCCCTCAGTCTCTCAGCAATTCAGCCTCTCCCCATCGCCGCCCGTTTTCTTTGATCGTTAAGCAGTCGGTGCAAGCGTTTCGAGCATAATCGCAATTGCAGCATCAAGTCGGAACTGCTCATCAATGACATCAGCACCTGTCGGATTCGCAACCCGATCAGAACCCTGGTTGCCTGCCAGCGTGTCGGTTCCCGAGTTCCCGTTCACCGTGTCGTCGCCGTCGCCGCCCAGCAGAACATCTCGGCCACCACCGCCGCCAATAATGTCATTGCCGTCACCGCCCAGCAGAATGTCCGCTCCTGCCTGACCCTGAACGAAATCGTTGCCATCACCACCGGTCATGGTGTCATTGCCGTTGCCACCGAAGACCGAATCCTGACCATCGCCAGCGTGGATAACATCGTTGCCGTCTTGGCCGAGGATACTGTCGTCTCCGTCGCCACCACGGATGGTGTCATTTTCGGTGCCGCCAGCCAGTGTGTCGTTGTCCGACCCACCAACCAGAAAGTCCATGCCAGCCATACCATCGATGTTGTCATTACCGTCAGAACCAAGCAACGTGTCGTTGCCGTCGCCGCCCGTGATAATGTCGTCGGCTTGACCACCATCGATCGAGTCGTCTCCGGCGTCACCGTTAATCGTGTCATTGTTGAAACCACCGGACAGCGAGTCGTTCCCGTTGCCACCGTCGATTCTATCAATGCCCAAACCACCTCGCAGTGTGTCGTTGCCGTCGCCACCGACCACTACGTCGTCACCGATTCCGCCGTCGAGCGAATCATCTCCGCCGCCGCCGTTGATCATGTCATTACCGGCACCACCGACTATCGTTTCGTCACCGTCTCCACCAAGAATCGTGTCGTTACCGTCGCCTGCGTCCAAACTGACGCGGATGCCGGACAGATCAACGCCGTTCGGGTTGATCATGTCCTGGCCGGTGCCGCCGTTGACGTTCAGCAGAATGTCGTTGACCAGATCGATCGACGCAAAGTTGAACGTGTCGTCACCTGCCAGGCCGTTGACGTTGACGATGGCCGTTCCGCTTTCGATCGATACAACCGGGTCCAGCGTCGGAGAAGCAACGTCAGCCGAAATCTGCAGAACGGTGCCTGTGCCTGAGATGTTGAACGTGTCGGCTGCAGAAGTACCGTTAAGATCAACTGTATCGAGACCAGATGTCGCTTTAATCGAATCGTCGCCGTCATTGATCGTCCAGGAAACGACATCGTCGCCAGCACCGGCATCAATCGTGTCAGAACCGCCGTTACCTCGAATTGTGTCCGCACCACCTTCGCCGTTGATTTCGTCATCGCCCGAACCGGCAAAGATCGAATCCATGCCGTCACCAGCAAAGATTGTGTCGGCCTCATTACTGCCGACGATCAGGTCGTCACCAGGCGAACCAAAGATCAAATCTCCCTGTCCAGCTCCGTTACCCGTGCCACCAATCAGAGTATCACCGAACACCCGAGTTGGAGCTGCCGTCGGAATTCCCGGACCAGATGTCAGATGGTTCTGGACCGAAACCTGAAGCGTGTAGTCCGATCCGGCAGGAACGCCAGAACCGCTGATACCACCTGCGATGGCACTCGACGGGAAGCTCGCCACACCCACGACATAAGTTCCCGGCGTTGCAAACGTGAACTGGATGAACGGATCCAGACCTGATGTCGAACCAGTGTCTACAGCTAGCGAATCATCGTTGCTCGACAAGGACGTGCCGAACGAATCAAACAGAAACAGATCAGGGTCGAACGGGTCACCGTTGATGTCACCGTTATTCGCGAGTCCGCTGCCGAAGTCGATATCAAAAATCGCCGAATCACCAGCATTTGCAACGGTGAACGAGTAGAAGTCGAACGATCCGTCTCCTGTTCCCTGGATTGAAATGTGAGGCAACACAGTCGACGTGTTGATTCCCATTGTATCAGTAATGTTCGGGTCGAAGTCGAGCGAGAAGCCAAGGTTGTCAATGTTAAGAGCACTCGTCAGGCCGTCGTTTGGTTCGATTTCCGGAACGACCAGACTGACCACCCCTGAGACCAGTTTTGCTTTTGCTGACGGATTAAAACTCAGCAATGCTTCCGCTTCAGACTCCGTCAACGTTTCAGCTTTAGTCGCATCAAGACCTGGAATCACCATCATCGGCGTGTAGTCCAGAACTCGCGTCTTACCCTGCACTGAAGTAGACGATCCGAAATCGGTTTCGATATACGTTCCTGCCTCGCTCGACGACACACCACCAGCACCAAGAGGAATAAATTGACCAATCAGACGACCATTGATTCTCTGGCGATTCTGGACAAGGTTAGTGGTACTTAGCGACGACGTCACATTGATCGAATCTGCAGCCGAGAAGTCTACCTGATAGCCGATGTCGGCAAACTGAGCGACTGTCAGACGAGTGATCGGGTTAACCGTTCCTGGATCAAGAAAGCCTGTCATCAGTTCACTCGTCAGTACGGACTCTCGCCAATGCGAATCGGCCGTTCCTGCACCACCCATGTTCTCGACGGGTACTCCTGTGGCGTTCGTGCCAAATCGCAGATTATATTCCTGAATCGACAAAGATCCGAGAAACTGCGGGTCAGGACCCGTCGCTCCACTGATGAGCCCAAGATCCGACCAGATAATGCCGAATCCAAGCGCGTGGCCCATCTCATGCAGGACGGTGTCGCTGAGCTGGCCGGAACTCTCCAGGGCGGCAATGTCGAATGTGTCGAGTTCAATGAACGCGGCGGATGGTAAGTTCGAGATGACCCGCTGAGCAACGACCGCAGTTTGACCGAGTATGCCATCCGGACCATCGATCGCAATCGAACGAGCTTCGATGACGATATCATCAACCTGACCAACACCTGGCACGAATACATCCGGAACATCACCAACGATGATCTCTTCCCAACGGGCGGCCGCCGCGGTAAACGCTGCCTGCTGACTCGCTGTGAACGTTCCAGTAAACCGGACATCAATGTTGAACGAGTTCTGCGGAGCCTGGCCCGGAATAATCGGAGTCGTTCCAACATCATCACCACCCAGGCCGGAAACGTTGTAAGGCAACACGACGTTTCTCAGGAAGATCCCCTGCCGCGAGAACACGTCATAGCTGTTCTGCAGCCCCGAGCCCAGGTAAATATCGCCATTGACGACCGCCGCACCAAAGTACTGGCCGGCTCCGACGGTTCCTGGAGTGAAGCTGTTCGTTATTAAACCGGTCAGAGGATCGATTTCGACGATCCGATTGCCGCCAGTTTCTGTCGCAATGATCCGGTCAGGATTCGCAGCTCCAGCGAGGCCACCAACCAGCACTGATACTGTCGGATTCACTGCGTTGATGTCGAGTGTGTTGACGATGGAATCGGTAGACGGATCAAACACGTGAATGTCAATCGCATTTATATCGAGGATGTAAACCAGGCCGCCGACAACTGCCACACCGTCGTACTCGCCCGAACCAACAGTGATTGGATCGGCGTCTCGCACAGTCTGAGTTGCCGGATCAATCTGATAGAGCGTGTCGGTGCCTGTCCCGTTCAGATAGAAGAGGTTCGTTCCGTCAAACGCCAAGCCGTCCTGCTGACCGCTGAACGGCTCTGGAGCAGTGAAGCGAAATAACTCGTCACCATTTTGAGGATCAAGTTCAACGAACTGATTGTTCCCGTCGATCGCGAGAGCAAACAGTCGCGACTGCGGCAGGTTGGTATTCGGATCAACGCGGATTGAGTCCGCTTCCAGCCGGTCAGAACCCGCTCCACCAACCAGACTGTCGATACCGTTATCACCCAGCAGCGTGTCCGCTCCACCATTGCCGACAAGGGTGTCGTCGCCTTCGCCACCCGACGCGACGTCAGCGCCGCCGCCACCGAGTGCTCGGTCGTTACCATTTTCACCGTCGAGTGTGTCGTTACCAGCCTGGCCGTTGATAAAATCGTCTCCGTCTCCACCTGTCGCGACGTCAGCACCGGAACCTGCACTGATCGAGTCGTCACCGGCGTCACCGCTGATTACGTCGTTCTGCGAATTGCCGACCAGGCTGTCGTTGCCGTCGCCACCGCCAATGACATCTTCACCGGCTCCACCAAACACAGTGTCATCGTCAGCATCGCCCATCAAAATGTCGTTGCCGAAGCCGCCATTAATGTTGTCCAGACCGGCGTTACCGTTGATCAGATCGTCGCCATCACCTGCATCGATGATGTCATCACCATCCTCACCGCTGACAGTGTCGTGGCCGTCGCCAGCTCGCACCGAATCATTACCGCTTCCGGCCATGATCAGGTCGTGCCCGTCGCCGCCTTCGATCGTATCGTCGCCGGCGGCGGCCGTGATCGTGTCATGACCGTCGCCGCCGTCGACACTGGTTGCTCCGATGCCGACCGTGATGGTGTCATTGCCGTCGCCAGCGATAATCGTATCGTTAAACTCGGCCGTCCCGGTGATGATGTCGTCACCGTCGCCGCCCGTTACTGACACGCCGGTCAGCCCAGTGAAGTCGGCTGCCACGACTCCGCTGAGGTCGATCGTGTTCGCTCCGCTGCCGCCGCGGATATTGATCGAGGTGATGTCAGCAACTGCTACATTTCCGAGCGTTGTCGACTGAACTCCGTTTTCGATGACCTGCAACGAAACCCCGTCCACAGGATTCGTGCGGACCATGATCGAGTCGGCATCGTCCGACAGGACACTCAGCTCACCGTTAATTATTAGAGAACTGACACTCAACAGTGCCCGCTCTTCAAGAACCTCTGCCGGCCGTTGCCGCGAAGTTTTTCGCCGAGCAGCAATGCTGCGTTGTGGGTTCTTACGGACGCGGAGTCGAAGGGCTTCCAGCCACGTCTGAAACTGCATCGTGCCATCCCTGCATTTTGAGAGTCGTTCGAAAGAATCTTCCGTCTGATCTACCACGGCCGCCGCAACTCAGAAGGGCAATCCGTTGCCGCCTCGTCCTCGCGTTCTGTCGTCAAAGGCATCTCAACCGGTGCTCGAGCAATCGTTTCCTGACTTCACTCCGCGTCCCGCCAGCCTCGTTAGCTGCCGCCGCCGCGAAATCTCAAAGTCATCAGGTTCAGAGACAGAAATCTCAAAAACCACCGCCCGCCCGATCCCTGCTGGCGGTTCAGATCGGTGTCCAGAATCCCGAGGGAAGCTCACCACAAACCGAAACCGCGCAACGACAGGACCGTGCTCTCCCTAGATCAGCTTTTCACGACCGGAGAATTCATCACGATCGATTCAACCGGAAAACTTTGACTGACCGACCCCTGCGGAATCAAGAAACTCGACTCAAAGCCCCCATATTCACACACATTGCCCCCGCGTCGTGCCAGGAAAATTGGGATTTACTGCATCGGCAGGCGAGGTGGCATTGAATTGAATGCTAGGTTTGCAGACGCACCTCCGTGGACGATGGGCTTATCAGAGCGCGAGTGCTGAAAAAGTGAACCGACACTCCTTCTTCATGCATGGGACTTCCTGATGACGACTGATTCTCCGTGCCAATCGCGTCTGTTAATGCCCTGTTTTGCGACGACAATTTTCACCAGCGCGTTTCTGCTGTTTCAGGTGCAACCGCTGATCAGCAAGTTCATTCTGCCCTGGTTCGGCGGCAGCCCGGCCGTGTGGAGCACCTGCATGCTCTTCTTCCAGGTCACGCTGTTTGCCGGCTATGTCTACGCTCATCTGACAACTCAGTATCTCTCGCCGCGTTGGCAGGCTGGTTTGCACATCGCTCTGCTGCTGACCGCTGTGTTTCTTCTTCCGATCACGCCGGACGACTCGTGGAAACCTGACGGCTCGTCCTCGCCAGCGTTTCGAATCGTCGCCTTGCTGACAATGTGTGTCGGGCTCCCGTATTTCATTCTTTCGTCGACCGGACCGTTGTTGCAGAGATGGTTCAGTCTGCAGGCTCCCGGAGTGTCACCTTACCGGCTGTACGCTCTGTCAAATATCGGCTCGCTGCTGGCGTTGATCTCGTTTCCGTTTGTCTTTGAGCCGGTCCTGGCTTCGCCCGCGCAGGCTAACATCTGGTCGTGGGGCTTCTCAGCATTCGCCATCTTCTGTGCGGCGTGTGCGTGCCGACTCTTCCGAATGAATAATATCGACGCATTGTTACAAGCCGATGCCCATGCCGAAAAAGCGACGGACGAAAACTCTCAGCCACCAGGCTGGGCAGATAGAGCCACCTGGTTCGGCCTGGCAATGGTCGCATCAGTAATGCTTCTGGCGACGACGAACCAGGTCTGCATGGACGTCGCCACGGTTCCGTTCCTGTGGATCCTTCCACTGACGCTGTACCTGATGTCATTCATTCTGTGCTTCGACGCCGACCGCTGGTACTCGCGAAAGTGGTATATCACGCTGCTCGGTATAACTTGTCTTTGCGTTCTAAAAACTCTGCTCGCGGGAACTGAAGTCTCGATCCTTATTCAAGTATCCGTTTATCTGTCAGCGATGTTCTGCTGCTGCATGGTTTGCCACGGCGAGCTGGCTCAACAGAAACCGAGCACTCGCTACCTGACACAGTTCTTCCTGCTGATATCAGCGGGTGGTGCCGGCGGCGGCTTGTTTGTCGGACTGCTGGCTCCCAACGCCTTCCCCGCCTACTGGGAACTGCATATCGGCATCGTAGCCTGTCTGCTGATCACGTTGCTGGTACTTTTCAGAGACCAGACCAGCTACCTCTACCGAGGTCAGCAAAGAACCGCATGGATGTTGATCGGCCTGTGGGTCAGTCTGATTGCCTGGTCACTGCAGTGTCACGCTCGCGACGGTGTCAAAGCCGCCATCGAAGTTTCTCGAAACTTCTACGGAGTGCTCCAGGTCCGAGATCAGACGGACGACGACGACACGAACAAACATCGGCGAGGCATGTTCCACGGCAGCATCCTGCACGGAACTCAGTTCCTCGTCGAAGACAAGAAAGACTTACCAACCACTTACTACGGTAAGAAATCGGGCGTTGGTCTGGTCATGCAGCATCACCGCACTGGACAGGGTCGCCGTGTCGGAGTTGTCGGACTGGGTGTCGGTACACTCGCCGCGTACGGACAGAAAGACGACTGCCTGCGCTTCTACGAGATCAACTCCGAGGTCATTCGAATGGCCAAGCAGTATTTCACCTTCCTCAAGAACTCCGAAAGCCAGACGGAAATGGTACTCGGCGACGCGCGACTGTCGCTCGAACACGAAGAACCGCAGAACTACGACATCCTCGTCCTGGACGCGTTCTCCGGCGACGCAATTCCTACTCACTTGCTGACTCGAGAAGCCGCGCTGCTCTACAAACAGAACCTGCGGGACGACGGAATTCTGTGCATCCACATCTCGAATCTGCACTTCGATCTCCGACCTGTCGTGCAGGGCCTCGCCAACGACATCGGCATGCACTCGGCCTGTATCCAGGCAATGCCGGAGGAAGATCAGGGAACGAACCTCTGTCACTGGATGCTGCTCTCAAAGCAGCCGATTCCCGAAGACATCGTCTCCCGAGCCGAAAAGATCAACGAGCCCGCCGAGTCAGAATTGCTCTGGACCGACGAGTGGAGCAACCTGCTTTCAGTACTTCGGTAAATCAACCTGTATAGCAACGCGTTGAATAATCTGCAGGCCGGATCGAGAAGCGAAGCGACGATGTTCCGGCATCTGTGATTAATGGTGAATTCTGAATCGCCGGAGCGGCGCTGTGCTTGATCCGGCCTACTCATCCGCCAGCACACCCAAAGTATGCGATGCACAGGTGACGCACGAGATTCAGGCCGTCATTATGAGGCACATCGGCCTGACCCTTTGTGGGCATCGGAGCCGAACCCTGTGTCTCTCGCCGAGTACCGCACAATGACCAAGCCACTACCGATTGAATATATCCACCACGTGTCCCGAGTCACTCGTGACCTCGACAAGAGCATCCGGTTTTACTGTGACATGCTTGGATTCCAGCCACTCGATCGACCGGGCTTTAACTTTCGAGGAGCCTGGCTGTTCAACTACGGACTCCAGATTCACTTGATCGAATCCGAAAATCAGGCCCCGCCGAACACCGAAATCCAGGCACGGGTCGACCACATCGCATTTCGAGTCAGCGACATCGACACTGTCAAACGTCTGCTGGACGATGGCGGAATCGAGTACGTTTCCCGCCACGTTCCAGACACCGGCGTCACTCAGGTGTTTTTCCTGGATCCCGACGGAAACCACATCGAGTGCGGGATGTACCCGCCGACTATCACCGCATAAAAAACTGCGAGGTACAACATGGCCTTCAGCAAACTGCGCCCACGATTATCTCTCATCGCGCTCTGCGTTATCTCAGGCTTGTACCTGGCCTTTCTGACAACATCGTCTAACGGCAAATCTCCGAAAGCTGACACAGCAGACAGCTCAGAAAAAGCTGACGAAGCAGCGGACAAGTTCACCGTTCCCGAGGCTCGTCGACAGACGAAACTGCTGCACGACACCTATATTGCCACCCTGCACACCGTGCATCGCAGCTACTTTGACAAGGACGAACGCGAGATCATCCCGGCACGGGCGATGGAGGAAGTATTCCGTCAGATCGATGCTGAGATCGGCGGCAAGACACGGTGGATCGCGGTCAACACTCCGGCCATGAATATCGATCACAACCCCCAAGAAGGCTTCGAAAAAGACGCGGCTCGGGAGCTGAAGCAAGGCAAACACGAGTTTGAACGCGTCGAAGACGGCATCTTCCTTCGCGCAGGTGCAGTGTCGCTGTTTGCATCGTGCACGAAATGCCACTTATCCGGCTTAAGGCCTCAACAAAAAGTTCGAAGCTTGGCCGGACTGATTATCAGCATGCCGGTCAAACAGGCACACGGCGAGTAAAAGTGCCCGCGTTAAGGGTTACCTCAAACGGCAGCCTTCGGATTAAGCTTGCACAGTAGCTACTTCCGTGAACTGACGGCCGGCAGCGTCGCCAGCACATCGTCGAGGTAAGTTTTGATCTTCGGGTCGAGCTTCTCATAGTGAATTGCTGATCGAGGCTGCCCAAGCGCGTGACGCATACAGTTGTGCATGAGGTACCGACCCGTATCAATCTTCACGTGAATCTTGTCGCGATACAGATCCGAGACGCTTTTGAATGGTGCCCTTCCAGATGCGACATCGGCAGCAATCTTTGCCAGCAGATCGATGGCGTGAGTCTGTCGAAATTCACGGCCGGGATACTTCTTCCTCAACCGGTCGAGTAACGCGTCGATGTATTTCGGGCTGTGCTGCATCGTCGCCGAAATGTTCTTGCTGGAGTACTCAATCGCCCGTTTCTCGTGATAAGCCCACCCGGTATGAATGACGAATTCGGCCGTCGGCTGCATGTCGACCCACTTTGAAATCGTGGCCACGTCTTCTTCCAGCGTCACTCCATAGTGCGACTGCATCGAAACAACATCGTACTGCTTCTCAGCCAACGCCTTCGTCCACAGCGTCGACGTCTTTACACAAGGTTCTGCTGGATTCGCATACATGAACGGCAGGCTCTTTCCGCAGTCAACATGCCACTGCACGTCTCCATCCATCCAGACTGGAACGGTGTCCCATGTCAGCGAGTTACCAATCAGGTAGTAGCTGCGTTGACTCTTATCTGATACGGGGATTTCGGATGCGCATCCCAAAGCCTCTTTCGCAGACACAACCTCCGTACATACGGTATCGCACCCGTGAACTCTCAAACTGGTCTGGCAAAGGATCACGAGGATCAGAACGCGTGATTTCATCGCGAGCCCTCATCGGTAAATGTTTTGTTGCGAAACGCGTCGTCTTAGTGTTGAGCGTGTCGGAAAGTTTACGGACGGATTCGAAGCACGATAACTCAAAGGTGCCTGTAAATTCGGCGTTTGAAAACCGCCGTCGCCTGAATCGTTGCGTTCAGAGCCTCAGTTGAACATTCTGTCGACTCAACAACGCGATCGAACCTCAAAACACGACAGGCCTACCTCTGATGAATTTAACCTCTTTGCAACGACATTTTGTAACCGGACTTCTTGCAGCAGCCGCTGCGTTGATTATTGCAGGCACAGCTGCCACAGCCGCGTCTCCGTCACAGGAGTATTACGAAATTCGCATCTACCGCTGCTCGACAGCCGAGAATCAGGAGATTGTCGTCAATTTTGTCGAAGACGCTCTGTTGCCCGCGTTGAATCGCCAGAAGATCGATCGTGTCGGGATCTTCACACCAACCGGAGAGAAAGCCGACAATTCGGTTTATGTGCTGCTCCCGTACGAGACACTGGATGCGCTCGGCGGCTTGAACGTGGCCCTCGCAGCAGACGCTAACTATCAGAAAGCCGCGGCGGACTACTTCGCCATAGAAAAGAAGTCGGCTCCTTATTCACGCATCGAAAGTCGGCTGATGAAAGCGTTTGCCGGCCTTCCGATTCTTGAACAACCAGCCTACTCGAGAGAGAAGACCTCTCGGCTGTTCGAGCTGCGGACTTACGAAAGCCATAACGCACGCATGGCTGAGCTCAAAGTCGAAATGTTCAACAAGGGCGAAATCGACATTATGAGGGAAGTCGGACTCGGCCCGGTATTCTTCGGCGAGACGCTGATATCGAACGACGTTCCCAACCTGACCTACATGCTGTCAGCCGAAAATATAGAAGCTCACAAGACTCACTGGAAAGGCTTCGGCCCGCACCCGGAATGGCAGAAGCTGAAGAAAATGGAACGTTACAAAGGCACGGTCAGCAAGATCATCAGCACCATGCTCGCCCCAACTGAGGGAT
>CALGTK010000248.1 GCA_937904325.1 uncultured Planctomyces sp.
AGATGGCTTCTCGCCAGAATCGGCAGGTGAAGCAGTGTTCTTTGGAAGACTGCCTATTGAATTCGATCAGCTGATAATCTACTGGGAAAGTATCAATGAAGCTTCTCATCCCGGCACTTCTATTGGCTGCCGCCTTTGTTTCCACCTCACAACTGGATGCTGAAGCTGCTGAGCCACCGTTCGTCGAACAGTTTCTTCTGAAGGGCGAACTGGCCGAAGGCGAGGTCGCATTGCTCGAACGGCTGAAGCTGGACAAGGACAATAGTCAGTTACGTTTTGAGTTGGGCACGCTGCAGTTTCTTCGAGCGATTGAGGGGTTGGGACAGTCGCTGTATCGGCATGGCCGTCAAAAACAGTCTCAGTGGATTCCCTTTTTGCGGATTCCGCTGCCTGAGAATCCCGAACCGGAAGAAATCAGTTATCGCAAAGTGCGGCATATTTTTCTGAACATGCAGGCCGAACTGACTCGTGCGGAAGCGAACCTGTCACGAGTCACAGACCGAGCCGTGATGCAACGACTCCATTTCGGTAGAATTCGCCTGGACCTGAATGGTGACGGTGCGACCAGCGAGGATGAAGTTCTGTGGCGCATATTCACCACCATGAACCGCGGGGCGCGCATCACCGAGGACATGGCTGGCCGTTTTGTGATCGCGTTCGATCATGCTGATGCGATCTGGCTTCGAGGCTATTGCCACTTGCTGCTGTCGATGACCGACATCATTCTGGCACATGACTTCCAGGATGCGTTCGAGCGGACCGCACAACTGTATTTTCCAAAGGTTGATTCGCCGTACGGATATCTCCGTACATCGCCCAGCAGTAGAACATGGTTCGGATCAGACACTGACATCGCCGACGGCATCGCGATGATCCACATGATCCGCTACGAGTGCACAGAGCCGAAACGTATGATGTCGGCGTTGCATCATTTCGAAGAAGTCGTTCGCCTGAGCCGCCTGAACTGGGATGCCATTCAGGCTGAGATCGACGATGACGCTGAGTGGATTCCAAATCCGAAGCAGACTGGCGTCATTCCGAACGTCCGCGTTTCACCGGAAATGATAGATGCCTGGAAGGCGTTTCTCGACGAAATGGATGCGATTTTAAAAGGGAAGAAGCTCTTGGCGCACTGGCGCATTGAGAACGACGGCATCAACCTGCGACGCATCTTTACAGAACCGACACAGCTGGATCTTGTGCTCTGGCTGCAGGGCACGGCAGCAAAACCGTACATCGAAAAAGGTGAGCTGACAGATCAGCGCGTCTGGCGTCAGTTGCAGCAGGTCTTCAGCGGACAATTTTTCGGATTCGCGATTTGGTTTAATTAACAAGCCCGTGTTTCGAAAAATTGCGACTCACGGCAAGGCAACCACAGTGGAGATCGCTGAGGCTGTGAAATAGCAGCGGGGATAGTCACCACGGTTCTAACGACCTTTTGCCTCGCTGCTTTTGTTTCGGGAGACGTTGCGCTGGATGCCCAGGCCCAGTCGTCGGTTCTGCGTCGGCTGCCTGGTCTGGACGCCAGTGTCCAGTGTGTCGTAGCTAATCGTTTCTTCGGTCGCCGGGGTAATTGTTGAGGTGAAGTTCATGCGGTTAATCGACGGACCGGCCACGTCAGTATTACTGGGTGCAGCTGGAAAAGGGCGACCATGCTGAAATTAAATGTAACAAACGGTGTCATCCTATGATGTCATGAATCACGTGACCGTGGACGTCGGTCAGACGCATGTCGCGACCACTGAAACGGAAGGTAGAACGTGTATGGTCGACGCCCATTAGATGCAGCATGGTCGCGTGCAGGTCGTGCATTTCGGCTCGATTTTCGATCGCCTTGTAACCCCACTCGTCAGTAGCACCGTGGACCGTGCCGGGCTTCACTCCGCCGCCAGCCAGCCAGACTGTGAAGCCGAACTGATTGTGGTCTCGACCGTTCCGGCCCTGAGCGAACGGAGTACGACCGAACTCGCCCGCCCAGACAATAAGAGTGTCATCAAGCAGGCCACGTTCACGAAGATCATTTAGTAAAGCCGCGATTGGCTGGTCGACCGCGCGAGCGTTGTTCTCATGACCAGACTTCAGGTTTGAATGTTGATCCCAGCGATCGCCGCCGACTTTCGGGCACGTCAATTCGATGAATCGAACACCTTTCTCGATCATGCGTCGGGCAATTAGACACTGAGCGGCGTAGATCTTCGTCGGACCGAACTCAGATTCCATGCCGTAGGCCTGCTGAACATGAGCGGGCTCGTCGGCGAGAGACATGACTTCCGGAACGGCCAGTTGCATCGACGAAGCCAGTTCGTAATTGCGGATGGCCGATTCGATAGCGTCGTGCTGGCCGAAGGTGTCGACTGCGAATCCATCGAGTTGTCTGATCAGGGCCAGCTTGTCGTTCTGTCGTTGTTTCGTGGGTTCGGTCCGATCGATATTGGCGACACCACTGCCGGATGGTTTGAAGACAGAGCCCTGATAACTGGCCGGCAGGAATCCACTGCCAAAGCAATCGAGTCCACCCGGTGGAATCAGGCCGCCGTTTAATGCGATGAACCCTGGCAGGTTCTGACATTCGCTTCCCAGTCCGTAATTGGTCCACGCTCCCATGCTTGGGCGTCCCTGCAATCCGCTGCCGGTGTGCAGGAAGTAATTAGCAAACGTGTGCTCGGGGAAGTTCGAAGTCATTGACCGAATGACTGCCAATTCGTCCACGGTTTTCGCGACATGCGGAAACAGTTCGCTGACGGGGATGCCGGACTCGCCGTGCTGCTTGAACTTCCACGGGCTGGCCAGCACGGTTCCGTTGTTATTGAACTGCGTCGGTTCGACATTGAACAATTTTGAGGGATCCGTGCCGTTGTACTTGTCGAGCAGCGGTTTTGGATCCCACGTGTCCACCTGAGATGGTCCTCCATCCATGTAGAGGAAGATCACGTTCTTCGCTCGCACTTCATGGTGCGGCCCGTGCCCGGCGAAACCACGCTCCGGCGTTTTTGGCGTTCCAGCAGAGAAGGCCGAATCGCTCTGCAGTGCTGTGAGTGCGACGGCCCCAAAACCGCTGCCGCATCGGGTCAGCATTTCTCGGCGCGACGTGGGCAACGACTGCTGACGCTGGCAGGGATAATCATTCATGTTGTCACTCGCTTCGTGGTGCAGGTTTCCAGCTTGCGTTTGGCGATGTCGAGGTAAGTAAGACGTTTACCTCAAGTTCAGTTGTCACCTGATGAAGATGAATTCCTTGGTATTGACCAGAGCATGGGCGAAGTCCGCCCACAGGCCGGAACCATCGAGCGTAACGCTGCGAGCGGTTGCCTGAGCCTGCAGAAAACCCTCGGCTGTCTGGACTTCCTTTTCGGTCGGTTGTCTCGCGAATCCGGAGAGGTACATCCATTCGATTCGACGTCGATTCGTTGTCGCATCACTCGGTGGAACGCTCTGCAGTGCTCGTTCCGCCCATTTATGCGACAGCTCGACGACCAGCGGATCGTTTAACAAAATCAATGCCTGCGCCGGTACGTTGGAAACGTTACGTCGTCCCATCGAGCTGAACGGGACCGGTGTGTCGAATGTCAGCATAAACGGCGAGAGGAAGTTGCGACGCACGGCGATGTAAATTGAACGACGCCCGTTGCCGTCCAGCGGACCGCTCTTACCAGGCCGGCCTCGCCCGTCCATAAATGATGTGAGGTGGATCGGAATCGGCGGCCCGAATGCAGTCTTGTCGAGCCTGCCTGACAGCGCGAGTAACGCATCACGAATGACCTCACCCTGAAGTCGCAGGGGCGGGCGGTGATGCCAGAGCAGGTTGTTCGGATCAGCTTCCATCGACTTTGGATCTGTTTGACTCGCCATCTGGTACGTTCGAGACAGCACGATGTACTTAATCATGCGTTTGATGCTGCGACCGTCTGACAGGAATAGCGTCGCCAAATGATCAAGCAACTCAGGATGCGTTGGCCGCAGGCCAAGCACTCCAAAGTTATCAGTGGTCGGAACAATCCCACGGCCCATCAGATGGTGCCAGATACGGTTCACTATCACTCGCGACGTCAATGGATTCGATGGATCGTTGATCTGTTCTGCCAATTGCAGTCGTCCACTCCCCGATCCAACAGCCATCGACGCGTTGCCGGAAATTGCAGTCAGGAAATGTCGTGGTTCAACTTTGCCCGGCCTGGACGAGTTACCACGGATCAAGACGCGGTCGTCCTCGCCGGTTCCATCCAGCATGGCGATTGCAAGACGCGACTTCCGGACGATTTTTGCCCCTGCCTGTTCGCGTTCACGTTGCCACGCTCTGACGATTTTGTGAGCGGCAGCATTTCCACCAGGAACCTCTGCGGGCGCGGCGACCTTCGACGTCTGAAACACAATGTGGTCAATGCCGATGTTGCCCCATCCTGCCTTGTGATTATCGACTACTTCGATGGTCGCTTCCTGCCCGCGGAAAGGTCGGACATTCCACGTATTGATCGACATCTGATTGTTCTGTCGGCCGGTGGCGGACAGGACCGTTTTACCATCAATGATCAGATTGACACACGTCAGTCCTTTGTGCGCACCACCGCCGACCAGAAACTCAATCGAGTCAAAATCAATTGTAAATCCGGGTGACGTCAGCGTTCCTGTCAGACTGTCGCCGGCCCGAACATCACCACCTTCCCGGATGTTGTGCGAATTCACGAAGAACTTGCCCTGTCCGTTGATCCGTCCCTGGTATTTCGCGATCGTTTCAAGCGTTTGAGGAATTTTCCCAAAGGCCTTACCTGTCACCGTCCAGTCTTCGTAGGCCCCGGATTCAAAATCTTCGAACACTCTTTCTTCGATGATTTCGGTAGGACTGGCGCCGTTCAGAATCGACTCGGCTGCTGTGGCGTACTTTTCGTATTGCTTATCCGATGCCGCTAGTTGCTTATCAAGGCGGGCAATCCCTTCGGCATCCAACCCCTGCGTAACCAGGCGAACGGAAAGCTGCGTCTTTGCAGCCGGTACGAATTCAAGATGCAAATGATGTCCGACGTATCGTGCCAGATTCAGACTGACCCATCGCGTGTCTGGCTTGATGGCCTGCACGGTCTGGCCGTGTAGCGGCCCCGCGATCAGTCGGTGGGAATCGACACAGGCGATGACGTGGCCAGTTCCATTCACAAGGCAGGCGACGTTACCCTGTTTCAGTTCGAAGGTCGGCGTTCGCAAAGTTCGACCGCTCTTCGGGATCTTCGCCAGCTTACTTCTATTCTGAATCTGGCCCTCAGTGACTGACTCCAATCCGTTCCAGATTAGATCATTCGTTGCCGACCCATAAGTTGCCACCATGACAGATGGGGCTTGAGTAGAATCGAGATAAGCTCGTCCTTCCAGTCGCGGGGAATCTCCGAAGGAATTTCCGTCCTGCATGAAATACTTCTGTGGCAGATTACCATAGTCAACCACGATGGATTCATTACCGAGGTAATTTGTCTGTCGCGGGAGGCTGACGCCCTGCGCATCAAGCAGGTCAAGGATCTGACGCTGATACTTCGCGTCGATCTGAGCAAGCTGCTCCGCTACGCGGCGATTCTGTTCGATCGACTCGAATCGAACCTGGCGATAGTCGCTGCTTTGCAGAAAGCCAGACAGCGAGTAGTAGTCCGCCGTCGAGATGGCGTCGAACTTGTGATCGTGACAGCGGGCACACGCGACTGTGACGCCAAGAAACGTCTTCGACATCACGTCGATCATATTGTCAAAGCGATCCGTTTCGTCCTTGCGGATATCGACTGGTGAGTGCACCCATTCGCCGAGAAACCAGAATCCCGTACCCAGAATCGATTCGTTGTTTCTACTTTCGGGATGCAACCGTGGTTGAGGCAACAGGTCGCCCGCGATGTGTTCTCGGACAAACTGGTCGTAAGGAACATCCGCGTTTAGTGCTCGAATCACGTAGTCGCGATACTGAAACGCGTTAGGAGTGTCGTTGTCGAATTCATGTCCGCGGGATTCAGCATAGCGGACAAGATCGAGCCAGTGGCGTCCCCAGCGTTCACCAAAGTACGGAGACTCCAGAAGTTGATCAACGACCCGCTCGACCGCACGCGATTCGTTGTCTGCCAGGAAAGTTTCCGCTTCTTCAACACCAGGCGGCAACCCGATCAGATCGAAGTAGAGTCGACGCAACAGTGCTGTTCGATCTGCATCACCGGCCGGGCTCAGATTCGCATGTTCGAGTCTTGACAGCACGTGACGGTCGAGATCGCTGCGCGGCCATTCAGTATTCTTCACCGTCGGCGGAACTTTCGACTTGATTGGCTGCCAGACCCAGTGCTCAGCCTTTCTCCCTTCCAGATCGAAGAAGTTTTGTCGAGCAGAAACGACCGGAGCTGCTTCGTTCGGCCATGGTGCGCCCATGCCGACCCAGCGTTCAAGCGTCGCAATATCAGCCGCCGGAAGCTTTCCCTTCGGTGGCATTTCGTAAGATTTATATCGCACGGCATCGATGATCAGACTCCCATCGACATCGTTTGGCACGAGAGCCTCACCTGAATCTCCACCTTTCAGTAATGACGCCCGGCTATCGACAAGCAACCCCGCCTGATATTTTTTGGACGTAACGCTGTGGCACTCGTAGCAGTGCTTCGCCAGCAGCGGTCGGACTTTTTTCTCAAAGAATTCGAGCTGCATTTGAGTCGGATGTTCGGCGGCCTCAAGCCGGCATTCGCTGGCAACCAGAGTCGTAGTAAAGACCGCGGCAAAAACTGTTTTGTTGAAAGGCACGAGCTGGCACCTGTGGATAATCGACTATAGCTTTGATAAATCGCGTCCTGATGACATGGCGGCCACGAATGACACGGTACAAAGTATTCTTGACGCTGCCGACTCGCCTGTCGATGATCATCGGCGACACCGCTTTATCGATTTGCGACATGAAGAATCATTTTGAGTTTTCCGGCTCGTCCTTACCTCGACTTTTGCTGTCAGGCGGGGCGAAAGTGCTGAAGCAAAGATCGCATCCATTTCGAATGTCGGGGATTGTCTGTTTGATGCCAGGCATGTTCCGCCAGTAGACATCGCGAGCGCCCTGTCCGTAATTGGGGTTGATGACCGTCAGCCGATCTTGTTGGCTCAGGCGACTATCGCGGGGCGGGCGTGAGGCGGACCGTTTTGCCGTCGACTTTGTAGGCAATCTTCTGCGGGGGGAACATTTTGTCGAAGACTTCCTTGGCAGTTAGTTCTTTGGCTTCAAGAAAGATTCGCTGGTCGAGGCGGATGTCGGCCTGTTTGAATGCTTTGGGGTCGTACTGAAACATGAAGCCAGATTGTTTTTCCAGAGTGGCCATGAACGTTCCCAGTGGGGCGGTTGCCTCAAAGGTGAAGACTGTTACGCCGTCAGCGACTTTCCGTTGATTTGGACGTGCGTTGTTCGGTTGACGCTCCGGGTAAATAATCGCTTCGACAGTTTCGATTTGCTCGACCGTTCCAACGACTTTGATTCTTCGGGCAGTCACCTTAGGTTCGAGGTCTGGCATTCTTCGGGTGATCTTGGACAGGATTGTTTGCTCGGTTCCTCGCTTGAGCGTGAACTGCTTTTCGATGCGCGGGTCGAGCGGCATGTCGACAAGGCGAATTCCGTCTCGGCTTTCGGTCCATTCGAAACTGAGATTGAATTGAGCAAGGATTGTCAGCAGTAACTGAGTCGCAGATCCAGAAGGTAAAGTCGCTTGTCTCCACAAGTCGTGCGGGACGAGATTTACTGATTCGATCTTCAATGCGTAACGGCTTGCGACTTCGTTCAGCAGTTCGCGCGGTGTGGTCAGGTCTGGCCAGTTCAACGTTTGTCGCTTAAGAAGTTCGAAGCGGCGGCGAGTTTGTGGCGAGGCATCAACACTGATGGTTGTCGCTAGTTGTGATGCCACAATTTCTTCGACAGTGCGGAGACGTGATGCAATTCTCGCGGGACCGACATAAACAGTGTTGCCCAGAACACTGATGTCAGCTCTGGCTTCGGTCGCTATTACTTTAAGGACGGTCTTTAGAGTGCGCTTCTGAATCTGCAGAGTCAGTTGCTGGCTGGGGTCGATGCGTCGGTCAAGAATGATTGACAATTGTTTGGTTTTGGAAAGCTTCTGCAGGCCATCGCGCAGATTCTGTCCCTGCCAGGCGAGAGAAATCGACTCAGCCAGTGCATCTTCGAACGCTCGGTCAGTCAGGAAATTCGGCGGTGTATCTGTGAGAACCGGAGCGTTCGAACCTGGCAATGGCTGTGCGTTGGCAAATTGGCCCGGAAATGAAGCCTGCAAAACGACTGCAACCAGAAAAAAACGATATCCCGTTACTCCGAAGCGTTCTTTCGGAGTGGCCTGAAAGGTGTCTAGTGATTGCTGGAGAGGCGTCATAAGGGCTGGTACGATGGCTGAACTCGCGGCGGAAGCTGTTGACTGGTGAGCCGTTTCGACGTTTCTGCCATTGTGGGTTTCCCGTTCGGCCACAGCAATGCCGATGTCTGATCCGCAGGTGGAAATTGAAATTTGCTTTGACTGACGATGGAAAACCAGTAACAGACGCGTTGAAACGGCTCGATCTTGCAGCCCGGAAAGACTGACTCAGATGCTTAAGACTCACGCTGTCGGAATCGACCTTGGAACAACTTACTCGTGCATTTCCTACCTGAATGAGCATGGCGAACCGGTTACGCTGGCCAATCAGGAAGGCGATCTGTCGACGCCGTCGGTCGTCCTGTTTGACGAAGGTGGCGAGGTCGTTGTCGGCACAGAAGCGCTTCGCAATGCCGTTGTGAAGCCGTTGCGAGTCGTGCAGAACTCGAAGCGGTACATGGGCAATGCCGAACATAAGTGGGTCGTGGACGACCGATCTTACACGCCGATTGACATTGCAACGCTCGTCCTGAAGAAGCTCCTGTCCGCGGCGGAAGAACAGATCGGAAAAATCGATCAGGCAGTCATCACTGTGCCAGCTCAGTTCAGCGATGTCCAGCGTCAATGGGTCATGGAAGCTGGCAAGCGAGCAGGGCTTTCGAAAGTCGACATGATCAATGAACCGGTCGCTGCGGCACTGTGCTATGTGCTCGGCACGGAAGGGCTGTGGTTCACCGAGTTGGCCGAAGAGCAGCGGATCATGGTCTACGACCTGGGCGGTGGAACGTTCGACCTGTCGTTGGTGAAGTATCAGAAGAACGAAGTCAAAGTGATTGCCAGCAGCGGCGATCTGAATCTCGGCGGCATCGACTGGAACCGCATGTTGCTTGACGCGATCGCCAAGCAGTTTGTCAAAGAGTTCAAGGTTGACCCCCGCAGCGATCCGGAGAGCCTGCAGTTTATGGCTTTGGAAGTTGAGAACGCAAAACGAAGCCTGACGGTACGACCGAAAGCGGCGCTGACGTGTCAGCACGGGGGACACCGCAAGTCTTATCAGGTTGAACAAAGTCAGTTTCAGTCGCTGACAAAGTCGTTGGTTTCACAAACGTGTGAGATCACGCAAGCGATGCTTAAAGATAACAAAATGGGCTGGGCTCACGTCGATGTCATTCTGACAGTCGGTGGCGCATCGCGAATGCCAATGGTTCGAAATGCGTTGAAGCAACTTGGCGGTCGAACGTTGAACACGTCCCTGTCGCCAGATCAGTCGATTGCTCACGGAGCGACCTATTACGCCGGGATGCTGCTGACGAATAACGACTTTGCCAAGTCGATTCTTAACGAAGAAGTCAGCGCCCGATTGGCAAGTATCACGCAGCAAAGCGTTAACGCCCGAGGCCTCGGCGTTTTGGTCCGGGATGAAAACAATAACCGTGTTCCGCACTATCAGATTCCATCAAATACTCCGCTGCCGACATCGATCACTCATCAGTTTGGAACTATTTCCCCGAACCAGAAACGTGTGCATCTGAAAATTGTTGAAAGTGGCACAAAGGCTGACGAGCAGTACGTTGAACTCGGCACCTGCATCATTGAAGATCTACCCCCGGATCTGCCGGAGAACTCGCAGATCAAAGTGACGATTTCGTACGATGAGCAGGCTCGCGTTCACGTTGACGCGACAGACGTTACGAGTGGTAAACAGGCTTCGACGGAAATCGTTCGTGAAGAAAGTGTGGTTGTGAAAGACGGCGTTGCAACCAGTTCGGCCGCGATACCGTCCGCCGCTCCGGAAGTTACGGACTGGCAATCAAGCGAAATCAAAACTCCGGCAGCACCACGCAAAGAAAAGAACAGCCGGCCGCCCAGGCCAAAGAAGACTCCATCGACTTCGAAGAAGGTTTTGCTCAGGCCGATCTCCGACGAGATTGCCATCGGGCAATCGACAGCCGGTCCGGTTTCGGCAGAGATTGATCTTGGCGATGCATTGCTTGATGACGAATTGGAAGATGCCGGCATGCCCGTGCCGCTTTGCAACAAGTGTGGAGAAACGCTCGACCATCGCGGAAGCTGTCCGGCATGTTCAAAGGCAAAGAATGGTCGCACTTCAGTGGACGGACAAAAAAAACGAAAGGTGAAGGTCCGTCCTACCGGGAAGCGATCTTCGTCTTCAGGAAAAACGCCTCGTAAGGCGTCTGGGGACAAACCAGCAAAACGAGTCAGCAGCGGTCCAAAGAGCAGTCCGGCAATTCCAATTGACGACGATGAGATTCTCGAACTCGAATTCGGCGACAAGCCGAAGAAACCACCGACGTCTGAAACGCGGCGCAAGGTGAAGCCGAAGAAAGCCCGCTCGGGCGGCCCGTCCGTGAAGGCTCCACCTCTTCCACCATCGCTGAGCGGGAAGGCTGATGCCGGGGCGCAGTCGGGTGGGTTGAAGAAGGGCGGGCTTGCTGGGGATGGCGAAGAAGAATTCTGGCAGCTTGTCGACGACTAACGCGGCAATAACGGGGGGTGCTGAGATCCGGGAGTGCAATGGATGTCCAGTGACCTTTACACGAGAAGCAACGTGCGACGAGCGGGAGCCGATTCTGAGACGAAAGGCCACGTTGCGCGATGCCATCGTTATATGCGTGTCCTGCCTGGTACTCTTTCTACTGTGCATGTGGGACAAAGTTAATGTTGGATTTTTGTTTGTACCTCACATGCGTTTCGTTTCTGTGGCGATTTCCGTCGTTATCGTTCGCCGCATCCGACAGTTCGTTGTTGGGATGAAAAGCCGAAGGCTTGGCAAAATTGCCGCGTATGAGGTCTCGCTCAGTGTTATCGCAAGCCTGAAGTTTGCCGGTCTTCCAGCGGGTTGACCGTGATCACTCGCAAGTGATTGATGTTGATCTCCCACGGGCCGTCGAACGATTTTGCCTTGCTTAAAAAGCTCTTCAGGCGGCCAATTTTCTGTTCGTCGGTCACTTCCAGCGGGTGATCGTTACCGGGCGCGCGGCCCCAGATAATCTTCGAACCGCCGTCAGTATTGATGACTAAGCGAAGCTCTTCATAGACGACTTCCGCTGTTGTGCGAGGAGGTACTTCGACGGAATGGAGTTTCCATTCGCTCCAATATGGAAACAGGACAACCGCAAGTCTGGCTGCCGCTGTGACACGCT
This sequence comes from uncultured Planctomyces sp., assembly GCA_937904325.1. Taxonomy (GTDB): domain Bacteria; phylum Planctomycetota; class Planctomycetia; order Planctomycetales; family Planctomycetaceae; genus JABMPE01. The sequence goes on from CALGTK010000248.1 coordinate 11,513, forward strand.
CGTCACCCCAGGCAGAACCGATCCTCGCGAGAGGGGTAGTCGTCATGCCGGTGATTTCGGGGTAGAGCTGGATGTCTGACGGCGGGAAATCGCCCGGCGGCAGCAGGATGCCTTCTGCATCAATCGGATAATGACCATTGCTTATTCTGACCATCGCTACTGGCTCGCGGTAATCGAACGAAACTTCAACGCGAGCTGGAACAGAAACTCGAACGGTGACTGGTTTTTGTACCCAGGGATGTTGTTCAAAGGCGGAAGCAATCTGCGCCGCGAGATCCGGCTTCAGCATGGAAACTTCGTCTGGCAGCTTTGCGGACTCGATGACCTGATCAACAAAGGTGATCGGCACCCACCTTGGTTGGTCGGGAACTTCGATGTCGCGCGTCCGCAGTCGGTACTCGTCACGAGCCGACAGATCCGGCAGCATCCGCGTAACAATCGGGGCAAATACGGCTGATGCACCGATGAGGGCTCCCCACAGAAGAAGGCGAGGGCGGAAAATCGCTCCCAGGATACGGTCCTTCAGTGGTGGCTCAGGCAATGGCGCCGGTTTCGCCTTCTTGCGGCGAGTCGCTTTCTTTTTCTTTTCGGTCATGGGTTCTCGTGTCGGAGCGCGCAGGGTGACTCTCACATCGAAGATTAGTTCGCTCTACTTTCAGTTCGCCGCATTTCACGAAACCGTTGACTCAAGATGGTGGTCCGACACCAGTTTCCGCTGACTTGTGGAGTCTGAACTGGCAATTCCGCCGGAAATGGACCCGCGGATCGTGCCTGGAACGCGAAATTTGAGGGATGTCCGGCCTGGAAGCCTGTTTCTCGACATTGGTTTTCGTTGAACGCCAACATCCCGGAACTGTTTCACCTGATCTGTTGCGAGGCTATCATCCACGCCTGAAATTGTGCCGGTGCGAGGGTCGTGCCTGCTTGAATCAACTGCCTCCAGACTGACGTCCTGCCATCATGTCTATCGATCAGGCTGAACAGCTCAAGACAGAACTCACAGATAAGTGGGTCGTCGTTGACAAGAATATTCCCGAACTTCGGCGGTTTGCCGGCATGACCGGAAAGGTCAAGACCGTCAATATGAATTGCCAGGCTCTGGTCGAATTTCACGGTCAGGAAGATATCGGCTGGTACGATATCGGCACGACTTTCCTGACTATCGTCGATGGACCTGTCGCCAAACCAAAAGCGGCTGCTGCTCCTAAGGGCGATGCCGGGAAGAAATCAGCCGGTGGTGCTAAGAAAGCCGCTGGAGGATCGCCCCTCGATGCAATTCGCAAAGGCGGTGGCGGAGCCAAGGGGCCAGCGGGTG
>CALGTK010000249.1 GCA_937904325.1 uncultured Planctomyces sp.
GACAGTTTTGGTGAGACAATACAGTCTGACAATTCATTCGACGACGACAGCTTCGGTGCGACAATTCAGTCTGGTGAACACGATGCTGATGAGAGTTTCTCTAAGACAATCGCCACAAGTGATCTTTCGGAAGACGAACGAAAGACCATGGCTGACGCGTGGGGCGCTGACATGATGGCTGTCGCCAGCGAGCGGCCGGGTACGTCCATTAAGTCAGCAGAGATTCAGCAATCCAACACCAAGAACACGCTGGTGATTACCGAGAAAAAACTCGGCACAACAAACATCCGTAATTATAAAAAAGGGAACCCGTTTCCAGAACCGAAAGAGCCTGAATATGAACTGCTGAAGAAACTCGGTGAAGGCGGGATGGGTCTTGTCTTTATGGCCAGGCAGCGGTCAATCGACCGCGAAGTTGCCTTGAAGATGCTCAAGCCAAAAACTGCCAAGGATCCCGAACAACGAGCAAAGTTCCTCACTGAGGCCGTTGTCACAGGCGACCTTGACCATCCCAACATCGTACCGATTTACGACGTCGGAGCGAGTCCAGACGACGCGTTGTTCTACGCGATGAAAAAAGTTGAAGGGACTCCATGGCTGGATGTCGTTCTTGAAAAATCGCTGGAAGAGAATCTCGATATCCTGATGCGAACAGCGGACGCCGTCGGCTTTGCACATTCACGAGGAGTCGTTCATCGCGACCTTAAACCTGAAAACGTGATGCTCGGTGCGTTCAACGAAGTTCTGGTGATGGACTGGGGGCTTGCCTACTCGACTGAAGGATTTCAGAAATCGGCAAGCATCACTGAGAGCACAAGTATGGGCGGAACTCCTGCGTACATGGCGCCGGAAATGGCCACCGGTCCGATCAAGATAATCGGGCCACGTAGTGACGTTTACCTGCTGGGAGCGATCCTTTTCGAAGTTGTCACGGGCAAACCACCTCACGCGGGTAAGAACGCGATGAAGTGTCTGATGTCTGCGGCTCGGAACAAGATTCGTGACGCTGATAACGAACGAACTAAACGCAACGACCCGACCGGCGAACTTTTGAAAATTGCTCACAAGGCGATGGCAACGAAGCTTGAAGACCGATACCAGTCGGTCGACAAATTTCAGGCCGGAATTCAGGACTACCAGTCTCATACTGAAAGTATCACGCTGACTCTGCGAGCTCTCGAAGAACTTCGAGAAGCGAAAGAGAAGCAGGACTACGACCTCTTCTCGCGAGCACGCTTTGGTTACGAAGAAGCGTTAAACCTCTGGGGCAGGAATAAGCACGCCCAGAAAGGGCTGATTGATACGAAGCTGGCTTATGCAACGTGTGCTCAGACGAAAGGTGACTTTGACCTCGGTATGTCGCTTCTACACGTTGAGATTCCAGAGCACAAAGCTCTGCACGACGAATTGCTTGAAGCGAAGAACACGGTACTGGCTCGTGAACGCCAGCTCGAAGAACAGAAGGCAGCTCGCGCCCGTATGCGGCGTATCATGACAGTCGGTACCGTGGCCGCTCTGGTCATGATGTCAGGCCTGGCCGGCTGGGCGTACATGGAGCGGGAAGAGGCGGTCATCCAGCGAGCAATCGCTGTCGAGCAGGAAGGCATCGCCAAGGAAAAGGAAAAGGAAGCTGTTCTCCAGAAAGGGCTTGCCGAAGAACAGAAATTGATCGCCCAAGAGAACGAAAAAAAGGCTGTTGTCGCTCGTAATGACGCGGTGCTTGCTCAGGAAAAGGAAGCCAAGCAGAAGGTGATTGCTCTGGCGGCGAAAGATGCGGCCATTGAGGCTCGGAAGAAAGAAGAAGAGCAGCGGCTGCTGGCAGTGATGGCCAAGGATGTGGCGGTGAAAGCTCAGACGGCTGCTGAAAAGGCGCAGGAAGAGGAAGCGAAGCAAAAGCTGCTCGCGGTCAAAGCCAAGGACGCGGCCGAACTGGCTCAAAAGAAGGAAGCCGAACAGCGACTGCTGGCTGTAAAGGCCAAAGAAACTGCTGAAAAGGCGCAGGAAGAGGAAGCGAAGCAGAAGTTGCTCGCGGTCAAAGCCAAGGACGCGGCCGAACTGGCTCAAAAGAAGGAAGCCGAACAGCGACTGCTGGCTGTAAAGGCCAAAGAAACTGCTGAAAAGGCACAGGAAGAGGAAGCGAAGCAGAGAATGTTGGCCGTCAAGGCGCGTGACGTGGCCGTTGAGGCTCAGAAAGCGGAAACGCTGGCTCGCGAAGCTGAAGAATACCAGGCCTACATCGCCAGGATTGGACTGGCTGACGCGAAAATTCGTGAGAACGCTTTCGACGCTGCCATCCTCATTCTGACAGACTGCCCGGCTCATCTGCGAAACTGGGAGTGGGGTCGTCTGATGCACCTCTGCTCGCAGAGTATCGGCACGTTTGACAATAAAGCTCCGGTCGACGCGATTGCTCTTGCCCCGAACGGAACTCAATTTGTTACCGGTGGCTGGAACGGCTCGGCGACAGTCTGGGATCTGGAATCAGGACAGCAACTCTCGCAACTTAAGCACGAAGGTCTTTACATCTATGCTGTTGACTGGTCCTCAGACGGAAAGTGGATCGCCACTGGGAGTAACGACACCGTTAACGGATACGTCCAGGTTTGGAATGCCGAAACGGGAGAACGAGTCGCACAGAAGTTTGGCAACGACACAGACGAGGCGTCGTCTCACACGGACGCAGTTCTCAGTGTCCACTTTTCAAAAGGAAGCAACGGTGGACAGAAGTTGCTGACCACCTCTTACGACAATTCAGCGCGGCTTTGGAATGTGGCAACTGGCATACAGGAACGCCGATTCCTCGGCCACAACTGGTGGGTGTGGGATGCTCAATTCTCACCGGACGAGAAAAAGATCGTCACAGCTAGCCAGGACGGCACGGCAATTGTTTGGGACTCTCAAACCGGCGAACCCGGTGCACCATTCACGGGACATCATGGCCCGGTGTATTCGGCTGCTTTCTCGTCAACTGGCGACGCGGTTGTTACCGGTGGATACGACAAACGAGTTCTCGTCTGGCGGCCGAGCGATGTTCGACCTTACGACTTCACTCGGCTGACGTCGAATTCTGGCAGTGTTGTCCCACCACCAAAATTCAAGAGTCTGGATGGACACAGCGGACCAGTCCGAACCGTCGCCTTCTCTAAAGATGGATCGCGCATTATCAGCGGCAGTCAGGATAACACGATTCGATTCTGGGACGCTGAAGGTGGCCAACTATTGAAATCCTTCCGTGGTCATGACGGAGCGGTCAGAACAGTCGCCTTTGCAGAAAGCGATCAAGTCATCCTGTCCGGAAGCCACGACAACAGCATCCGAAAATGGAACATCAGCGAGTACGAAGAAATTCGAGTTCTGCAGGGACAGGTTCTCGAAGGTCATGTCGATGCGATTCTTTCTGCTGGATTTTCGCCGGATGGTGAACGAATTGTTACTGCTAGCCGCGACCGAACTGCCAGGACCTGGGAAACATTCACCGGGCAGCCGCTCAATGTGTTTGCTGAGGGGCATTCATTCCTCGCGACATCGGCAGCCTTCTTACCTGGTGGAAAGCGACTTGCCACGGGAGCGGTTGATAACACGGTCCGCATCTGGGATGTCGATTCTGGAACTCAACTTGCCCGACTCGAGCATACTGGTCGAGCTGCGACTTTGACCGTTTCAAACGACGGCAAATGGGTGATCACAGGCGGCGACGACAAGTCTGCCAAAATGTGGAATGCGGAAACCGGCGAACTGCTATCCGTCTTCAAAGGCGATAAAGACTCAAGAGCTCATAATAATGAGGTCACCGCCGTCGCGATTTCGGAAGATGATCAGCGGCTCCTGACGGGTGACTCCAGTGGTCGTGTCTTCATTTGGGATATCAAGACTCAGAAAGTAGTGCTCGAACTGAAGGGACACGCACGCAGTCGAATTACCGATGCCGCATTTCTTCCAGGAACAAATCGCGTTCTGACGGCAAGTGCTGACAGAACGGTCGCTCAATGGGATGCTACATCCGGTGAGGAAATTTCATCGCTGATTCTCAGTCATCCCGACTCAGTCGTCGCGATGTCGCTTCGACCGAACACTCATCAGGTTCTGACAGCCTGCGGAGACGGAAGTGTCCGTCTTTGGGACGCCGACACGGCAAAAGTAATCACAGCACTTGATTGCGGTGACGCAAAGATTACCGACGTGGCCATCAACGACGTCGGTTCAAAGGCTTTAGCAGTTGACTCCAACGGTCGGAAGACTCTGATCTTCTCACTTGAAAATACCGCGGAGGCAATCACGGCAGATCAGACCTGCGTTTCGAACGGTCAACTCTGGTCGGCAATCTTTGCGCCGCTTAAGAGCGATCTCGGCATCCTTACTCTCGGCGGTAGTGATGCCAAACTGATTGGCTTGAAGTCTGTTCGTCGCCAGAACGACGAAACGCTCGTCGCGTTCAGTCCTCATGGAGTTATCGCTTCGGCCAGCTACTCGCCAGATGGCTCAAAGATCGTCACCGGAAGCTGGGACTTCTCAGCCCGAATCTGGGATTCGAATACTGGTGCCGACCTGCGAAAGCTGGCAGGTGATGACGGGCACACAGGATTCGTCAACTCAGCCGTCTTTTCTCCGGATGGCAAGTACGTTCTGACAGCCAGTGACGACGGCACGGCCAAAATCTGGGACGCTTCGACCGGAGCTGTTCTGGCCACATTGACCGGCCATGAAGATCGAGTCAGGCAGGCGACGTTCTCTAAGGACGGTTCACAGATTTTGACATCGTCCAATGACCGAACGGCTCGAATCTGGGACCTGAAGGAAACAGTCCAGGCGACTGGTTCAGCGGCCATAGAAACCACCGTTGCTCAAACTTTCAACGGGCATAAGTGGGCTGTGCTTTCAGCCGAGTTCTCAGATGACGGCAAGTTCGTTATCACGGCCAGTGAGGACAACACGGCTCGAATCTGGGATGCAACAAATGGTAAGGAGCTGTCAATCCTCGCCGGACACACCGCTCGAGTCACATCCGTCGCCTTTGCACCGGGCAATGACCCGACTCGCGCAGTCACTGCCAGTCAGGATGGCGCCGTTAAACTTTGGGACACTAAAGAGAACAAGGAAATCCTGACACTCGATGGTCACACTCGCGAAGTAACATCGGTCGCGTTCTCTCCAGACGGCAATTATGTGCTGACAGCGAGTGAAGACGGTCGAGCGATTCTGTGGCTCACCTCACCGTGGCAGACAGAGCCGCCGAAGGAGACATTGACCAATGTGATCATGACTCCAGTTGCTTCCGGCGCGGAATAAGTTGATGAGACTGGTAGTCGCTGGTCTGCTCGAAGAATTACAGATCAGCTACCATCTCGCAGAATTTCGCGAGCGGCGTTTAGACCGCAGGCACCCATTACGCCTCCGCCGGGATGCGCTGCGCTTCCGCAAATGTATAATCCACTGATCGGAGTTCGATAATCGCTCCAACCGGCCACCGGGCGCATACTGAAGAGTTGGTGAAGCGACATCGCTCCCTGAAAGATATTTCCGCCTGTCAATCCGTAGACGCGTTCCAGGTCTACCGGTGAAAGAATTTGTCGGTGGATGATCGAAGCAGGAACGTTAGGGGCAAACCGGGCAATTTCCGCAATACACCGGTCGGCGAAATTTTCTTTAACATCGTCCCAGTTGCCTTCCGCAAGATTGTACGGTGCGTACTGCACAAACAATGACAGAATATGATGCCCGTCCGGTGTCAGTGTTTTGTCGACGGACGTTGGGATCGTCATCTCGACGATTGGTCGTTGCGAAGGTCGGCCATACTTTGCGTCGTCGTAGGCGCGTTCGAGGTATTCCAGTTCGCAGCCGATGTGAATCGTGCCTCGATGCTGAGGTCCGACTGCGGAGTTACCTGGCAGGCAGGTGAAATTTGGCAGTTCGCTGACCGCCAGATTGATCTTCATACTCGCTGATGAGTAATCGATCCGGCTGACCGCTCGCCCAAAGTCATCCGGCAACTGTTCCGCGTCGAGAAATTTCTCGAACGTCAGATGTGCGTCGACGTTTGACGCGACACTCTTCGCGCGGATCTCTTCTCCAGTTGAAAGCACCACTCCGCAAGCTTTGTTATCGACAACCTGGATCGCAGCTACTTCCGCGTCGGTTCGAATTGTGACTCCGGCTTCTTTGCACGATTTTTCCATCGCCTGAGTCAGACCGCCCATGCCGCCTTCAACATAACCCCACACTCCTCGGGCTCCGCCGGACGCTCCCATCACATGATGCAGCAACACGTAGGCTGTGCCGGGAGCTGAGATCGGCTGGAAGGTTCCGATAATGGCGTCCGTCGCGAGCGTCGCCTTCAGAATGTCCGACTCAAACCAACGCTCCAGAATCGGGCGAGCGGCACCGGTCAGTAGCTCAATCGCCTCTGGCATGTCCGAGCCAAGCTGCTTCAATGCCTGAAATATCGACCAGCCGGTTTTTGTGTCTCGCAGTTTCTTGCCGAATGAAATCTCCCGCCATTCACGCGGCAGCGGCAACAGGTCCGGTGGCGTTTGATTCAGGACGGGCTCGAGACACTCTGCGATTCGTCCCAGAAGTCGGTTGTATCGTGGGTAGGCGTCCGCGTCGTGCTGCGAAAACTTTGCGATTTCGCGGCGAGTCATTTCTTCGTCCGGACCGAGCAACAAATACCGGCCATCCTCCAGTGGAGTGAACGACGACGGTGTGCGAGGCAGAACTTTGTAGCCGTGGCGCTTCAGCTCCATTCGTTCTTCGATCTCTGGCAGCAGCAGACTGACTACGTAGGAAGCTGTCGAGACTCGATAGCCCGGCCAGAGTTCTTCGGTCACAGCACAGCCGCCGACGAGATTTCGCCGTTCCAGTACGAGCACCTTTCGGCCCGCACGAGCCATCTCGAAAGCACACACCAGGCCGTTGTGGCCGCCGCCGATGATAATGAGGTCGTATCTGGAATCGTCCATGATCTCTCTTCGCTACCTGTTTTGATTGACGAGTCGCGATCCGCACTGGCGTCGCCAGGCGACTCTCTGGGGGACGCCGCGTGGCCACGTTATGCTTACCGTTTGAACAGCATTCGTTTTTCACCATTTGGTCCGGCGGCGAAGGATAGCGTCACTCATGAATCGATGTCTGCATCTTCTTCTGCTTGCTGCTTTGCTCGCCGGATCGACGGCGAAGTCGGCGTATACGCAGGGTGCTCCCAGTAATCGAGAAGTTGACCGTTCCATTGTCCGAGCTCTTGGCTTCCTGGCGGCTCAGCAGAAACCCTCGGGTGCATGGCAGCTTAAGAATCCCAGTCGCGGTCTCGATGCGGCTTCCACGACGTCGCTTGCCATCATGTCGTTCATGGCCGCCGGGCATGTTCCGGGAGAAGGCCCGTATGGCGACGCCATGGAACGCGGAATTCGCTGGGTTCTCAGCAGTCAGCGGCCCAACGACGGCCTTTTCCAGCATCGGGCTGGCACCGGGCCAATGTACACGCACGGAATCTGCACGTTGATGCTCGCGGAAGTTGCGGGCATGGTTGATGCTTCGTTGAGTGACCGAGTTCGCAGCAGCCTTGAAAAAGCCATTCTCTTGATACTCCGGGCGCAGGCCGTCCCGAAAGGCCGGAATCACGCTGGCGGATGGAGGTATCAAGCGTCGAGCAACGACAGCGATCTCAGCGTGACCGGCTGGCAACTTCTCGCGCTGCGAGCTGCAAAGAACATTGGCTGCGACGTTCCTGCCGAAGCGATCGAATACGCTGTTTCCTACGTCAACAAATGCGCCAGCAGGAACGGAGGATTTTCGTACCACCCGGATCACGGCGTAAGCGCCACTCGCACCGGCACGGGCATTCTGTGCCTGGAAATTTGCGGTGAGCACCACGCTCCGGCAACGATGAGAGCCGCCGATTATCTGCTGGGTCGGCCTTTGAAGTACAACGACGGCTTCTTCTTTTACGGTGTCTACTACTGCACGGTTGGGATGTTTCAGGTTGGTGGGCGTCACTGGGACGTCACGCGGGACCACATCACTTCTTTGCTGCTTTCGAGACAGCAATCAGACGGAAGCTGGAATGCCCAGGACGGTTCGGAGGCATCTTTCGGTCCGATTTACGCAACCAGTATGTCCGTGCTCGCCCTGGCGGTAGAGTATCAGTACCTGCCAATCTACCAGCGCTGAGGCGACATTGTCTGTAAAGTTACAGATGGCCGAACTTCAACTGGAAACTCTGAGGAACGATCGATGCCACACCTTTCAATTGCCAAAGCGAGTGAAATTGGTCTCGACCAGGGCCGAATCGACACGGCTTATAATTTGCTTCGCGAATGGACGACCGGACCCGACGCTACCGTGCCGGGCGGCGCGATCGTCGTGGGTCGAAATGGAAAGATCGTCGAACCGAAGTTCTTCGGAAAGCAGGGAGCCGAACCCTCTGCGGTAGATATCCGCCGCGACGGAATGTTTCTGCTGGCGTCGATCACGAAACCGGTCACGTACATGGCGGCGATGATTCTTGTCGAACGCGGATTGCTCAACCTGACCGATCCGGTCATGAGATACATCCCGGATTTTGCAGCGCATCACAAAGAAGAGACGCTGGTTCTTCACTTGTTTACTCATACGTCTGGGATGCCGGACATGGTGCCCGACAATGCGGAACTACGGCAGAAACATGCTCCGCTCAAGACATTCATCGATGGGGCTATCAATGCAATGCCGCTCTTTTCACCAGGTACCGACTCTTCTTATCAGAGTATGGGGACGCTGGTCGTTGCGGAGTTGATACAACGAATCTCTGGCATGACGATTCACGAATTCATCCGTCGCGAGATGCTTGAGCCGCTCGGATTGAAGTCGAGCGGGTTAGGTTCGAAGGGATTTAATCGAGAACGCCTGGTTCGTGTGCAAGTTCCCGACTATCAGATTGGTTCGAACTTTGGTTGGAACAGCCGTTACTGGCAGGAACTTGGCGCTCCGTGGGGTGGCATGTTCAGCTCGCCGGAAGACTTTGCGGTAATCTGCCAGCTACTTCTCAACGGTGGAAACTACGGTGACGTTCGACTGCTTTCACAAAGCACCGTTCAGACGATGACGACCAATCGTCTCGTCGATCAGCCAGAAATCCCTGATTCCGTGCGCCGAGCGAGACCGTGGGGACTCGGTTGGAGCCTGAACTCTAGCGGTACTTCTCGAAGCTGGGGTGACACTCTCGGACCAAACATATTTGGCCATACCGGAGCCACCGGAACAATGTGCTGGATCGATCCCGACCGAAACGGCTTCTGCCTGCTGTTTACGTCGGCGATTCGATCGCGTGCTCCCTGGCGACTTGTGAATCTTTCCAACATCGTCGGGTCCGCGTTCGTGTAACTTCTGGAATTGTTCCCTGGTACTTTGTGGTAAGAGTTACCCGATCGACTTTTGAAAGAATTTTTGAACGAACGGCTCATTGAAATTTGCGTCGAAAAACCGGGTGACGAATCCGCAATTTGTGATTTGTGAATTGACCGAACGGACGTTTGAAGGCAGCGACTTCGGTCACAACGGTGAAGCTGGACTGGTCGAAAAGTAGCGGTCTCCAGTGACTGTGAATTTGTCATCGTGCTCGGGCAGCCGGAATACTATCCAAAGTTCCGATTTGTTACGGCATTTGCCAGCAACGTCGACTGTGAGTTCGAAGGTGTCTCGGACGAAGCATTTATGATCCGCTGGTTTAAGCAGCCTGCTTCAATCAACGACCGAGTCGTCGCGATCATTATTCCGTATTTTCGTCGCTGGGTTCGTCGTTGACCGTCAAGGAATCTCTGAGAACGAACGCAATTCATGGACTTCGTGTTTGACAGTTTTGTTCCCCGCTGAGAAGCTTCGGTCATTCACAGATGAATGGAACGGTCGATAGCGCCTCGGAAGGGACGTCTGGTGTTTGGTGAGTTCAGGAAGATCGTCGAAGAAGGATTCGAGCGTTACCTCGCGCCGAACCACGATTGCCCGGCTCGGCTGCGCGAATCGATGCGTTACTCCGTCGAAGCCGGCGGCAAGCGACTGCGGCCAGTCATGGTGCTGCTTGCTTGCGAAGCGTGTGGTGGAAATCCGACAGACGCCATCCCCGCGGCGGTGGCCATCGAGTTTATTCATACTTATTCGTTGATTCATGACGATCTGCCGGCGATGGACAACGATGACCTTCGCCGAGGTCGACCGACAAATCACAAACAGTTCGACGAAGCGACCGCGATTCTTGCTGGCGACGGACTGTTGACGCTGGCATTCGAGATACTGACTCGCGATATCAAAAATGCTGACGTCGCCGTTGCGTGTGTCCTCGACCTTGCATCGGCGGCCGGTGTCGATGGAATGGTTGGCGGCCAGATGGCTGATTTGCAGGGCGAAATAGCTGAAATGGCAGACGCGTCTCAGGATGGGGGCACTGTCGACCCGGAATCTGGTCAAACGGGCGCGGACGAACAATGCGAACAAACTGGCAAGGTTTTGCAGCTTGAAGCGATCCATCTACGGAAAACAGGCAGGTTGTTACGATCAGCTCTGACAATGGGCGGGCGGATTGCCAAAGCCGACAAAAACACAGTCGAAATGCTCGATCATTTTGGAAAATGTGTTGGCCTGGCCTTCCAGATTGCGGATGACCTTCTGGACATCACTGGCGATGAAGCCAAAATGGGCAAAGGCGTTCGCAAAGACGCCGAACTCGGTAAACTCACTTATCCGGGTCTATTGGGGCTCGAAGAAAGCCGCCGGCGGGCAACGTCATTGATTGACGAGGCCTGCCGCTCGATTGAACCACTGGGTGATCGAGGTCTTCGGTTGGAAGCCTTGGCGCGCTTCGTACTGGAAAGAGATCACTGATGAAGCTTGAACTGCTCCCGCAGATTGAATCGGCAAAAGACATTCAGAACTATGAGGCGGAACAGCTCGTGCAGCTCGCGGCTGAGATTCGTGAAGTTCTGTGTTCTGTTGTCGAAGACCGTGCTGCGCACTTCGCGAGCAACCTCGGCGTTGTCGAATTGTGCATCGCGCTGCACTTGGCCTACGATTTCTCGCAGGATCGCCTGATCTGGGACACGGGTCATCAGATCTACCCGCACAAACTGGTGACAGGTCGGTACAAAGAGTTCGACGGGCTTCGAACTCGCGGTGGCCTGATGGGCTACCCGAACCCGAATGAGTCTGAGTACGACCTTTTCATGACCGGCCACGCCGGTTGCAGCGTGTCGACCGCTCTGGGTCTGAAAGCCGGTGACGATCTTATCGGTCAGGATGATCGACGATCGGTCGCTGTCATCGGCGATGGTGCGCTTCCGTCGGGCATTGTCTGGGAAGCCATGACGAATGCCGTCGGCCTGAAAAAAGACATGCTGGTCATTCTGAACGACAACCGTATGGGCATCTGCCCACGAGTCGGTGGATTGGCCGAATACCTCGACAAGGCGAGACTCGCCCCGTTCTACAACGGCTTGAAACGAGACGTTGCCTGGCTGCTGAACAAAGTGCCTGTCGTCGGCGAACCTGTTGAGCACGCACTCGGTAATTTCAAAGAAGCTATGAAGAACATGCTGCACGGCGGCATGCTCTGGGAAGAAATGGGCTTCCGTTATGTCGGTCCTGTCGACGGCCACGATCTCACGGCCTTACAACGTCACCTGGAAATGGTGCGGGACATTAAAGGCCCGGTCATGCTGCATGTCCTGACCGAAAAAGGGCACGGTTTCGAACCCGCCTGCGAAGACCCTGTAAAGTTTCACACGCCAGCACCGTTCAGCCGTACCGAAGACAACGAGATCGTTCCGGTCAAGAAATCCAAATCGGCGGCGTATACGAACATGGTCAGCGACGCGATTTACGGAATGATGAAACGCGACCACCGAGTCTGCGTTCACACGGCCGCGATGTGCGCCGGTAACAACCTTGGAAAAATTCGAGCCGACTTTCCGGATCGCTTCTTCGATACGGGTATCACTGAAGGTCACACCGTCGCTTTTGCAGCCGGCATGGCCAAAACCGGTATGCGACCCATCGTCGATATCTACAGCACGTTTCTGCAAAGAAGCTACGACCAGATCTTTCAGGAAGTGGCTCTGCAGAACCTGCCGGTGACATTCACGCTCGATCGAGCCGGACTCTGCGGACCAGACGGACCAACTCATCACGGCGTGTTTGACAACACGTACATGCGGTCGTTCCCGAACATTGTCGTCATGGCACCCGGAGACGCCGCCGATGTCGCACCGATGCTCGATTTCTCACTGACGCACGATGGTCCGGTTTCAATCCGCTACCCGAAGACTGGCGCGGCAACAGTAGAACGACCAGTTTCCGGTATCGAACTCGGCAAGTCTGAGATCTACCAGTGGGGCAACGACGGCATGTTTGTCGCCTTCGGAACTCAGTTTTCTGACTGTGTGGCAGCTGCCGAGCAGTTGCGTTCAGAAGGGCTGGACGTCGGCGTCATCAACGCACGATTTGCCAAACCACTCGATACGGAAACAATCCTGCGAGCCATCCGCGAATGCCTGTTTGTTATTACGGTCGAAGAATCGACGGTAGTTGGCGGTTTCGGATCAGCCGTTCTGGAAGCCGCCTGTGATGCCGGACTCAACACGTCGACAATCACTCGTCTTGGTATTCCTGATCGATTCGTCGAACACGGCGAACGCGGCGAACTGCTTGACTCGATCAATCTGAGTGTTGATGGGTTGGTCCGAGTTGCCCGCAAATGCTCGTCAGGCAGCGATGCATCATCCAAGGCATCTCCCGAAGTTTCAGCCGTATAGTTCCTGAGCTTCAGAGTGCGTCTTGACGCACTCATTGAAAGCTGGCACGGTTCGGGCTGGTGCGTAAAGACGCAGCAGTCTACGGGCCTGAATACTAAATCGCGTCTGGAGCGGGCACTCATGGATGAGTTCAATTTGCGGTTGAACGAAATTAGCGTCCGGGATATCCGGCGAAATCTCTCTCCGTCAACGCTCTATGAAGAAGCGATTCGGCATGAGCCGGGTACGGCCATTTCAGACACTGGTGCGTTGATCGCGCTGTCCGGCGAAAAAACAGGTCGCTCGCCCAAAGACAAACGAGTCGTCCAGCATGCTGACTCAGAGAAAGATGTCTGGTGGGGACCGGTCAACTTCCCCATGGAAGAGCACACGTTTTTAAGTAATCGTGAACGTGCCATCGATTACCTTAACACTCGCAGCCACCTCTACGTGATGGACGGCTACGCTGGTTGGGATCCAGACACTCGACTGAAGGTTCGCGTGATCTGCTCGCGACCTTATCACGCACTGTTTATGCACAACATGCTGATCCGCCCCACGGACGAAGGATTGCAGACCTTCGGCGATCCCGACCTGGTGATCTACAACGCGGGTGGATTCCCCGCCAACCGCTACACCAGCGGCATGACCTCCAGGACCAGCGTTGATCTGTCGCTGGAGTATCGCGAAGTCATCATTCTCGGTACTGAATATGCTGGGGAAATGAAGAAAGCCGTGTTCACGTACATGAACTACGCGATGCCGCAGGCTGGCATTCTGTCGATGCACTGCTCAGCGACTGCCGACACAAATACCGATGAGTCTGCCGTACTGTTCGGCTTGTCTGGAACTGGCAAGACGACACTCTCGGCAGATGCAAAACGCGAGTTAATCGGCGACGACGAACATTGCTGGTCGGACACCGGCATATTTAATATCGAAGGCGGTTGCTACGCCAAGGCCGTATACCTGACTCGTGAAGCCGAGCCGCAAATCTTCGACTCGCTGCGTTTCGGAGCGGTTTTAGAAAACGTCGTTTACGACAAAGCTCACCATCATGTCGACTTTGAAGATACCACGATCACCGAGAACACTCGTGGCTCTTATCCGATCGAATACATCGAAAATGCACGCGTTCCGTGCGTCGCCGGTCACCCTTCAAATGTCATCTTTCTGACGTGCGATGCCTTTGGAGTCCTGCCACCGCTCAGCAGGTTGACTCCGGATCAGGCCGAATACCATTTCATCAGTGGTTACACCGCCAAAGTCGCTGGTACAGAAATGGGAGTTACCGAGCCGCAGGCCACATTCTCACCATGTTTCGGTGGCCCCTTCCTTGTCTGGCATCCCGGCCACTACGCCTCGCTCCTCTCTGAGAAACTTAGAAAACACAACGCGAAGGTCTGGCTGGTAAACACCGGCTGGAGCGGTGGAGCGCACGGAGTCGGTAATCGCGTCCCGCTCTCTTACACACGCTCAATGATCGACGCAATCTATTCCGGCGAACTGAGCGACGCCCCAGTCGCGAAAGACCCCACATTCGGGTTCAACGTTGTGATGGAATGCCCGAGCGTTCCGTCAGAGATTCTCGTCCCCCGAAATACCTGGAAAGACACGGCCGAGTACGACCGCACAGCGTCCCGACTGGCCACACTTTTCCGTGAGAATTTTAAAGCATACGAAGACGGCGTCAGCACCGAAGTCAAAGCTGCCGGGCCGGTTGTCGTTGCTGACTGACAGCGTTGGCAGCGGACGGTCCGGCCCCGCAGACTCGCGAACACGTGTTGCTGGTCCGGCAAGTTGGTATGCCTCGACTTGTCGTTTTTATGAATAAGTGCGATCTCGTCGAAGAACCCGAGTTGCTGGAACTCGTCGAAATGTAACTCCGGAAACTGCCTCCGCAGTACGGATTTCCCAGCGACGAGGCGTCATTCGTGCGTGGCTTGGCTAAGCTGGTTCTTAACAACCGGAGTGATTCGGAATCGTCGCGGGCAGCAGTAATTTGCTCGACACTTGTATTCCATAGCCGTCTGGGGACGTCGATAAACCATTTCTAATGCCGGTCGAGAATGTGTTCTCGATCGAAGGCAGCGGCACGGTCGCCACCGGAAAGCTTCTGCAGGGAGTCATGCGGCCGAGCGACAGCATCGACATTGTCTGCTGAGCTGCGTGAAACCGTCTGCACGAGCGTCGAAACCTTAGCCAGATCATGGTTTCGGCGCAACATGGCGTTATTTCTGGTCGTCGGTTTGCGAATCATCAGTCATTGAAGATCAAAACAGGGGCGGCCGACCAAGCTGGCGACGAATGACTGCCCATTGGCCTGCGTGCATCATCCAGTGGCCGCCTTGGAGGCTGAAGACATCGGCCACGGTTGGGGCGTATGCCAGCATTTCTTCGGGAGCTGATTTGTCGAGGTCAGCATCAGACTGACTGGCCAGCGCCTGCAGAGTTGCTGCTCGTTGCTCTTCGAGCAGTTGTCGCAGTTCAGCTTTTGAATTGAATGCGGCGGCGTCATCGGAATTTGTCGTCTCTTTGGAGTATCGCTCTGCGAAGCCATCCGGGAGGCCGGGCATCGATCCAGGACAAACTCCATTAATCATCTGGTTCTCAGACAAAATCAGGTGTCCCATCTGCCATTTGATGTGGTTGCATTCAGGATGAGGTCGTTGAAGCATGTCCTTTTCTGATAGATCGGCGAGGTATTCAAGCGAAATGAACATCGCGCTATCGATCGAAAGTTTGATCGCTTCCCGTGCGTTCATGGAGTTACTTCTTTCGAGTTGCCTGGACCATTGAATCTGCAAACGTACCGATTTTCGCCAGAACTGCTGCGTCGCCTTCAGGAGATCTTCCGAGGCCCTCCATCATGCGGACGATGGCTGAGCCGACGATTACTCCATCAGCCGCGTCCCGCAGAATGTCGACCTGCTCCGGGCCTTTGATTCCGAATCCGACTGCCAATGGAACATCAGTCTGAGTTCGCAACCAGTTGAGTTGGTCGGTCAATTCGGGCGGCAAGTCATCTCGAACACCCGTCGTACCGGCAACTGAGATGCAGTAAACAAATCCGCTGGCGGCTTTCAGAGTCTCAACAGCTCGTTCTTTCGGGGTCATCGGCGAGACAAGCTGAATCAGGTCTGCGCCGTTCGCTCGGACAATTTTTCCGGCATCCTCTGCCTCGTCGACGGGCAGGTCTGGAATGATGAATCCAGCAAAACCGGACTCGACGGCCTGTTTCACAAACTTTTCAACGCCGCGGCGAAAGAGTAGGGCGTATGAAGCCATTGCAACCAGGGGAGGAAGCTCGTCGGCAGACAATGACGCAACGCCATCAAATATGTTGTCGACATACAATCCTTTGTCGAGAGCTCTAGTATACGACGCTTGAATCACTGGCCCGTCGGCGATCGGATCGCTGTACGGAAAGCCGACTTCGATCAGATCAACGCCATGGGTTCCGAGTTCACGGATCACCGACAACGTTGCATCAATATCCGGATCACCGGCCGTGATAAACGGCATGAACGCCAGATGGCCAGCTTCTTTGAGGGCGCCGAAAGTGGACGCAATTCGAGTCTGCTCAGTCACGGTTTGCTGCTTCAATTTTGAAAACGATTTAGTCCTGATCAAGTAAGGCCGTCAGGTTCCGGGCACCGTGCAGGACGGTGAGTACCAGGGTGTTTGACGATCTTACCCGGTAAATTATTCCTTACCCGGTAAATTATGCGGTAGCGTTCAGCCAGAACTTCACGGATTGATGAGTCGGAGAATTCGGACACGATGCCACCGGACTCGGGCATGCGTGCGGCAGCACTCGCCGCGGACTCAATTGATTCAATAGTCCTTAATGCGTAACTGTGCGACTCATTGGTAATGTAATGGAATATTGCATCGACATCAGACTGAGGATGGCGGGTCCCGACTGATTTCGTCATGAGGCGTCGTTCTGGTACTTCTTAAACACCTCATCATGCGGCACGGTTCTGCCGGCCGATTCGTTGGCAAGCCCTGATTCGATCTTCTGTCTCACGTAAATTCAGTTCATGACTTCGCCCCACGTGCATTCGTCGGGAAGCTGATCCACGATGTTGCGGAAAGAATCTTATAATGACGACATCGACCATCTCCCACTTGCAGGAACGAATCAGGCATGACCCAGATTACTCAAATCATCCACAAGCATTCAGTCCAAATCCTGACCGAGCAGTCGGGCGACTTCGTAGACGTCTTTGTCACCTCGGCCGGAAAGGCAAACAACGATAATTTCGTCATTCGACCGTTGCTTTGCCGCCTTCAATGTATGAGCAATGGCGTGTGAACTTTCGATGGCAGGCAGGATGCCTTCTAGTTTGGCCATCGTTTGTAACGCCACGAGAGCTTCGTCGTCCGTCACACTGACGTAGTTCACTCGGCCGGTGTCTTTCCAGAAGCTGTGTTCCGGGCCGACGCCTGGGTAATCGAGCCCGGCGGAAATTGAATGAACGTCCTGAGTCTGGCCATCTTCGTCCTGCAGCACGTAACTGTAACTTCCATGGAGGACGCCTTTGTTACCGTAGGTCAGCGTGCTGGCATGGTCGCCTGGTTCGGGGCCTCGACCGCCAGCTTCGACTCCGGTCAGAGCGACCGTTTCGTCATCGATGAACGGGTAAAACATACCGGCTGAGTTTGATCCGCCCCCAACACAGGCGATAACTTCGTCAGGCAGCCGGGTTTCTGTCTCAAGACACTGCTTGCGAGTTTCGCGGCCGATGATTGCCTGGAAGTCTCGAACCATCATGGGGAACGGATGCGGCCCAACGACTGATCCGATGATGTAATGAGTGTGCTCGACCGTCGACATCCAGTCTCGCATGGCTTCGTTGATGGCGTCTCGAAGCGTTCGAGAACCGCTGCTTACTCCGCGAACTTCGGCTCCCATCATTTTCATGTTAAAAACGTTGAGCTTCTGTCGGCGGATGTCTTCTTCGCCCATGTAGACGACGCATTCGAGCCCGAATCTTGCACAGGCGACGGCTGTCGCAACTCCGTGCTGGCCAGCTCCAGTTTCAGCGATGACTCGCTTCTTGCCCATCCGCTGAGTCAGCAGAACCTGGCCCATTGTGTTGTTAATTTTGTGAGCGCCGGTGTGGTTGAGATCTTCTCGTTTCAGAAAAATTCGGGCACCGCCACAGTGCTCGGTCAGCCGCTCAGCAAAGTAGAGCGGGTTTGGACGACCGACAAATGTTGACAGGAGCTTGTCCAGCCTGGCGAGGAATTCCGGATCCTGTTGCGCCCGCTCGTACTCTCGAGTCAGTTCTTCCAGTGCATGCATGAGGGTCTCGGGTACGAATCGCCGGCCGAACTCGCCAAACCGGCCCGAGGCATCGGGAACCTTGCTGGTCGCCTTTTGTGGAGCTGCTTCAGTACTCATCTCTGGTCGTTCTGTCTGAAAGATGAAGGAGTGTTCATTTAAAAGACGCCACGGTGGCGATGATTCCGGCATTTTGCCGAGTTAATTATCGGATTCTAGACGTGGCCCGTCGTACTCGCCAGTAGGACAGTTTCCAGGTTCTGATGTTCGCCTCGCTCTGACTTGAAGAATGCCTCGCCACGAAATTGCCGATTTGGTGTCAGCCTGTTAAAACGCAGCTTCGAATGGACTCATGCGATAAGCAGCTTGGAGCGTCACTTGATGAATCAGCCCGATCAGGATCTGGCCAGCGAAAACGAGGTCGTCTTGTCACTTCCGGAAGGCGCTCCTGCGAGACTGCCTGCCGTCCTGATATTCGGAATGCCCGGCGTCGGAAAGGGAACGCAAGGTTCGCTGCTCGGCACCATGACCGTAATGTTTCACGTTTCGACCGGCTCGATTTTTAGAAATTTGGATCCGGAAAGTGACGACGGAAGACTCATCTTCGGTCTGATTGATCGCGGAGAACTGGTACCAGACGAAGTCGCTGTTCAAGTCTGGATGCGTTGGCTCGACTCACAGATTGCAGCCGGACATTGCAATCCTGTCACCGACGTTCTGGTCCTCGACGGAATCCCAAGGCGGCTGCGGCAATGTGAGCTCATTGAAGATTACGTCGATGTGCTTTCGGTCGTGCACCTCGAAGCTGAATCCGATGAGCCGATTATTGAACGGCTGAAGGGGCGAGCACTCACCGAAGGCCGCGCTGACGATGCCGACGAAGGAATTATTCGACGGCGTTTCGAGATCTACCGCGAGATGACGCGGCCAGTCCTCGACTATTACTCGCCAGAAATCGTACACACGATCGATCCACTTGGCACGCCGATGGAAGTCAAAAAACGTATTCTTGAATGCGTTATCCCAGCGGTTCGCCAGTACGAACACGTGGGCTGAAACAGGGCGAAAACATTTAAGCTGGAACGAGCGAAGCGCTCGTTCCACCCCGAATGCTACCAGGCAAGTGGCTGTTTCCAGACCTGGCGAAGTTCTTCGATGGAAGATTCGATTACGGTCTGACCGCTGGTTCCGGCGACCGAGCACTGGTCGCCGTCGTTGACCACGCCGATTTCGACGCATGGAAGATTGTTAAACCTTTCAGCAAAGGCCGCGGCCTTCTGCTCGGACACTTCGACGAGGAATCGTGTGTTGCTCTCTGAAAACAGTAGCACGGCATCGCTATCGATGTTCGAAGTTTCGACGAGTGCGGCAAGATTCAGAGTTACTCCAAGACCGCCAGCGAAAGCCATCTCAGCGGCCGAAGCGGCGAGCCCGCCTTCACTGAGGTCGTGGCAGCTTTCGACGAGGCCGCCAGAGATCGCTTTGTGCATCGCGGCGAATATTTCCGGGGCCTGATCGAGGTCGACGATCGGGACCGCTCCGCCTTCAAGACCGTTGACGAGAGCAAAATGGCTGCCGCCCAGTTCATCGAATGTTGTCCCGATAAGAAACAGTTTGTTACCAGCCGCTTTGACGTCCATTGTCACAGCCTGCTCGACGTCATCCATCTGACCGAGGGCTGTAATCAACAGCGACGACGGAATCACGACGGTTTGTTTTTCTCCGTTTTCGTCTTCGTAAGAGAATTCGTTGTTGAGGCTGTCTTTGCCCGAAACGAACGGCGTTCCGAAGGCCACCGCAACGTCCTGGCAGGCGATGGCGGCTCGGACGAGCGTTCCCAGAGTCTCTTCACGCTCGCAGTTACCCCAGCAGAAGTTGTCGAGGATCGCGATTCGTGAAGGGTCAGCTCCGACGGCGACGCAGTTTCGAACGGCTTCGTCGATTGCAGATGCAGCCATCCAGTACGGATCTTCGTCTCCGAGTCGAGGATTCATGCCGCAACTGATCACCAATCCGCGGTTCGACTCCAGTTCCGGTCGCACAACGGCGGCGTCCGACGGCCCATCACGATTCACACCAACGAGCGGTTTCACCACGCTGCCGGCCTGTACTTCGTGATCGTACTGGCGAATGATCCATTCTTTGCTGCAGACATTCAGCGAGCCGAGAATCGACTTAAGGTCGTCGTCGAAGCGATCCTTCGCCGGAACGGCCAGCGGCGTTTCTTCTTCGGGCTTGTAGCTTGCTTTTCGAATGACCGGCGGTCGACCGTCGTGTAAAAATGCCATCGTCAAGTCGGCGACTTCGTTCTCGTTGTACTTCAGTACGAGCCGCTCGGAATCTGTGAATCGGCCAATGACTGCCGCTTCAACGTCTTCTGACGAGCAGAGTTTTGAAAATTCGTCGACATTGGCCTCGGGCACGGCCAGGACCATGCGCTCCTGCGCTTCGCTGATCCAAATTTCTGTGTAGCTCAACCCGGTATATTTGAGCGGACATTTGTCGAGCCAGACTTCGGCTCCGGTTTCTTCGCCCATTTCGCCGACGGCACTGCTGAACCCGCCGGCCCCACAGTCCGTGATCGCTGAATAAAGTTCTCTGTCGCGAGCTTCCAGGATGACGTCCATCACCATTTTCTCAGTGATGGCATTTCCAATCTGGACTGCTCCGGCCGACCGCATTTCGCTGTCTTCGTCCAGTTCGCCAGACGAGAACGTTGCTCCGTGAATTCCGTCTCTGCCTGTTCGGCCACCGACGGCGACAATCAGATCCCCGGGCGAAACTTTGCCTTCACTTTTGCCGACCGGAATCATGGCAATGTTGCCGCAATAAACGAGCGGGTTGCCGAGGTATCGTTCGTCGAAATAAACGGCTCCGTTGACAGTTGGAATCCCCATGCGGTTTCCGTAGTCCCGCACGCCAGCTACGACTCCGTGAGCAACCGCCTTTGGATGGAGGACTCCGCGAGGCAAATCGTCGTGCGGATAATCCGGCGGGCCGAAACAGAATACGTCTGTGTTGCAGACTGGTCGTCCGCCAAGGCCAGTTCCGAGCGGGTCGCGGATCACGCCGCCGAGGCCTGTATTGGCTCCGCCGTAAGGTTCGAGCGCCGACGGATGATTGTGCGTTTCGACTTTGATGCAGACGCTCTGCTTGTCATCAAACTCGACGATGCCGGCGTTGTCTTTAAAAACGCTGATGCACCAGTCGTCGTCTCCCAGACTTTCGCGAATTGAAACGGTCGCCGCGAAGATCGTTTCCTTCAGCATATTTCCGAACTGCCGCGGACCATTTTCGTCTTCGTACGAAATCCGGCCAGCGAGCGTCTTGTGGGAGCAGTGCTCGCTCCAGGTTTGCGCGACGGTTTCGAGTTCGACGTCCGTCGGGTCTCGATCCAGATCGACGAACTGCTGCTTGATCGTGCGCATTTCTTCTAGGCTGAGGTAAAGCTGACCGTCCTTGCTGAGTTGCTCCAGCGCCGCGTTATCCATTTGGCGAATGGAAATGTGCGTCAGCTTGAACTTGTATTCTCCGCCGAGCGAGATTCGGTTCATCTGCAACGTACCACTGACCACATGCTCGATCGCATCGTTGGACAGAACTTTTGCAGACAGGCGTGCGATTTCGGCTTCGGAAGCACTTTTGTTGATCCGGTACTTGCGACAGGTCGCGACCGCTTCGACGGACACCTTCTGATCTTTCATCGCTTTCAAAGCACTGTTCGCAACGTTGTCCGTCACGCCGTCTTTAAAAAGAACATTCAGGAGATGGCTGCCGTTCGAGCTGTTCGACGCATCACTCGCCGCGGCATCGAGCTGGTGAATCGAGAACGACTCGACTACGCCATCTGCTAGCAACGTCCGGCTGATTTCTGTAACGACATCGTCCGCCAGTTCACCTTGAAGAATGAACGACCGCGCCGCCTCAACCGTGGACACAGACTGCAGTCCCATCCCGGAACATTCCGCAAGGACACGTTCACCTTCACGGTCCACCTGACCGGCTGCCGGACGAATTTCCACTTCCCAAAGCATGGGTGACTCCAAAAATCAGTTAATTCTCAACACAGAGGAAACACTCATAAGCATTGATCTTCGCTAAATTTTTATCAGCGGATAATGAGCGATTATCTGCGTTCCGAAAATTCGCCAGAACTGCAATACAAAGCGTCGCGGTTTCTTTTCGCGACTTGCAGGAGCTTTTTCAACTCGTCCGCATCCCGAATCTCGACGGCCTGCTGAAACTTCGCAAATGACTCCGAAAACGCCGCAAGGCTAGTACTCACCGCGTCTGCATTTTCGAGCAGAATTGCGACCCACAAATCAGGCCCGCCCGATGCGATTCGTGTCGTATCCTTAAAACCGCTGGCTGCAAGCTGCTGAAACATTTCAGGCAACGTCGCTGCCAACGCAGCCGCTGCGACATGCGGAAGATGACTCGTTGTCGCTAGAGCCGCGTCATGTTCCGCTGGTGACATCTGGATGACTCGCGACCCCAGCCGTTCCCAGAATCTGCGGATCGCAGAGTTCGCTGGTTCGTTGCCCGCTGGATTCGGTGTAATAACGGTTACTTTTCCGTCGAACAGGTTGGGGCGAGCGGCTTCGAACCCTGTTTCGTGGGAGCCTGCCAGAGGGTGAGCACCCACGAAGGAAACTCCGTCTGGTAAGCCAGCCGCCTGAACCACATCGCAGATCGAGCCTTTTACGCTGCCCACATCAGTGATCAACGTTCCGGGGCGACTGACTGCCGCGATTCGCTGAACGTCTTCGGCAATGCGATCAACAGGCGTGCCGATGACGGCTGTCGTCCACGGAGCGTTGCCGTCTGGCAGGTCGGTCAGAAACTCGTCGATCACTCCCGCATCAACCGCTGCCTGAAGGCGCTCGGGATTTCGACCGATGCCGATTATTCGATCGGCGATGCCTCGTTCTTTGGCTGCCAGAGCCACAGAGCCACCGAGAAGTCCTACACCGACAACGGCCAGAACCGGATGGCGGTCGACTGCGGATGGAGTATTGGATGATTCGGTTTCGATGGTCATGTGACGGCGGGGCTGAGCGATTTTGTGCCGGAGCTATTTACTCGCGACCGGCTGAGTCGCTAATTCCCGCAGCCGGCGTGCTCCTTCGACCGAACCATACTGAGCCGCGGCCAGATAGTGGAGTTTGGCAAGCGACACTTTTCCGGATTCTTCAGCTTCTAGTCCAAGTCGGTATGAATGAGCGGGATCAAGGGCCCGACTCCGTCGTGCCGTTGCGACTTTTTCGATGGTAGTCTTCGAACGGATACTACTGCTCGGACTTTCAGATCGCCCAACACGAGAACGTTCCCCGTAAGTCGGACGAAACCGTTGAGAAGCCTGCGAGTAGGATGGCCGGTGGTGCTCTACGGAAACGCCACGCCGAGGCCGATAGCTGCTCCAGGTCAATCCAGCTCGCCGAGCTGCTGAGATTGTTGCCGTTCGCTGTCCTTGAGGATCCTTTTCCGCCATTTCGAGGATCATTTGGTCCATTTCACGCAGATCATGGATCCAGACGTGTGACGACATGCTGGTGTGTTGCGAAAAACGTCCTACTGACGAACCTCGCGAAAAAGGCAGCCCGTATGACTTTCGTGACTCACCTGCTCGACTGATACTTCCCAGCAGAATCCCTCCGCGGTCGGGTACTGAAACAGCGAAATTCCCACCCGTCGACTGGAGCACCGGCTGCTGAATGGTCAGTTGCCCGAAGCTTTCCGATCCAAATCCAAACGTCATCCCAACGACTACGGCGGCAAGAAGGGCAGATGCTCGCATTTCGCAATTTCCTCAACTGACTTAGAGCTATAATCTTACGGCCAGACAAACGCGATCGCTGCAGGATAGGCAGTCGACCAGGCAGTTCAAACCGGAAAACTATTTTTCGACTATTTTGCCGTCACGCCGTGAGTTCGATTGGAATGTGTCACACCTCAGAAATACGAAGTGTGTTGGGAGAAAGTCCGGTTGTGATCCGTTCCGAGAAGACGGATCAGGTCCTGTGGATACCCAATCCCCGATGCCAGCGAGCCGAGCCTCGCGATGCAATGAATGAAGAATGTTGACCGGATTCCGACCGCGGTCAGCGTTCCTTTTTTACGCTGCCCGCTGGGCGAAGTTTAGAATGTCAGCAATCGAGTTCGCTTTATGACCCAGGGGTCCGTGCTACGATTCAGGATTCGCGATTAGTTGTACCGTGACACTGCTTGCGGGTCAGAAATAGCGTAACTACGATGACGTGCTTTCCCAGACTCGACGTTTGGCGTGTCTTATGCCAGTACCGTCCTGCTGCTCCCAAGTGAGATCGTGCCTCGTGATTGAGTATCGGGCGTTCCGAAATTACGACCCGCCGGAAATTCTCAGACTTTGGGAACAGGCTGAGCTCGGACATGGTGCCGCCCAGTCACTCTCGAATGACCTGTCTTTTGACATGGTCAATTATTCTCAGACCTACTTCGATCGACACGGCCTGATCCTGGCCGTTGACGATGGATTGCCGGTCGGGTTCGTTCATGCCGGCTTCGGATGTTCTGCCGATGGCAACTCGCTGGACGATTCGACAGGCGTCATCTGCGCCGTCGTTGTACATCCAAATTATCGTCGACAGGGAATCGGCCGCGAACTTGTCAGCCGAGCCGAAACCTACCTTAAAGGTAAAGGCGCGACGCAAATACTGGCTGGTTCATCCCGCAAGACCGACCCGTTCTATTTCGGATTATATGGAGGGGCTCAGCCCGCCGGCTTTCTACAGTCCGACGAATCCGCAGCGCCGTTTTTCACGAGTCAGGGATACGAAGCGACTGGTCGTTACGCGATTACCAGTCGCCAGATGAGCGACCGTGATCCGGTACATTTTCGAACGACCATCATCCGCCGCAAATGGGAACTCGTACTGGTCGATCACCCGGATCCGTGTTCGTGGTGGTGGATGTGCCGCTACGGGCGACTGGACGCCGTTTACTGCGTGCTCGTACCGAAAGCTGGTGAAGCACCGCCGGTTGCCGGAGTAACCATCGTCGGTCTGGACGCCTACGCCAACAGTTGGAACGAACAGGCGATTGGCCTCGTCGATCTTTGGGTCGATGAAAAATACCGCCGCCAGAGATTTGGTCAGGCACTACTGTTGGAGGTTATTAAACGCCTTCGCAAAGAAACGGTAACGCGACTCACTGCAAATGTTGAAGACAACGACGTTGCCGCCAGGAAAGTGTTCGAGTCTGTTGGTTTTTCAAAGATCGACGAAGGCGTCGTCTTCAAATCATCCTCGGTCTGATCCCGATCAAATTTAGAGGAGAGATCACATGCCTGGAAGTGTTGTCGATCTTCTGAGCGACCTTGTTGCGATTCCCAGTGTGAATCCGATGGGCCGCGACCTTTCGGGACCGATTTATTTCGAAGCAAACGTGACGGAATATCTTCGTCGATTCTTTACAAATCTTGGTTGCCCGCACGAAGTGGTTGAAGTGTCGCCCGGGCGCTGCAATGTGCTGGCTAAGTTCGAAAGCCCTGACGCGACGCAAACGTTCCTGCTGGACGCGCACCAGGACACCGTTCCCGTTGACGGAATGACGATTCCGCCGTTCGAACCAACGATCAAAGACGGGCGGCTTTACGGTCGCGGATCGTCTGACGTCAAAGGCGGGATGGCCGCGATGCTTTGGGCGTTTCGCCGACTTGTTCTGGAGAAACCCGCAGGAGCTGCCAACGTCGTCATGAGCTGCACCTGTGACGAAGAAGCCACAACGACCGGCATCAACGACTTGATTCGCTACTGGCAGCCTGGCGACGATCGCTCGACATTGCTCAATGATCAGCCTGATGCTGCGATCATCGCGGAACCCACGCTGCTCGACGTCGTCGTTGCTCATCGAGGCGTCACTCGATTTGTAATCAACACTGAAGGTCGAGCGTGCCACAGTTCCGACCCGACACAAGGCGTCAACGCAATTTACCGGATGGCTCGTCTGGTTAATTGTCTGGAAGAATATGCTGGCGAGTTGCCAGGACGATCGCCGGCTCACCCTTTGTGCGGGCCAGCCACGCTGAGCGTCGGTCTGATTTCCGGCGGAGCCAGCGTGAACGTCGTACCGGACGAATGCTCGATCGAAGTCGACCGGCGTCTCACTCCCGGAGACAACGCTGACGAAGCCTACGACGACATTCGCAATTTCCTTACCAGCAAACTGGACTTCGAATTCGAAATGATGCCGCCGTACATCGTCAGTCCAACCTTGAGTAACGATGACAACGGCTGGCTGGCCGACGGTCTTCAGAGCCATATTTCAGACGTCGCAGGCCCCCATGATTCCGTGGGAGTGCCCTACGGGACGCACGCCTCTCGAACCTGCAGTGCTGGAGTCCCGTCAGTCGTGTTCGGCCCCGGCTCGATCGACCAGGCTCACACAAAAGATGAGTGGATCGAAGTTGACCAGCTCGAAAAAGCCGGCGAAGTCTACTTTCGCTTCTGCAGCAATCCGCCAGCGACACCCGCTTCCTGAGCGGTCTACCGATTTCGATGTTGAATCCTCGCTGCCAGGATCCGCCGGGTTCGTTTACGATTTCGTTCTATCTTCTAGTTTTTGCCCAACGCCGATCCCCAGATTCTTCGGGAGAGACTCTATATGCGAACCGTGGTTACCTCACGAATTCTTCTATTCGCAATCCTTGCATCAACACTTCTGCTCAACGGCCCGTCTGTACTTGCGCAGGACTCCGCCGGCACGCCGGAAACAGAGCAGGTCGTCACCGACACCGATTCGTTGGATGAAGCGGAATCCGCATCGACCGACATTGCTCCAACGCCGCCGGTCGAAAATACCGAGTCCGACGGAGATGGCGGATTTCAGGACCAGGTCAACGATGCATTCGGAAAGGTCAACGGGTTCCTTGCCGCCGGCATGTTCTACAAAGTGGGAGGTGTCGTGCCACTGGCCGTTTTGTGGCTGGTTATGGGCTCGATATTTTTCACCGTCCGGATGGGGTTCATCAATATCCGAGCGTTTAAACACGCGATCCTTGTAACGGCCGGCCGGTATGACAATCCGGAGGATGCGGGTGAGGTCAGCCATTTTCAGGCATTGACATCAGCGCTGTCCGCAACTGTCGGACTGGGAAATATCGCGGGAGTCGCCATCGCCATCGCACTGGGTGGCCCCGGAGCGACATTCTGGATGATTGTCGCGGGCTTCCTTGGCATGACTTCAAAATTTGTTGAATGTACCCTCGGCCAGAAGTACCGCGAAGTTCGCCCGGACGGACGCGTTATGGGTGGAGCGATGTTCTACCTCTCGCGAGGTCTTGCGAAAATGGGACTGGGACCTGTCGGATCGTTTCTCGGATTTGCATTCGCCGTGTTGTGTATCGGCGGTTCATTCGGAGGCGGATGTGCCTTTCAGGTGAATCAGTCGCTGAACGCGGTCGCCGAGTCCATCGAATTTCTGAAAGACGACGGCAACCGTTGGATCTACGGCGCCGTCATGACGGTGGCCGTCGGCTTCGTCATCATCGGCGGCATCCGCTCAATTGCCCGGGTCGCCGAAAAAATCGTACCGACAATGTGCGGAGTCTATGTCCTATCCTGCCTGGCAATCCTGTTGATGAATGCCGGCCTGATCCCTGACGCAATCTCATCGATCTTATCCGGAGCGTTCTCGGACGATGCGCTCTATGGTGGATTTATCGGCGTGCTGGTGACCGGCTTCAAGAGAGCAGCGTTCTCCAACGAAGCTGGCGTTGGATCAGCGGCGATCGCACACGCGGCGGCAAAAACCGAATACCCGATCCGTGAGGGTGTTGTCGCCTTGCTCGGACCTTTCATCGACACAGTTGTGATCTGCACAATGACCGCGCTCGTCATTGTAATCACTGGAGCCTACGACAACCCCGATCCAATGTTTGCCGCAGCTCGCGACGGCAATCAGGGCGCAACGCTGACATCACTCGCGATGGACAGCCAGATCACAGGTTTCCGTTATGTGCTGGCAATCGCCGTCACACTGTTTGCTTATTCGACGATGATCTCCTGGTCCTACTACGGAGAACGCTGCTGGGCCTACATTTTTGGTGATGGGTCATCGATGGTGTATCGCATCATCTTTCTCTGTTTCGTATTTCTAGGTTCAATCGTTTCCGCGACGAATGTGCTCGACTTTGGCGATCTGATGATTCTGGGTATGGCATTTCCAAACGTCATCGGAGTCGTTCTTCTTTCAGGAGAGGTTGCTTCCGACCTGAAGGTCTACTGGCAGAAATACACCAACGGCGAATTTGTCGAGTACAACAAATCGAAGTAACAACCGGAGCACTTAACGACTGGCGCCGCGTTCGATACCTGCTTAACTTTTACTGCCCGTTCTGCTGAGCGGAGTGTCATTATTCTTCGCCAGATTTCTTTCATGGATGGTCCTATTGCGTCACCAGCAGGGCTGACGTGAAACTTGACAAAAAAGTCGAAGCGATCGCCACTTTGAAAGCCGTCGAAGTTCCTGATGATAAGTTTATGATTTCCAGCTGCGTCGACATGGCGGATATGAACAGCAAGGAATAAGCAAAGAAGGTTCGGACGCAGTGCTGAAGGTATTTGCCAACGCGGAAACGGGCCGTACCCTCGCGCTGGTCTTCGTCTATTTTCGGGTGGTTAACATTTGTCTGGCTTATCGGGATCAGCTGCTCACTCCGGCCGCAGCCGACGTCATGACTGTCTTTCGCTTTGTTGCCACTGCTGGGTTGACGATATTTTTGGCGGCGAGCATTCAGCACGCCATCTGATTTCGCAATTGCATCGTCGGACACATCATCGAGTCCGTGCTTTACGCGGCAATCGTCGCTGGCATCTTTGGTGCGCTGTGGCCGGCTGCGCAGCACTTTGTGCTTCGCAGGTTGGATTTATCCGAAGACTTCACGAAACTTTCCACGCTCCCTCGCTGCGCTATTTGCGGCGAAGTTATTGATCAGCTTCGTCAGGTGAAGCTTGAACTGCGCTGCGTTTCGGCGGCCGAGGTCCAAGTATCTGATGCAACGTGCAGGCGATTTTTGCGTTGTAGAGTTTCCGTCGACGCGTCGACTGCCGGCGGACCGTTTTTTCGAATTTTTCGAACGGTGTCAGTACAAAGAACGACCAGGTTTCGAGCCTGTTGAAGACTCCGGCCATGCTGGCGTAAATCCTTTCGACTTCCGCCTCTTCGCCCATCCGCTCTCCGTAGGGCGGATTCGTGACTACACAGCCATACTTTTTCTGAGAACGTAACTCATGGAACGGTCGCTGTTGAAAATGTACCAGCTCGCCAACGCCGGCTTTGTTTGCGTGAAACCGTGCCATCCCAAGAACCACGGGATCAACGTCCGTCCCGATCAGTAGCTCTTCGGGAGCCGGACGCATGAGGTCTTTCGCCTCCTGCCAGGCGTGCTCCCAGACGGAGTCTTCAATCTGAGGCCAGTCGCTGCAGGCAAAGACGCGGTTCAGTCCTGGGGCCCGGTTGGTCGCAATCAACGCCGCTTCGATGGGAATCGTCCCGCTACCGCAGAACGGGTCGACGAAGGGACGCTCGGGATTCCAGACGCTGAGCTGAACCATCGCCGCCGCCAGCGTTTCTCTCAGTGGAGCCTTTGCCGTCAGCTTTCGGTAACCGCGTTTGTTGAGCCCCGAACCGGATGTGTCAATTGTCAGTTTCACGTTGTTCTTGTGGACAGAAACCTCGATCGGGTACAGCGGTCCGGATTCTTCGAACCAGTCAACGTCGTACGCCGATCGAAGTCGCTCGACGATTGCTTTCTTCACGATACGTTGACAGTCAGGGACGCTGTGGAGTTGCGACTTCGACGATCGGCCCGTGACTGGAAATTCAGCGTCGCGTGGTAACCATTGTTCCCAGGGCAAATCCCGCGTCAGGTCAAACAGTTGGCCGAAATCGTGTGCTTTGAACTCGCCGATCTGCAGCACAACGCGATCCGCACTCCGTAACCAGAGGTTCGCGCGAACGATAGCGTCAAGCCCGCCGGAGAAATGGACTCGTCCGTCTTCGGACTTCGGGTCTTCAAAACCCAAAGCTTTCAGCTCGCGGGAAACAACGGCTTCCAGACCGAAACCGACTCGCGCTGTCAGATGAAACGTGTTACTCACAATGAAGCCCGATCGTGATTCTGATCGTCGTTCGGAACTTCACTTTGATGGCATCGACGAAGCAACCATCGCATCGTTGGATAGGTCACCGCACTGCTCACGATGGCGACCAACAGGCATCCCACGAGCAGCGGTGCTCCCAGGTCGGTAATCAACGATAACGCTCGCTCTGACCACTTCTCGTGGCTGTCGAATTGGACGATCGCCACGAAGTCTTCGTACGTGACGTCGGACGGGATAAAACATGTCCCGACCTGATAGTTGAACCAGTAGATAGGAACAAAGGTCAGCGGATTTGTCACATAGACCGTCAGTACGGCTGCGATCTTGTTGAAGCGGAGGAGCGGCCGAGTCAGAAAAGCTATGACCACCACGATGATCATCTGAACGCCCACCGTTGGTGTCATCCCGATAAACATCCCGATTGTCGTGCCGAGAGCCACTGAATGAGGCGTATCGTCCAGCATCAAAATTTTACGCAGCAACGCTCGAGCCGTCATACGCGGTTTCGGGATTTCGTCGATGCTGGTCGACATGTCAGCCTGAAATTGAAACGAGAATTATAAATGTCGCCGAATGATTGACCCGCCGCAGTAACCAGTATCGTCACGTTGCCGTCGGTGCCGCAGCAGATTGCGAAAACAGCTTCTCACATGCCGAATCGACCGCAAAGCTGGCTGAAAGTAGAATGGATAGTCTGTAGAGATTAGGAGGCCTCACCTGCTTCGCCCAGCCGCCCGTAACGACATCATCGATCGTGGAGAATAAAGAAACGCCTCGGTCATTGGTGGGATGAACGAGGCGTTTCCTGAACTTGGCGTTCAGACTGGAAGACTCTAAAGCACTTTCATCGTTAGTTTTCAGAGCCCTGCAGGAGGGCCACCAAGAAAACCAAGGCCTTTCAGCGATCTAGCTCCTGCACAGAAACCATGAAAATGGTCTAAATGGCATCCAGTTCTTCGACGCTGACGTTGTGCTTCGCGAAGAACTCGGCCTGCCACGCCTGATAAATCTCAGAGCCCTGAGAATTTGCCAACTGACCGTAGATTTGCGACATCGGAACGTTCTCGGTGATGAACTGCTGCCGGTTCCGTGCCAGGCTGGGATCGTCATCGTCGTCGGACGGAGGATTGCGAGCTTTTACGTAGACAACGTAGTAAATCTGCTTCGTTACGTTTGGAATGACAACAACGTCACCGACTGGTGTTTCCGACACTGTTTTCATGAAGTTGTCATCGACTCCGTCGATACCAGACACGATATCGAACTCAAGCGTCGGTTGACCAAACTGATTCCCTTGCAGTGCCTGGTTTGACTGTCGATACCAGGTAAACGATTCGCCACCGAGCACGGACAATGGTTCGTCAACGACTTTATTGCTCGGTGCTTCTTCGTTGTCTGTTTCAACCGCGGCAGGTGCCGACTCTTTGGTTTCAGTCTCACCTGCGGCTGCTTCAGCTCCTTCTTCGTCTTCGCAGGGATCTTCCTTCTCAGACTCGTCCGAGGCTTCGCCGCCATCTTCGGCCGGTTCGGAGTCCGATGGGTCCTCTTCATTCGCCTCTTTGATGACAGGTGCTTTGGCTCCGAAGACAGACTGATCAGCGACACCTTCGGCGATCGACACGATGCTTGACTCGGCAAGTTTCGCTTGAAGAGATTTGGCTAGTTCTTTCGCTCGTGCTTCAGCATCCGAACGGGCGTTTCGAATCCTCACAGCTTTTTCAACCTGCTCGCGAACTCCTGGTTCGTCGAGTGTTGGCACATGCTGCTCATTCTCTCCTGCAGCCCAGAAGGCGTAGCGAGCGTCGTCGGACAGGTCCTGCGCTTCCTCAGGGATGAACAATGTCGTCGCTCCGGTAAACAACCGAGCGGCTGCTGACTTTGGTTGAGTTTGATCCATAAAGTTCGACGGATCCAATGGATCGAATGGTTCTTGTGCAGACCCAAGGCGATATTCGTCATGCTCAATCAACTCCTGTTGCGACAGGAATTCAGTTGCCACGAATTTGAGACCATTCTCTTTGGCATACGTTTCTGCTTTTGCTGCAATTCTCGCAGCGAGATCAGCGTTGTATTGGTCGTGATCCTTTTTTACTTCGTCGAGATATTTTCTATACTCTTCGGATTTCAGGTCAACATTGGGGGCATCCTTCACCTCTTCAGGCTTCGCTTCCCGAAATTTAAATCGCCAGTCTTTCACAGCGCTGATGGCGGCAGAAATCTGCTTCTCAATTTGTTTTTCGGTTTTTTCACGCAGCATGAGATCGCGGATTTCATCCCGCACTTCTTCGAACGATCGGTACTTCACTCCCCCCAGATTAACATCCGCTGGTTCTTCGCTGGCGTCTTTCGGAGAGTCAACCGGCTCGGCAGGAGGTTCCTCAACAGCAGGCTTCGTTCCAGCATCTGTTTTCGAATCGGCGGCCGGCTGCGGATCGGCTACCGGAGTCTTTTCAGGGGTCTCTGGCTGTTCGTCCTTCCTGGCGTTTGCTTCGTCGGTTTCAGCGTCCTCTTTCTGATCCTGTTCATCGCCGACGCCACACTCTTCGGCACCTGGCTCAGTCGCAGAAGCAGCGTCTGGTTTTTTATCGGTCGATGTTGCATCCTCGGCAGGTGGCTCGTCGTCACCGGCTGGCGTTTCGGTTGGAGCATCGTCGCCGGTTTTCGCTGCAGGGGCGGCTTCCGGCTCATCTGACTTCGCAGCTTCTCCCGGAGCATCACCTTCGGTTTCGGGTGTGGTTGATTTTACTGGAGCAGGTGGTTCACCGAACTTTGGAACGCCGTCGTCAAAGCCAGCACCGAGGTCAGGTAACGTTTCAATTTTGTATTCGGTTTCTTTTCGCTCTTCGTATCGAGCCTTCAGCTCATCTTCAGGAATTTCGCCGACCAACGCTTCAGCCGATTCGTAGTCAGATTCAAACCAGGCGAGTTTCAAACGATCAGGCTGAACAAATCCAGGATTTTCACCCATCGGATAAACGCCTTTGAAGGCCTCAAAGATGTCTTTGATCTCTTTGTCGCTGGGTTTTGGCAGTCGAGTTGCAAAAGGCTCGACAGGGATGGCGACCGCGTCAATCGAATGCCGAACGTTCAGCTTCTCGAAGTCACCCCAGTACTGATCCGGCATGTGGACCAGTTCGGGATTCAGCACTCGCGATGCGACGCGTGCTCGTAATTCTGCTCGCAACGTTTCGTAGAGTTCCGACTCGCCGATGCCCAACTGGCTTCGGATCTTCGTCAAAGCTTCACGGCTCATTGCGTTTTCGGAGACCGTCTTGATGTAATCGGTAATGAACTCGTCGCTGATCTCAATCCCTAAGCTATCGGCTTCCTTCTCAAGCAACATTTTCGTCACGACAGACCGGCTTGATGTGTCACCGAAGCGATACTGACGGAGGTAATAGTTGGCCATCATCGGATGCACTTCTTCGCTTCGCTCCCGAAACGCGCTGATGACAAACTGGTTGGCCATGTCGCGTTTCTGTTTCATTTCGAGCAGATCACGATTGGTCAAACGTCCGTAAGCCGTCGTGATCCCGTCCTGATTTCCAGCCTGGGAAACAAGCAGTGCGCCCGCAATCGCACCCAGCAATGCTCCAACTCCGATGTACGGGTAGCTGATGCCGCGTTCGTTCTGTGAACACCACATCCAGGCGAGCGATGCTCCGATCAGACCGAAGATGATCGGGATGATTGCTGAGGTCTCCATCTTCGACACGGAGTCGAGGATGATGAATGCGAACATCGCAAGGCACGTCAAAATGACCGTCATAA